>NVUL01000091.1 GCA_002401885.1 SAR86 cluster bacterium
CAACTATTTGTCGCGGACACCGTGCAATCCGATAGCAGCGTGATGGAATTGCTCGGTGCAAGCCACAGCTATCTCAATGAACGGCTCGCTAATCACTACGGCGTTGAAGGCATCTATGGAAGCCGTTTTAGAAAGACTGAGTTACCCGATAGAAATCAGCGTGGCGGCCTATTGTCGCAGGGAGCTTTGCTGACAGTGACTTCTTATCCGGGGCGTACTTCGCCGGTACTTCGTGGCAAATGGCTGTTGGATAATATGTTAGGAACGCCACCACCACCACCACCGGCAAACGTGCCGATACTTCCCGATGCAGAGGCAGGTGAAGTTCCCACGTCTATTCGTGAAAGGCTGGCCAGGCATAGAGCAGACCCAGTTTGTGCCTCCTGTCATGTTGTCATCGATCCCCTTGGTTTTGCATTGGAAAACTTCGATGTGATTGGCGGCTGGCGGGAACATGATGAAGTGGGGAATCTTGTAGACCCCGACGGCAGCTATCCCGGAGGCGTTGAGTTTTCCGGTTTCGCGGACCTGCGCGACTGGATGCTGGACAGGCCGGAGCAGTTTTCCCACACATTGACAGAAAAACTGATGACCTACGCGCTGGGTCGCAGAGTTGAATATTACGACCAGCCGGTTATACGCAAGATTGTGAGTGATGCGGCCGATCAGAACTATAGCTGGTCTTCCCTAATAACCGGGATCGTGATGAGCCCACCGTTTCTGATGAGTACAACGAGATGACTAAGAAAGCTCAAACAGCAACCACTGCGTTACCTAAAAGAGTTACAGGTAAATCCATTTCTCGCCGCGCATTGCTGCGAGGCACCGGAGCAGCACTAGCTTTGCCAATGTTGGATGCGATGACGCCTGCATTTGCTCAAACGGCGCCAGCACCAATACATCGATTTCAGACCGTTTATGTTCCCAATGGTATGGCCATGGACTATTGGACGCCGGCCAAAACCGGAAGAGATTTTGAGCTCACTCCGATCCTGCAGCCTTTGGCTCCGTTCAAAGACAAAATGATGGTGCTGTCTGGCTTGAAGGCTAACTGGAATATTGCTCATGCCGGTGCCGGGGGCTCCTTCCTAACAGGTGTTACTAGGGGCGGGCGCAATGAAGTAGAAATTCTAGCCGGCGTGTCGCTCGATCAGTTGCTCGCTAAAGAGCTGGGCAGGCAGACTCAACTTTCTTCACTGGAATTGTCCATGGATGCGCCAGCACTTGCTGGAGCCTGCACTGTAAATCTGAGCTGTGTCTATACTCATACACTTTCCTGGCGCGGTGCAACCGAGCCCTTGCCGATGGAACACAATCCCCGCTCAGTATTCGAGCGACTGTTTGGCGATAGCGGCAGTACGGTGAAGGCTGTGCGAGAGGCGCGCTTGAAACAACAGAGTAGTATTCTCGATGCTGTTCTCGATAGGCTCACCAGCCTGGAGAACAGCCTTGGGGCTGAAGACCGTTATCTAATGGAGAGCTACACCGAATCAATTCGCAATATCGAAAGGCGGATTCAGAAAGCCGAAGAGCAGATAGACCTGTCTTTGCCAGAACTGGATCAGCCTGCTGGTGTGCCGGTAGACTATGAAGAGCATATGGAGATCATGCAGGACTTGCAGGTGTTGGCATTGCAAACCGATCTGACGCGAGTCATTACCTTCATGATGAGTAAGGAACAGAGTGCGCGGCCATACCCGCAGATAGGCGTTCCTGATGCCCACCATCCACTTTCTCATCACAATAACAATGCGCAGCTGGTAGAGAAGATGTCGCACATTAATACCTATCATGCGCAGCTTTTCTCCAATTATTTACAGAAGCTAGCCGCGGTCCCCGATGGCGAGGGAAACCTCCTAGACAATATGACCATTCTCTATGGTGCGGGTCTTTCAAACAGCACAATCCACTCAGGCATTAATCTGCCGGTGATGTTGGTAGGCGGTGGCGCCGGTTGGATGCAAGGCGGGCAGCATCGCAGTTATCAAGATGAACCGACAATGGCGAATCTATTGGTTTCCATTATGGACAAGTTCAATCTGCCTGTTGATCAAATTGGAGGTAGTACTGGTTCCCTACCACTTACTTCTTAAGTGGCAGCCATTCATACTATGAATCACACAATGAGAATTTGTCAGAAAATATTTGCTCTCGGAATTTTACTCCTCGCGTTGCCTGCCCTTGGGCAGGGTATGCCGCCAGTTGTGCAGGCTGCCAAGGACGCAGACTGGACCAGACTTTCCTCTCTTCTCTCCACTGATAGCAACGTACAAGATGTTTACGGTGACGGGACATCTGCACTGCACTGGGCGAGCTATCACGACAATGTTCAAGTTGCGGTGAAATTGATTGAGCGAGGTATCGATGTCAATTCTGCTACCGACCTAGGTGTTACGCCGTTGTGGCTGGCTGCAGATAATGGCAGCTCAGCAATGGTGGATGCTCTTTTAGAAAGTGGAGCTAATCCGAATTTGAATCTTCTCTCCGGAGAAACTCTTGTTATGACAGCGGCCCATTCTGGCAATGCCGAGCTAGTGCGTTCTTTGCTGGCAGCTGGAGCAAGTCCGCGGGGAGAGGTAACGCGGAATCAGACTGCACTGATGTGGGCGGCGGGGCAGGGCCATTCAGATGTGGTTGAGGCTCTTCTCGACTACGGTGCCGACGTAGACGCCCGAACTCTGGTTCGCAGTCAGTATGTGAAAAGTGAAAAGGAACAGGATAGTCACCCTCTCAATAAGGTCTGGGTTGAACAGGGCGGCAATACGGCGCTACTATTTGCTGCGAGAGCAGGGAGTCTAGAGTCCGCTCGCCTATTGGTAGCAGCTGGCAGTGATGTAAATGGCCTCTCGGCATTCGGTACGAGTCCGGCAATCATGGCTATTCATGGCGGCAATATTGAGTTACTGGACTTTCTGTTGAGCAGCGGCGCCGATGTTGAGTCTTCTGCTAGCGGGCATACGGCATTGCACGCCGCAGTCTTGCGAGGCAGCCTTGGGGCTATTGAGTTATTGCTTGATCATGGTGCAGAGATTGAAGCCATTTTGGAAAAACCAACTCCTGCAAGGCGCCAGTCAACAGATTACAGTTTTCATGACTCCCTGATCGGAGCGACACCGCTGTGGCTGGCAGCGCGTTTTACTGAGCCGCAAATAATGACGCTGCTGCTGGAGCGCGGGGCGGATCCATTCTTCGTAAATAACGTGACCTACCCGACCCTAAGTGGCCTTGAACCTGTGATTGCTGAAGAGGGAGATGTTTCTGTTCTCATGGCGGCAGTAGGTATGGGATACAGACGTCTTAGGATGAGCTGGGGAAGTGCAGAGCGTCGAGCCGGGATAGAGGGCAATGATCGCGAGGCACGAATACTTGAAGCAGCCGAGATAGCGGTTGATGCTGGAGTGGATTCCAATATTCAAAATGCTGCCGGGGTTGCGGCGAGAGATTTTGCCAGAAGCCGCAGGTATGAAGAGGTGACTGCCTTTCTGGATATTGTTGGCCGCTGATCGTCTATTTATTTCCCCTAACCCTAATATTTGTTTAAATACTTACGCTTAACCACATTAGCTTGCCCCGTTGCTACTCGCCTCGAGTACCGCCCTAAAGATTTAGAGAGATCGAATGAACAGAAATTTTGCATGTCTGGCTTTTAGTTTATTAGTTGCTGCCGCGGCGAGTGCCAGCTTGGCGCAGGATTGGCAGGGCAAAGATTACAATCTATCTATGGCGGGCGCGCTGATTAATGATCACTGTGGGAGAGTTTGGGAGGGCGGAGAATACGTCAGTATTCACGCCTGCAATTATCAGCTGGCGAACCTTTTCAATGTTGCTGTTTCTACGCAACACTTTGAGGAATGCACGGTACTAGCGCAAGGAGATATCGTCATGATAGCCGACTGTATGGTTGAGCGATTTAACAGCTGGCTTGGTCAGCAATCGCAGTAGAAAACGAGAAGAGAAAAATGCTCGCTCTCTATATAATAAAAGGGGTCAGAGTATTTTGATTCGGAAAGTTCGGTGGTCAAGTCAAGCTATGCTGATTCCATTGATTTCCTCCCCCGATATTCCCGAAATTATTGCTGCTCCAACTCCAAATATCGCCGAGCGTTCTCCAAGCTACAATCTTCGGTGACAAAATTCGAATCTGACTGGTAAAACCATGTAGTACTGCCTGTTATTGGGGTCGCAATATACTCTGCATCTGCCAGCTCGAAAGAATAAGTTAAGCTCTGCCTATCCTCGTTTAGAATTAGTCTTTCCACTAAATGTTTCTCACTACCAGATGGAACTCCCTTTCCATTGCCAGTAATACTCTCGCTGAAATGGGTGGTATCGATAATAAGGTCGTCACCTTCCCAATACCCAATTGAATGCCCCTGAGACGATACAGACGCCCCCTCGTGCGATGTGGCGTTCATATGCACAGTGCGTTCTCCATTGTCGTAGTCGGCACTAATTTGGATTTTGTCTTCAGCAATGGTTATTTTTTTGGTATCAGCCATTAGCATTAGCGAGGGTGAGTCGAGTGAGAGACAGTTAAGGCCGGGGTTCATGGTATTTTCATCATATTGTGCGCGCGCTACGCGGCCCTTATCTGTCAATTCTTCTTCCCCTGCACCGAAGAAAAAATGATAGTAATTAGAAAGGTCCAGCTTGGTTGTCCAGATGCCTGCCAAACTGCTCGCGCCTGTTCTCGGAGTTGGTGCGGCAGCCATCTTGACTAAAGCTTGCGTCTCGTCATACAAAGTACCTTCTTCTTTCTCTATAAGTTGGCCATTCATTTTCTTCACATCGCTATCTTTTGCTGGATTCCCCGTAACACTTATTGAGTCACCTACACTTAACATATCGCGGCTCCAGCCTAGTCTCCTCAGTGCAGCCGGTGGCTGTCCCTCGATCTCCCAGCGCACTGATTCCCCGTTAGAGGATTGTTCATCAATATAGATATAGACGTGAGGGTTGACCCATTCAACACGAGTAACAGTGCCTCGCAGGGTAATTTCCTGGCTGGAGTCGAAATTACTCGTGCTGTGATGAGCTTGGGTAGTAAGAGATAGGAGGCCTAAGGTGGTAACACTCAACAAGAAACACATGGCGTACTTCATTCGATAGTCTCCTCAGCTTGAATGCTCACGAAAATAGCCTCATTAACAAAATTGTTTCGTCATTAGTCATAATGACGATCATGGCGGCTAATTATTAATGGTTTTTATTGATCCGTGACATTATTGGGGGTGCGCATTTATTGAGCCAGCCAATCATGCTCGTGCCATAAACGGATGCTGGCTAGTTTGCTAGGTGTTAGAAAAGTTTACTGATTCCTCTGTGGGTGGTTTAACTATCTCCATTCTCATTGCATGCTTATATGGCCAAAGGAACATAAGGTATATAGGTACGACCATCAGAGTTGAAATGATGCCTACGCCTACACTTTGCAACGCCGTAAATGGCGTTAATTCCCAGAAGAATATGCTGCCTAGGATAAAAGTAATTCCTGAGAAAATGTATGAAGCGAGGATTAACCACAAAAATCCAATCGAGAACAAGCGGAAGGAATTCAAAAAATAATATCCAGGCATTGAAGCTGGATTGAACGTATGGCGTTTTTCAATCTTTGGCATTGGCTCTGTGGTTTTGCCAACTACAGAATCTGCTTCGGCATCAAGCGTTGAGGGGTCAACCTCTAGAGCCTGGGCTATCGCCTTACGGGATTGCAGCGAAGCAATGCCTTCAGACTCTATTCGCTGAACAGTACGCAGGCTTAATCCTGCCTGCTCAGCAAGCTGTTCCTGCGACCAGGACTTAGCTACGCGCAATTTCTTAAGTACAGCACTGTCGATGTTCATATCCATTAGTAAGTACCACCTTATGCAATGAAAGAGAGCTGCATTGTCGGTGAAGACTTAGGTCTCCTCTACGTCAGAATTACGACATGTGTGTGCAAAATCAGCCGATTTCAGCTCAGAATGGCACATTCACGGTTTTCTCGCTAAACATAATTAGTATCTCACTGAAATAGCCGTGCTTCTGCAAGAGCTAATAGCGTCATTTCAATTTACTCAGATACTTGCGGTTCCTGAATTAACTCTTCGATCGCCTTAACAACAATTTCCGGCGCATCCATCGGAATGTTGTGACCGATCGAACTTGCCACAATATGCTTGCTGTTCGTTGACTGGATAAGCAACTGCCTCTGGCCATCGCGCCATTCAATCTCAGAGATTGGCCACAGCACTCTTCCAGCTTCAAGCACTATGAGTGGAGTGTCTCCTAAATCGGACATGTAAGCCAAATCTTCGTGTGCAGCTCCTTCAGCTGATGAAGAAGAGACCATTCGGCTTCGGAAGCCAGGGTGGGCAAGAACCTCTTTCTGAAATTCTGAGAACTCGCTAGATATTATCGCAGGTAATTCGGTTGGGAATAAAACGCGTTGTGTGATTTCCAGAAGAGACAAAACAGGACGCAGATTGTCTCGTACGAATATCTTAGTTATAGAGGCATTTTCATCAGACCATTTTCTATATGATTTCGTTACTGACTCAACCATGACTACGCCCATTACCACATCTGGATGAGTTTTGGCGTACAGCCATGCTGGCGGGCCTCCTCCAGACCAGCCAACTAACACATAGGGCGGTGCTTCTTCCGATGCTAGTAATAGCCTATCTAATTCGGCTGCAATAGTTCGGTCATCCCTTGGAAGAGGACCCTTTTCGCTCCAGCCCAAACCGGCCCTGTCGTAAGAACACACCCGTATGTGATTCGAGAGTAGTGATTGAACGCGAGTCCAGTGAGTAGACCAGGCTCCTGCACCGGCCTCTAGAAGGACGGTTGCTGATTGGTATTCCCCGGTGCAGTGGATATGTAGCCTGTGGGAGCCGATGTCGACCATCTTGCCGGGTGGGGGGAATTTCTCATCAAGATTTGTTCTTAGCGTTAAGCTGTACACCCCAACTAAGGACATGAAGGTAATAGGCAGTAGCACCAATACGCAGATAAGTGTCAGCGAAATTCTCTTTATAGATGCAAATACCGCGCTCACTGCATTGGGCTCTATCTGAGTGTGTTTAGTATTGTATCAGTATACACATACAATATTGAATATCGAGTATTTGTCTCTTTGATAGAAAACTCTACTCTCGCTCGGTTAAGGACGCACACAATTCCGTGTGTCTCGTCTAAATTGCGTACCGCTAGAAGCTCATGTATAAACGACCCATCAGAATTTGAGGAGTTCACAATAATGAGAAAAGAAACCCTAGCCATCCACGCCGGCTACGAAACCGACCCCACTACAAAGTCCGTGGCTGTTCCTATCTATCAAACAGTCGCCTACGAATTCGATAATGCCCAACACGGTGCCGATCTCTTCGATCTGGCTGTGCCCGGCAACATCTACACGCGCATCATGAACCCTACCAACGATGTGTTGGAACAGCGGGTAGCTGCGATGGAAGGGGGGATTGCCGGATTGGCAGTAGCCTCTGGTATGGCGGCTATCAATTATTCGATTCTGACGATCGCCAAAGCGGGCGACAATATCGTCTCAACGCCACAACTATATGGTGGCACCTACACGCTATTTGCACACATGTTGCCGAGCCAAGGCATCGAGGTGCGCTTCGCGGAGGACGATTCGGCCGAGGCAATCGAGAAGCTAATCGACGACAAGACCAAGGCAGTCTATTGCGAGACTATCGGTAACCCCGCTGGCAATATCATCGATCTGGAGGCTGTCTGCGTTGCTGCTCACAAGCACGGTGTTGCCGTAATCGTCGATAATACTGTGGCTTCACCGGTCATCTGCAACCCGATAGAATTTGGTGCCGACATCGTCGTGCATTCCCTGACTAAATACATCGGTGGCCACGGCACCTCTATCGGTGGTGTGATCGT
The DNA here is from genome assembly GCA_002401885.1 of SAR86 cluster bacterium. Classification (GTDB taxonomy): domain Bacteria; phylum Pseudomonadota; class Gammaproteobacteria; order Pseudomonadales; family Pseudohongiellaceae; genus UBA9145. Next base: position 7,894 of record NVUL01000091.1, read on the forward strand.
GGACTCGGGTAAATTTCCCTGGGCCGAACACAAGGACCGGTACCCAGAATTGAATGAACCAGAACCTTCCTACCACGGCGTCGTCTATACCGAGGCTCTGGGCGAGGCGGCCTATATAGGGCGAGCAAGAACCGTTCCGTTGCGTAATACTGGCTCGGCCTTGTCGCCTATGAATGCCTTCTTTATCTTGCAGGGCTTGGAAACGCTAAGCCTGCGAATGGAGCGACACTGTAGCAACGCGATAGCCGTTGCCGAATATCTGCAAGGGCATGACAAAGTGGAATGGGTGAAATTTGCAGGTCTGGAGAGCGACCCTAACTATGCACTAGCGCAAAAATACTGCGGTGGTACGCCAGCATCCTTGCTGACATTTGGTATAAATGGGGGGTTCGACGCAGGCGTTCGTTTCTATGATGCCCTGGCTATGATTAAGCGCCTGGTAAATATTGGCGATACGAAAACACTAGCTTGCCATCCGGCCTCGACTACGCACAGACAGCTAAATGAGGAAGAGCAGTTGACGGCGGGTGTGACGCCGGAGGCTATGCGCATCTGTGTTGGTATCGAGCACATCGACGATATAATTGCAGATATTGAACAAGCGCTGGCGCTGGCATAATCGAATTACTTCAAAAAATGGGACGTATATGAAAAATATTCTGGCAGTCTTAATCTTGGCCGCAACACTCGTTGGTTGCGAAAGTATGTATGAAGATGGCGGCATTCCGAGAATCAGATCGCAGAAGCAGGTCGATGCCTACAATGCAACTGTGAGCTCAGAAGGCGAGAAATTGGTCTGCACTAAGGAGCGGCCACTGGGGAGTAATATTTCCCAATTCTATTGCATGACTTTAAATCAGCGAGACAGAATAGCAATGCAGTCTCAGCAGGTCATCCTGGATGTCGGTCGAGGTGCCAATTGAGTGCCAGTTTATAAAGCACTTCCATCGAGACGAAATTTGTAGTGCCACATGTGATATTTAACAAGGCCCAGTTATAGCTGGGCCTTGTTTTTTGTGCTTTGCTTGCCAGGCGTGACTTTGCATTTATCACGCCTAGTGGAGGATGTAAAAACGCACAAGGGCTATATCCTAAACAGGGTCACATCGCACTTGGCGTTGTTGGACACGCCGGTTGCTGTAGAGCCTATTGCCGCTCGCAATCCCTTTTTGGAATGGGTTCCGATAACAATCAAATCAGCTTTCTTCTTGCCAGCTACCTTACAGATAACTTCGTAGGGTTTGCCTACTTTGATAAGGCAATTTTTGAGGGGGATGCCGAAAGAGGCTGTAATTTTCTCAACCTTTGGAGAAATGTCGTCTTGCAGGGTCTTTTGATAGTCTTTCGGAAGTAAAGTATAGGGCAGTACGTTAATCACGATGAGTTTACTCCCGTAACATTTGGCTAGCTCGGAAGCTTTGGCTAGTACTTTTTTTCCTTCCTGTGAAGCTTCTATTGCACAAAGAATGGTTTTGTACATAATTTCCCCTCTAAATAGCGTTGCTAGCAGGTCAGCAAGCTAGTCAACAAAATAGTCCTTATCTGACATTCATAGTTTATCAATTCGGCAGCATCCCCACCATACATAACGGCTGAATGCCTGATTTAGGACAACAATTGAGCGTTGGATTGGGTTCGAAGTTGCTAGGATATTTTTCGACTACTGCTAGGCCTTCGAGCCACTCTAAGGCATAGAATTCCGCTGTCCTTGCTACTACACGATAACACCCATGATATTGGAATAGCCGGGCTTAACATTACCCTGCCGTTATTGATCGATAGTGAGTGGCGAGTCGATGACGATGGAAGCTTTCGCTTGGAACTGCAGTCAGAGATCCCGCTAACGCGACGCTTCGGAGTAGATTGGCGCTGGAGCACAGACAACGAATACTGGTATGGAATCAACTGCCGGCTTAATAGCAGATGGTCTCTTACAGCGCACACACAGATACTGAGTACGGTGATGGGCTGGGGATTAAGTACTTCTACTAAAGGAGAACTTAATTTGCGGTCAAAAATTTGCCCGAATCTTAAACACAAACTGTGCGCCAGTACTCGAGCAGGGTTTTTCCGTCTCGCTCAAGTTGCCGTCACGAAGATAGCCATTGTAGCGTTTTCGCTCGAGGCACCTTATCTCGTCCTCGGCGTTGTTGATTTCAATGCGGTAGGTAAGATTTCCGTAGCCGACCTTCTCGGCAAATAATTTGAGTTCCGGACGAAGCTTTCCTCCACCGAAGAAGACAACGTTGTCGATATCATAGCGAACGCGATTGCCGCCAGTTCCGCCGACATCGCCGAAACCATCTTGATAGTTGATGCCGAAACTTAGATTTTGTGAGGGCACGTCCTGGCGATAGCCCAGGCGAAAGCCGCCGCGGTCGAAGGGAATGATGGTGCGCTTCTTATTGATAAGAGGGTCAAAGATATAGGCATCTTCGAAGTTAAAGGCCGCTGTCACTACCGCTTGGGGCAGATTGAGGAAGCCTAGTCGTATGCTGGCGTTGAGGTACAGGCCGAAGACCTTGCCATCGCCGACATTGCCATTGGCGCTGATTGGCTGCAAAGGGTCGGTAGTTACATCTACTTTGCCAATCGAATCCGATACGTCGTAGTAGAAGAATCGAGAATTCAAGACGCCACCATCGTTCGGCAGGCGATAGTCGAGATTGATGTTGTAGCGCCAAGTTTGCTCTTGCTCTAATTCGGGATTGCCTGCAATCGTGTTTTGATCGTCGTCCTGCTGATTCACGCCGGCTGAGAAATCTCTGAAGCTGAGCTGCGAAACATCTTTCTCAGCAGATACGCGAAATTGGAAGCTGCTGTTGATGTCGAAACGGAAATCCAGCTTGGGCTTGAGGAAATCGAAGTCTCTTTTCTTGTTGATGTCGCCGCTCTGTTCTATCTCGGATGTTTCATAGAACAGTGAGCTCTCAAGTGAGGTGCGGTCACTAATCTGCCAATTGTGTATGGCGAATCCCTCGAAGCGAATCTCTTCGACTTCAGAGAACGCGTTGGGTACCGGTATAGGTCTGAGGCCGCCAAAGTCTGCTGAGGTTTCTCCGGGCACGTTTAAGCCGAGCCGTAGCGAAGAATTCTGAATTGTTTGCGCGCCCTCAATGCCGAGCTCGAGAGATTGTGCGGCTGCTACCGGCCAACTGTAAGATGTGCGGGCAATGCGTTCCTGATACTTGCTGGCAGTATCGAGAAACAGGTCCTTTGTCTCGGCGCCTCCTAGCACTGTAGAGACAAAACTCTCACGAGTCGTGGCTCGATCCTGCTCATTTACTATGAATAGAAATTTGTATTTTCCACCGTTGCTGAAATTATGCTCATAGTCGCCGCCAAGTTCCCAGTCATCTTGAGTAGAGGGTAAGCTCTCGCGTTCGTAGGTGGTTGCGGCATTTGCCGTTTGATAATTAGTTATGGTGCGGTTGAGACTTGCCGGCGGATCGCTCTCGCTATACAGAAAGTTGAATGCAATTCTGTTGGTGGGAGAGGGCTGGTAGACGATGTTCGAATTCAATCTATAAGTCGTTTGTTCGCGTATGCGGTCGAAATCTCGCGTATCATTCAAGCTGTTGTCCGCAAGAAAACTCACTTCTCTACTTTCCAGGAACTCATATCCGCTAGTCACATCTGCACTGATCAAGTAGTTAAATGCGCCAGACTGCGCGCTATAGGAAAACGTGCCATTAGGCTCTACAGTTCCGTCATGGAAATGTGTGAATCCAAATTCGCCCGAGACGCTGGAATTACTCTGTGATTCTAACAGGACGATGTTGACCAATTGTCCCGAATTGCGCACATCTAGATCGCCAGAGTTGCCGCGAATGATTTCGATGTAGTCTACCTGTGCTGCGGCGATGCGATCGAGCTGGCTACTCGCCTCGTTTGCCTTGCCGGCTAGTCTCTTGCCGTTAATAAGAATTTGGCTAGTAGCACCGAGCCCACGGTCATTGCTGTTGCTAAAGCTTGGGACTTGATTGCCTTCCAAGGCGAGACCTATGCCGGGAATTCGGCTCAACATATCGTTGACAGAAACTACTCCGTATTCGGAGAAATACGCGGCAGGGTAGGTAATTGTGGCATCGTCTTCGGCCTCGCTCTGGGCAAATAGTGGCGCCGATATTGTGGTAAGAAGAAAAGTCGTTGCTGCTATGAGTCGAATCTGCATTTTACTTTGTCAATCCTATTGGATTATTGCTTTGATTTAGTAGCACGGTAAAGCCCGTGAGCTATTCCAGTAAAATAGAACGCGATGCAGAGGAATAACTGTAACTACGGTGTTTAGGATTTTTGGCTGCCTGTATTTTCCGATTGGCATTTCCAGCAAAAATCGAAGCTACCGTCGTTTGGTTCATCACATTTTATACAGGTCCATGATGCCGTCGGTTCGGGGTTGTTTAGCTGGCCTTCGATAATTTCTGCGGCCTTTGAAAAATCTTGATCGTTAATGATCCAGAGTTCCAAAAATGTATTTTCGATGCCGTGCCGTGCACCGTTGGGAATCGTGTGTTCATTCTTCACAAAGGATTCGATGTCGTTTAACGCGAGAATGTTCTTCGCTGAATGTAAAACAACAATATTGTCATGAGTGTAGATCTGTTTCATAACGATGCACCGACAGTCCGCATGGCGTTGACCGCAGCGGTAGGCTGCAGAGGCAGGCTCAAGTATTGATTTTATGACTCGCCGTGTCCAATAGAAAAGAGTGGCTAATTGTTACTTCTCTTCTACCAATGAGCGCAGGCGCTCGATGGCATCGTCCCACTGAGTGGAGACCAGATCGAGATATTCTTGTAGCGGCGTTAACGCTTCCGGCTGTAGTGAGAAGTGGAGCTCACGGCCAACGCGCGTGGATTTCACAACTCCGGCATTTTCTAGTACCCGCAGATGCTTGGTAACTCCCTGCCTGCTTAACTTCATTCCGGCACTGAGTCCGGAAATGGAATTGCGTTCTCCGCCGCCCAATCGATTGATTAGCTGCAGTCTAGTGTTATCACCCAGCGCGGCGAAAAGTTGGGCTTCCTTGCTTGTTGGGTGATCTTTCTTAGCTTTCAACATGCGCCGCAATATTTTTAGTCTGGCCTTCCCAGCCTTCAGCGTTTCTTTGGAAGGCTGCCACTCTGTCTACGTCCTCGGGTAACGCCGCGAAGCCGGATTCGATGATAGTGAGTCGTGTGCCAGACTCTATTGCCTCCAGTTTAAATTCGACTAGAGTTTGCATGCCGCCAAGAGGCGAATTGCCACTCTCATCAGGGACAGGACACCAGCTGAAGGCGAACAGTGTGTTCGTGTCCATCGTCTCTACCATGGCCTCAAGTCGCATATGTTCGTAGCCAGGGTAGGTAATATTGCCTTCGGTCTTTTCTCCTACAGCGAAAGGTTTTTCAAGGGCAACCTGAAACCACTCGCCGAATTCATTGTGATCGGTTAGTGCGCGCCAGACTCGCTCTATTGAGGCCTTAAGTTCTACTGTTTTCTCTATCTTGTCTTCCATAGGGGGTGTCCTTGAAAATAGTTAGGCGAATGCTTAGCGGCTATTTTCCACAGCTCAGGCAAAAATGCAACCAAAAGGTTGCATTAATGAAAGGCTACGAGCAGGTAACTATTCCTGGACCTAGGGGCAGGGATCTTCACCCTGTACAGGCGCTGTGCCTGAAGGTAGGAATCGACAGGGGTCCGACTCCTCCAGCGTGACTCGCACTCCAGTTCGAATAAGGGACGACGTTCCAGGGCCTTGAAAGAATTGATAGCCGTCACGGGTGGTCATCCATCCCGACGGCCCGCCCACATACTTGCCTGCGTTCGTCGTCTCAGTCTTGATGCGAGTGACTAAATTTTCATACACAGGATCGCCCTGGCTGCGGCCGCTGAAGCTACTCAGATCGGAGCTCGCTACAAAAACGAGATCGACGCCGTCGACATTGGCAATCTCATCTGCCGCGGCAGTGCCTTCCTCAGTTTCGATCATGGCGATAATCATTATGTTGTCGTTGGCTGCAGCTCGATAGTCTCTGCCCCAGAGTGCGCCGTACTGTCCACCGCCCTGACTGCGTCTTCCAATCGGAGGGTACTTCGCGAATCGTACCGCACGTTCCATTTTTTCGGCGGTATCAACCATTGGTACGATTATGCCCAGCGCCCCAATATCAACAGCCTTCTGTATGTCGCCCTCGGTAGCATCGGGGACGCGAATAAAGGGAATCGCAGGTGCATCCTTACAGGCCCATATCATTCTGGCGACATCGGTGTAGCCGAGGTGGCTATGCTGCATCTCGATCCAGATATAGTCATAGCCCGAGTTGGCCATTGCGCAATAAATATCCGGGTCGGGCGTCGATACCGTGCCGCCAATGACTTGCTTGCCCTCAGCGAGTTTAGTCTTAACCGTGTTGAAAATGCGGACATCCGGCTGCTGTGCGAATGAACCGCCTAGCATCGAGCTGAGGAGTAAGAGTAGTAGCGTGGTCATTGACAGGGTAAACACTTTTGAGAATTTCATAATAAATGCCTCTTCGGAGTTTGTTGTAATTGTGTCGGCGAAGCCTAGGTATCTGAGATCATCGCTGCGCGTGAATTTCCTGCGGCTTTGTCTGTTGTCTGCTGTTTACGGCGACGTTCGCCGCGTTGCTGCAGCTCCTCTCGGTTGCTGTCGTCGATTAGTGCATAGTCCTCGCGCCAGATATCATTCTTCCAACGAAAGAGAGTGCGTTCAGTTGTGCGCGCTTGTTCAGAATTCTCGATAAGCGCCAAAGCCTGACGGACTATTTCAAGCTGCATGGCCTCGTCATAAGGGATGCCACAGGGATTTCCGAGTGGGAAATCGTTGTGCAAGTATCGAGGTACGCCACAGTGCTCTACGATATCGATCGCAGATCCAATGATTAAAGTTATGATGCCATTGCTTTCTAAATGTCGTGCTAACAGACTCACGGTCTGGTGACAGACAGGTCACAATGGTACTAGGATGGCGACATCCACAGCATCCTGCTGACAGAGAGAAAGAATTTCAGGTGCATCGTTCAGGGTGGTGTTGCGTTGGCTATACTCGGTTGGGATCGAATGAAAGCGGTGGCCTAGCTCGCCTATAAGACCTTCGTCCTCGCAGCGTTTAAGCTGCGACAGCGGTAGGAAGGAGGCGACATCATTCGTGTGTGTCATAGTTTTATGCCATGACAGTTCATCGGTATACATGGAGGCAGGAACAGGCAGGCTCGAGCTAGAATGCACTCGTCGCTGCGTGCGCCCTGTTTCTGAATCAGGCATTGCGGTGGTGACTACGGCAACTTTGCATTGACTAAGCGGTTTTTGAAGACGGCTAAAAGGCACGTCATCATAGTGTGCCCATTGATAGTCATTGCTGTAGCCCTGGGCGCGATAGAAGTCACGGGTCCTCTTCATATAAGGCACATCACTCTCTTCCACGGCCCACTCCATCTTCTGCTTACAATTAGTTATCTCATTGAAACGTCCTTGACGTGGTGAAGTCAACTGCGACCATGTTAGTCTTGCTCTACCCACGAAAATCTTGGTGGACGCGGAGCATGTAGGATGATTCGGACGACAACGAATGCAATACAGACTTTTGGTAGAATCACTGCTGTTTTATGGGTTCTACACAGCACGCTGTCAGGACAAATATTGGCACAACAAGGAGGTATAGGCGTGAGTGTGGAGTCACCTGTGGCAGGAGTAACATTTCGATTTATAGAGTCCAATGGAATAACACTGCGCATTGCGGAGGCTGGGACGGGGCCGCTGGTCTTGTTGGCGCATGGCTGGCCTGAGTCTTGGTATTCATGGCGGCATCAGATAACCATGCTGGCTGATGCGGGCTATCGCGTGGTGGCACCGGACATGCGCGGCTATGGTGAGAGCGACAAACCCGCCGATGTCGGTGACTACGACATCAATCATGTGGCTGCAGACTTGGTAGGTATTCTGGATGCATTGGATGAGGAGACTGCGATATTGGTTGGTCATGACTGGGGCGCAATCGTGGCCTGGAGTACGGTCCTATTGCATCCTTCTCGCTTCACCGCGTTGATCGCTATGAGCGTGCCTTACGGAGGTCGCGTGGCGCAGTCGCCCATGGAAAGTTGGCGTCAGACCTTCGGCGAAAACTTCTTCTATATTCTCTACCACAACGAACCGGGCGGAGTGGCCGAGGCTGAATACGATGCCGATCCCCGTGGTTTGATAAGTCGACTCTATCTATCCCCCAACT
>NVUL01000092.1 GCA_002401885.1 SAR86 cluster bacterium
TCAACGATAACCAGCTCGTATCCTTCACAGCCAGCAAGTAATAACGATACCGCAACCGCTCCTAACATCTTTCTGTAGTGGATCATTACTCGTCTCCTTTCTTGTTAGGTTTCTAACGTAGTTTTCGCCTCGGGCACGTATTCCCCTCAAGTGAAATATGGGATGCTAGTTACAGCGATAGACTTCGCCGGAGAGAGTAAATATTGAACCGAGGCCTGAGGGGGCAATCTGACTGTTTGTTGAGACGATTCGCAGTGAATTTCCTCCTAACACAGCGACCCTATTAAACGCCTTGTTACGAGCATCTTGTTGAGGGTCTTCAATGAGGGTATTGCTATTAGACGTCGCTACATTGTCCACAAACACACAGTCCGACGCCTGTGTTTCAGATATTACCCGAACATTGGCCCCTTCAGGGCTGATGCCCGTTACAGCACATGCCTGTAGCATAAATGCTGACGCAGTGATTATTAGATATTTAGCCGTCCAGTCATTTCCACGCATTTTCCTCTCCTCTATACCTTAGTCAGTTATGGCCCGTCTCCAAAATGGAGACATATTACTCCGTCTCTGTTATAGAGACAACCCCGCCCGTCTCTATAATTGAGACGATGAAAAAGCCTAAGACCATATACTCCACTGAACATGAAAGACTCTGCTCGTGGCTTAACGCAAATAAAGAAGAGAGTGATGTTTCTATACGTCAGCTAGCTAAAAAGCTCGGATGGTCTCCTGCCATTGTTGGCAAGGTATTTACGGGAGATCGTAGATTAGATGTTATTGAGTACGTCCAGGTGTGTCAGTCACTCAATATAGATGCTCATGAGGGGTTAGATACCATCACTAAAACTACTGTGAAGAAGAAATCCAAGAAAAAGAAGTAACAAATAATTTATGGGCTGGCTTATGGGCTAAAAAAATGACGGGTAATTTAACGAGGAATATCAGATAGTTAGAATAATTATTGGCGGAAGAGGCAGGAGTCGAACCCACCAAGCCTGTCATTAACAGACTTCACCGGGTTTGAAGTCCGGGCACCCCACCGGGGATGATACTCTTCCGCCAGCGAGTTTAGCATAACCAGCATCGGAGTCACCCTCCCGCATCGCTCACCGAGTGTCGTTCAGACTCCAATCATATCTAAGATGGCGAATGCGAATATCACCAGTGCGAAGTTGTTTTGCAGTCCCTACATCAACTTCTAGCTCGGCCGCATACCTCGCTAAGAATTCGGCCACCGAATCGATCCCGCCCCAACTCTGTTCAAAATCTTCTTCATACCAATCAAAGATACTGGAAATATACATGCGCCCATTGTCATAGTAATTGCGACTGCGGTCGGACAGGAATAGTTTCGTACTGTCCTCTAACTGCATTTCTAGCCTGTCACTCACGTAAGCTTCGGCCCGAAGTGCGGGACAACCTATCGCCGCACAATTAACGGCGAAGTGAATCCTGGGCTCCTGATAGCGACCCCAGCCTCGGATCATGTCGTGCTCGATCTCATCGAGGGTTACCGGCTCACCAAATAGGCTAGCGAATTTCTGATTCCAGGCAGAGGAGAAGAGAAATCCGATATCCCTAATGGAATCGATATCGGGGTATTCCTCCAGAATCACGTCGACGGTGCAGGCATTGTAGACGTTGATCAGGAAGGCGAGCTGAGCAGACGTCGACCAGCTATCGAAAGTGCTGCGCGGCACCATAGCGACCTCGGCTAGATAGGCTTTCAGTACTGCTCGGTCTGCTGCCATACCCGAATAATCAACCTGTGTGGCGATTCCCCCACCCTGAACTCTTACATGCTCTCGAAGCAGGCGGTCCCACTCACCGTGATCGAAATCGGCTAGAACGTGGACCGGAAGCAGCAAAAGCAAGCAGGCAAATGTTTTAAGCAAGTGATGCAAGTCAATTTCCTTCTCTGTGTGTGACGACTTTCTCATTCTCTAGTTAAAGTGCTGGAAGCGGCCCACGCATTGGGCTGGAAGCTATCATGGCCTGACGAAATGAAGTATGCTTCGAGCAACTTTGACACGTAGCTTCCTTATTCAACACAATAAAACAACTTGTTGAAGCAGACGAGTAAAGAATAATTTCCAGCGGTCAATATAACAAGAAAGGGTTTAGCCGAATCTATTTCAAAATAATTTACTCTTTGCCATTTCGGCCTTAGAGAATCGATTCGATCGGCATCGAGAGTTCGGAGAATTGTCATGAAGCACGCTGAAATCACCGGATGGGGAAAATGTGTACCACCTGCGGTGCTCAGCAATGACGATCTTGCCACATTCATCGACACCTCCGACGAATGGATCGCCTCCAGAACGGGCATCCGCGAGCGTCGCATCTGCCATACAAACTTTTCAGACATGGCGATTGTGGCGGCTAGGCATGCCCTCGCGGCGGCCGACATGGATCCTATGGAGCTGGATCTCATCCTGCTCGGCAGCCTAACTAACGACAGTCTCTGCCCTAACACCGCCTCGCTTGTTCAAGATGCTATTGGTGCCCGAAATGCGGCATCGATTGACATAAACTCTGCCTGCACCGGTTTCCTCTACGGCCTGCACATCGGCACCAACCTAATCCGCACCGGCGCTCACAAGAAGGTGTTAGTTATCGGCGGTGAATTTATTTCTCATTACATGAATTGGTCCCAAAGAGATGTCGCCGTATTATTTGGCGATGCTTGCGGCGCAGTAGTCATAGAAGCTACCGATAAAGAAGTCGGCCTACTGGCAGCCAAGATCGGTTGTGAGGCTGAAGCGAAATACGCTATTCAGATCACCAATCTTGGCTCGGCCTACAGCCGTCTCAGCGATGAATTCTTGTATGTCGGATGGAATTTCGAAGGACAGGAAGTCTTCAGGCGTGCTGTAAAGGCAATGTCTCAAGCTTGCTTGAGCGTTCTTGAAGAGACTGGGGTGAGCCTCGATGAGGTAAGTCTCGTCGTACCTCATCAGGCGAATAAGCGAATCCTCGACTCCCTCGCGAAACGGGTAGGCATCCCTACGGATAAGGTGTTCACCAATGTTCACAAATACGGGAATACTTCTGCAGGCACCATTCCAGTTGCACTCACTGAGGCACTGGAGGAAGACAGAATTAAACCTGGAGATTATGTGCTGTCTGCCACCTTCGGTGCTGGACTTACCTGGGGCGCTGCCCTCATCCGCTGGGGAGAGCGCGTAACTCCTCTAAAGCTCAGCGATGCCGAAATGCCACCTTGCGATCAGACCGCATTGGAAATCCTCGCACCTCACATAAAACGCTATTCAGAGCACGCCGCGAAGTCCAAGGCCGACTAATTGCTGTGTATTTAGGTAGACTAAGCGACTAATCTAGACTCGCCCAGCTCGGGCTTTTCTCGCTACATGCATGGAATCAATTGTGACCCTGTCTTTTCTCATCTGGAGTACTCTAATCGCGGCCCTCGTGGCCTTCTGGTGGGGCGGAGACAAGGTCAAGAGCGTCGCTATGTCCCACGTGTATCGACTTTGCAAAGAACAGAACCTACAGCTCTTGGATCAGACTATGGTCTTGAAGGGGGTCTGGCCGGTGCGGGACAGCGAAGGCTTATTGAGACTAAGAAGACGCTATAGTTTCGAATTCACATCAACCGGAGAGGCGCGATCTCAGGGAAGCGCAGAGCTCCACGGCATGCGCTTGCACAAGCTGCATCTCGACCCCCACATGCTGCCCGATGACCATGACAAGTTTCTGCACTAGCTATCTCTACTCGGCGTCGATCGACTTCCTGAGCGCAGGATAATAGAGCAGTAGCGCATCGGCACGGGCCGCCACATAGATAATCATCGCCCACCACAGCCCGTTCACCCCAAACCTATCCATCAGTATCCACCATGCGGCTAAGAAAACTGCGATGGAGAGAAAAGCCGCATTGCGCATCTGGCGCGTAAATGAAGCACCGATAAATATGCCATCCAACTGGAAGGCTGCAAACGAAAAGAAGATATATATCGCCGCCAGAAATACTGAACTGCGCGCTGCCTCTTGAACGGGCTCGATATCGGTCAGTAAAGACACGGCAACATTGCCAAATAATAGAAGCAGCAGTGCCAATACCACCGCTGTCATGAGAGCAAGAATACTCGAACGCTTCACCGCGATATCGAAGGAGTCTCGACGCTTCGCACCCAGAGAAGACCCAACCAGAGATTCGACGACGAACGCATAGCCGTCGAGAAAGAAGGCGGCGAAAGATATCAGCTGCAACAAGATATGATTTGCCGCGAGTACTACATCACCAAACTGCGCACTCTGATTGATGAAGAATCCAAAAGAGAATACCAGCAACAGCGTGCGGATCATGATATCTCTATTCGCTGCAAGCATCTTCTTCAACGAGGCGGCATCTAACAAGCGAGATCGCGGCCAGAACTCGGTACCCGGTTCTCGACGAGAGTCCAATTCACGCACGATAAGCCAGACCGCGAATAACACCGTAGACCATTCCGCGATAATAGTGCCTAACGCAATACCGGCAGCACCCCAGCCGAGAACTCCCGCAAAATAGACATCGAGGCCAATATTGAGCCCGTTGAGGAATAGCTGCACGAGCAACAGCTGACGGCTATTGCCCAGACCGATCAATACACCCATCAAGGCGAATGTTGCTAGGGTGGCAGGTGCCCCCCATATACGAATATTGAAGTATTGCTGCGTGACTTCTTCAACTGGGGCGCTGCCATCTAACAAAGACAGAGCAATAAGCCGAATCGGCCACTGCAACGCTATCAGTAATAGGCCGAGTCCCACGGCTAGCACAAGTGCCCTGCCCAGTATCGCGCGAATTTCAAGTTGATCATCCGCGCCCAAGGCTTGCGCAACCGAACCCGTTGTACCCATGCGCAAGAAGCCAAAGCTCCAATAGACGAAGGAAAATATCAGCGCCCCAAATGCTATCGCACCCAGGTCGGTTACACTGCCTACGTTGCCAATCACCGCCGTATCAACGAGACCGAGTAGAGGCACGGCGGCGTTAGCGAGGATGATGGGCCAGGCTTTTTCGAGTAGGTAGCTATAGCTTATAGATTCGGGGGTTTTCATTACTCTACACGTTATTTAATACGGCAATCTAGCCAGCTAGTACTTCGCTCTCGATATGGCGCCGAATGACACTACATGAGACCATCCGAACCTAAGCAAAGCTGTAGAACAGGATATTCAGAATGATTTTACTTCACCATCTACGTATCGGCCGCTCACTTTTTACCGTGTGGCAGCTGGAAGAGCTTGGGATTGAATACGGTCTCAAAGTTTACCACAGACATCCGGAAACATTTCTCGCTCCGCCAGAGCTAAAGGCAGTCCATCCACTCGGGAAATCTCCAGTACTGGAAGACGGGGATCTATTGCTCTCTGAGTCCAGCGCAATCACGACCTATCTGCTGGAAAAATTTGATACCGAGAATAAGTTCTCGCCCCCAAGAGAGGATATTGCTAACTGGGCGAACTTTACTCAGTGGTTACACTATCCAGAAGGCTCGGTGTTCTGTCCGCTACTCGTCAAGATGCTACTGTTGCGCTCGAAGCAGCCTCATATCACTTTGACTCCCTACAGCGAACGAGAAACAGCTCTGCATCTCAGCCACATAGCGAATCAGTTAGGCGACAATGAAAATATTCTAGGGGATAAATTTACGGCGGCCGATTTTGGCATGACCTATGTTGTTTCTCTTGCGAAGCGGCTAGGCCTACTAGATTCTTATACGAGTTTGAATGACTATCTGGAGCGGAATCTTGCTCGACCCGCATTCAAGCAGGCAGTGGAAAAAGCCGTCGAATAAAAAGACAGCGGCCTACCTACTGAGAACGGCGATTTCTTCTAGCGCCTTCAGCTTTCCGGCAAATCGAGCTTTCTCCGAGCCGCGTGCGTAACGACGCGCACGGTTCAGGTTCTCGATCACGGCCTCCCTGTCACCCATCTGTTGGTTCACTATCGCCAATTGATGATAGAAGAAATGTTCGTTGCGTTTGTGCCCTACCGCTTCTTGCAGATGATCCATAGCATCCTGATAGTCGCCGGCGGAAATACTGCCCTCGGCTAGGGCGGAATGGTAATAGGGGTTTTGATTTCGGAACGATTCGATTTCCTGCTCAATCGATTCGGCCTGCAGCTGTTGCCCACTCGCTCTAAAACTATTTGCCAGATTACTCTTCGCCGAATACATATTGTCATCAAGCTCTATTGCTCGTTCATAGGCCGCCATCGAGGAATCTTGTCTGCCCACCCTAGCATAGAGCACTCCCAAGTTATTCCATGCGATAGACGAATCCGGGTCAGCCTCTAAGGCTTGCTTGGTGTAAACATAGGCTAGCGGTAGATCTTGATCCAGCAGGGCTTCTATACTCTTGTTGCTATAAAAGAGAGAGACTACTTGCTGTTCGGTGATTCGCTTTCTACCTGAATTGATACTGAGTACGGCAGGATTGATATCAGCCGTATAGCGTCGACTAGACGATTGAAAGGGAGAGGTCGCATAACTTCGAACCACTACCGCCGGCATGTTTCGCGGGTCGCTAAGTTTAAAGTCATCGAATAAATCATTTAGGTAGGAGTCGTCTAATTCTAGGGATCCAGTCACATTGATGTGTTGGTTGTTGATCCAATTATTCCCATCCTTGTCCCAGTAAGGAGGAGCGAGTACCAACTGAAAGTCTGCGGGCACATCTACATATCTAGCAGCCGCCACGAACATGACCGAGAACGAAAGACAGTTTATCTTGCGATTGGTATTCAACTGGCTCAGCGAATAAGTCTCCGTCACATCGAAGTCGTAGTCGCGGAAGTGGCGATATAGCCACGAACGCATCTTTCTATAACGTTCATACTCGGA
Source organism: SAR86 cluster bacterium (assembly GCA_002401885.1). Lineage (GTDB taxonomy): Bacteria > Pseudomonadota > Gammaproteobacteria > Pseudomonadales > Pseudohongiellaceae > UBA9145. Next base: position 6,861 of record NVUL01000092.1, read on the forward strand.
ATCTGTAGAGGCTATGATCCGATCCAGATCTTGTTGATAGCGTTCGGGAAGCTCGAACAAGTTGGCCTGATCGATAGAAGGTAATTCTTCTAAGTCGCCAACAAAATACGCATCAAACAACAGATCAAAAGGATCCGTTGTTCGGTATTGAGGCTGCGAAGGTAATGAAGCACAGGCACTCAGAGTTAGAGTAACTGTTGCCAACAACAATGATACGGAAGAACTTCTGAACACATCACTTTCCTCGACGGGTTAGCGTTCAACCTTAACCGAATATCAACAATTTACCAATCAATACAGCAATTCGCTTGAATCCTCCTTGGCTGACCCCATATACTCGAAACGACTTGTAGAACTGCCAGTTCAATACAATCAGTCGGCATAATTAAGAAGACCGGCATTGGCGTCTCTCTGCTTCCAATACAGGACAAGGCCATGACTGATTCAATCGAGTTTAAAGAAACCGTGCCCAGCGGTCTGTTCAATACGGCAATTAATATTCTTGTCGCCCCCAGCGAAGCTATTGCGGAAATTCAACAGCGGCCCACGAAAGCATTCCCCTTAGGATTAGTGTTAATTAGCACTGCACTTTCGTTGGCTTGGTATTTCAGCATTGTCGATTTCTCTTGGTACGTTGACGATGTTCTGGCAACTCAAAATATTCCTGAGGATCGGCTCGAAGCGTCTCGCGAGGCCATGCTCTCCTTGTCGCAGAATAGTTTCATGCTCATCAGCGTTGTCGGCGGCACAATATTTACTCTAGTCTACTATGCCCTTCAATCAGCTTATCTTGCATTAATCTCAGCACTCACTGGCAACGGGCAGAAATTTAGCAGATGGTTCTCTCTAGTCTGTTGGACCTCCCTGCCTGTGCTCTTAGGTATAGCAGGAATGATAATGACGATTCTATTAAGCCCAAATGGCCAGTTGAGCGCTACTGAGCTCAATCCGTTAACCCTGCGGAACCTCGGCATAGCATCTGACAATAATTCGTTAAACACGCTTTTCGACTTCTTTAATCTAACTATGATCTGGAGTATTGGCCTGTTAACAATGGGCTATAAACAGTGGCTGGGGTCGAGCCTCATCAAGGCGATTGGTGTAGTCACGACACCGTATTTGCTCATTGCTCTGATTTGGGCTGTTATCGCGCTCAGTTAAACTCAAAAATGCTGGCTTCGAACGTGTTTGTTGTAACTCTATGGGCCTAGAGACGTTATAACTGGTGAACTATTCGGTTTGTGACTTGTCTGATAACTTTCAGGAAAATGGATTCGTACTATGAATGCAAAGAAATTGGTATTGGTCTTGCTTCTTGCAGGGTCTGTGATTGCCCTCCCCTTCATTAACCGGACAGTTTTTGGCACCGATGCGAAGGAAGTCAACGTCTCCATGCTGTCTCAACGCGTCATAAGTCCCTCGATTCTCGCCTCGGGTTTTCTCGCTCACGAGGAAGAAGTCATGCTCAGCTCCGAAGTTATAGGAAAAGTATCTGAGCTGTTCGTGAAAGAAGGCGATGCGGTCACTGAGGGACAATTACTTCTGCAGGTTGATGACAAAAACTTCATCGCAGGATTGGAGCAGTCCAAGGCTGCCGAACGCATCAATACAATCGACATAGAGAGACAGGAAGTTCGCATCGCGAACCTGTCTAGACAGTTCGAGCGCAGCAAGAGTCTGCACGAGCGCAAAATGATCGGTGACGATGAATTCGACACCATCAAGAATCAATTAGACCTCGCTCGAATCGATTTAAAATCTTCCACAGAAAGACTTACCCAGGCACGCGCACAACTAGATCAGGTAAATGACAACCTGAGCAAGACTAGGATAGTTTCTCCAATCGAAGGCGTTATCACCAGCCTGGATATCAAAGTCGGCGAAACCGCCATTGCCAGTTCAACTAATATTCCCGGCTCCTCTCTCATGACTATAGCGAACCCGGCGAGCATTTATACGGAGGTCTTGGTAGACGAGGCTGACGTTGCCAACATCCAAATTGGACAGCGAACCGAGATCGTCGCTATCGCCTATCCCGATCAACCGATGCAGGGTATCGTGCGCTATATAGCGAATACCGCGAAGATAGCACCCGGTCGACAGGGCCTAAGCTTTACGGTAAAGATCGACATCACAGACCCCGGCGACGTGATATTGCGCCCAGGCATGTCATGTCGTGCCGAGATATTCACACGGCAGGACCAGGAAGTAATCGCTGTACCTATTCAGGCCGTGATCTTCGAAGAAGACCGGTCTGCTCTGCGTAGCGAGTATTTCGTGTTCGTAAACGACAACGGCATCGCCAGAAAGACCAAGATAGAAGTGGGTATTTCCGACGATGAATATCAGGAATTGACGAGTAGCATCGATGACAATATCGAGATAATAGTCGGCCCCGATCAAGAGCTTCGACATCTGCTGGAGGGTGACAGAATCGACGCCACCCGCATCGAGCTTCAGTAAGCCTGAATCAACAACCCCACTCTGAGTTAAAACTGAATAGAACTACTATGGCACTTATCGAACTCAACGGCATTACCAAGTATTACGAGATGGGTAATCAGGTCGTAAAGGCGCTGGACGGCATCGATATTGAAGTCTTAAAAAACGACTACCTCGCCTTCATTGGCTCCTCCGGCTCCGGCAAGTCGACCATGCTAAATATCTTGGGCTGTCTAGATAAGCCCAGCAGCGGTCAATACCACTTGAATGGCAAGAACGTAGAAAGTCTCGATCCGAATGAGCTCTCGGAGATTCGAAACCTCGAAATCGGATTTATTTTCCAGAGCTTTAATCTATTGCCGCGCGCTACTGCTCTTGGCAATGTGATGCAACCGTTAGTGTATCGCAGTATCGGTTATCGCAAGCGCAAGGAAATGGCGATGGAAGCGTTGCAGCGCGTAGGCTTGGGCGATCGAGTTGATCACCTGCCCAACCAACTCTCAGGCGGACAGCGTCAACGCGTTGCCATCGCTCGCGCGCTCGTTACTCACCCTTCTATCCTGCTCGCCGATGAGCCTACAGGAAACTTAGACTCACAGACCACCATCGAGATCATGCAATTGTTCGATGAACTGCACGCCGAGGGACATACACTGATCGTCGTGACCCATGAAGACGAGATCGCAAAGCATTGCCACCGCGTCGTCGAGATGAAAGATGGCAGAGTATTTAACGACAGTACGACCAGTTCCGCAGCGGTGACCAGCTAATGTTTTTTGCACTCATAGAGAGTTCGCGTTCCGCCTTGGCATCGATAATTGCCCACGGGCTACGCAGTTTCCTGACAACGCTAGGCATTGTAATAGGTGTAGCGAGTGTTATTGCAGTGATCTCAGTCACCCAGGGAATGAGTTCGTTTATCGGCGATACTTTCGCCTCACTAGGCTCCAATAGCCTCACCATTCAATCCTATACCCCCTTCGAAGATCAGATGAAGGGCATACGTGCTCGGCTCACGCCAGAAGATATGGAGCTGATCGAACGGCGCGTTGAAGGAGTAGCCTCCATTACTCCCATTCTCTTCGCCAACCGCTCTTCGCAGATTAAGTTCGGGTCCCAGACCGCCTTTAGCCGGATCATAGGTACTACTTATGCCTTTCAGGAGGTTTCGCAAAACTATATGTCTGTCGGCCGATTTATTGCGCAAAGTGATAATTTGACGCGCAGGAGAGTCGCCGTCATCGGCGACAAAGTTCGGGAAAATCTCAGCCTGCCTGATAATCCGATTAATGAGTATGTGGAAATCGGTGGCGAATGGTTCAAGATCGTTGGCCTGATGGAAGCTAAGGGAGAGATCATGGGCCAGAGCCAGGACGATATCGTGCTGGTACCCTATAACACTATGCGCAGCCTGCTTGGCAATCAGTCGCGTACCGATATACAGATTCAGTTGAGCCTAGGTGAGTCTGCAGTTGTAGAGAATGTGACTCAGCAACTCACCACCCTCCTGCGAAACGCTCATGACTTAGACAGTGATGAAGATGACGATTTTCAGATACAGACAGCCGAACAGCTGATGGAAACATTCGATACGGTGATCAACATGGTCACCTACGTCATCGGAGGGATCGTTAGTATCTCGCTCTTAGTAGGAGGCATCGGCATCATGAACATCATGTTAGTGTCGGTCACCGAGCGGACGCGTGAGATTGGCATATGTAAGGCGATCGGTGCGAAACGTCATCATATTCTGATGCAGTTCCTGATCGAGGCGCTTCTGCTTTCTCTGCTCGGCGGCTTGATAGGTTTAGCGCTTGGCTATGGCCTCGGCACGCTCATCTCCAGCAGCATCCCCTCCTTTCCGCCAGCCAGCATTCCCTTTTGGTCCGTAGCCTTGGCATTAGGCTTTTCAGGGTTTGTCGGCGTACTCTTCGGCATATTACCGGCCTCCAAGGCGGCCAATCTGGACCCCATCGATGCACTGAGATACGAATAGGAAGCTCGTAATGAAGCTGGATCGCGCCCTGCTGAAGAAAATTCTCTACATCATGATCATTCTCGCTATCGCCCATTCGCGCTAGAAGTAGTCCTCCTCGCCGATGTTGCAGGTGCAGAATTTGCAGTTTTATTTGTTATTTACTATTTATAATCAACAGCTTACATACTCTTCGAGCACTGGCTGGAATTTAAACGCCGCGTGGTCGCCGTCTGCACCTTGCTCGCTGAAGTCTACTTTTTCAGGCCACGGGTCATGATTTCCGACCTCGCCGCCAGCAGCCTGCTTCTACTACTAACTAGCTCTCTTTTACTCTGTTGCCTGATGTGGCTGCCCCCGCTGTATCTAAGCTCAGGCGTGCTTAGTTGACCTTCATCAAATAACAACAGCTCAAGCTACTGCAATCCTGTCCAAGAATGTGCTAATCTCCGTTTCTTCTTGGCCATCTAGCTTGCCATCTAACGAATTGAGTAAGAATTTAAGTATCTTAGAAGTGTTTAAAAATCCCGCAGACCGCTGGCCGGTATTCTTCATTCTCTGCCTTAGTGCATTGGATTTTGCTCTCTATTTCCTAGTCAGCAATCCTTATGTGCTGGGTGTTTATTTCATTCTGATGATCATTCCCAAGTCGCAGATATGCGCGTGGAATCACCATCATCAGCACGCACCCACATTCAAAACCCTAGTTCCCAATCGTGTGATGGAATTTTTCTATGCCCTGCACACCGGTGTAACAACCAATCTCTGGGTACTGCATCATAATTACGGGCATCACAATAATTTTCTCGACCAAACAAAAGATGAGAGCCGCTGGACCCGAGATGACGGCACACAAATGGGCGAGCTGGAATACAGCTTGCTGATTACTGTGACCGCTTACTATCGAGGCTATCAGGTAGGAAAGGAACACCCGAAGGAGCAGCGAGAGTTCATTCTCTATTCACTTATTACATTCGCGCTTATAGCGGCCCTGATTGCTTATAATCCAGTGGCTGGATTATTTCTATTCGTTCTACCCTTGATCTCAGGTCTATTTATGACAGCCTGGGCAACCTACGATCATCACGCTGGCTTGAATACGGAAAATGAATTCGAGGCATCATTTAACAATACCAATCGTTGGTATAACTTATTTACTGGCAATCTCGGCTACCATACTGCCCATCATTATAAGCAGGGTCTGCACTGGTCGAAGCTACCGCAGCTACACGAGAAGATCAAAGACAAGATCCCTGAAGAACTAATTCAAAGGACCTGGGTGTAGAATCAATAATTGGAATTAGAGTAAAGATTTAGAATAAATAACGGCACAAAAAAAGGGGATCAATATGATCCTCTTTTTTTGTGCGTGCTGAAGTTCGAAAAACTAACTAGCTAGTTACTAACACTCTCAATATAGATGTCACTATTGTTCGTTCGTAGTGACACTCTATCGCCACCGCCATTAATATCTCCCCTACCGATGATGTCGCCACCGTCTTCCTGAATAGTCAGCGGGAAGTCGGTATAGATACGATAGTCGCCGCGCGACCTTCTTGAGACATCCAGATGGGCACTGATACTCGCCTGAAAGTTAGATGGAATCCGCAGGGTAATGTCCCCACCCGCCGTATCTAGCTCTATATTTCCGTTAACGCGGCCTGTCGTAGTTGTAATCTCCACCTCGATTCTTCCGCCCGAGGTATCGGCATGAACGGCTGCTGTCGCATTGCGTATCGTAATATTACCGCCGGAGGTATCGGCTTCGATTGGACCATTCGCGGCATCGATCTCGATGCTGCCACCGGAGGTGTCGGCTCTAACTCGCGAGTCGCCACCAGCCAGATGGATGTTTCCGCCCGAGGTGTGCGCGGAGATCGAACCCATTGCCCATGCCGCTCGAATGCTGCCTCCCGAGGTGTCCAAGCTCACGCGGCCGGAGCTCTCGCCCACTTCTATGTTGCCTCCAGACGTATCTGCTTCGATGTCTCCCTGCACATCGCCGATTCTGATGCGACCGCCCGAAGTATCGGCTATGACCTGACCCATAACATCGCCTATCGTTATATTGCCGCCAGAGGTATCCACCTCAACATCGCCTGTCGCGCCGCGAACCTCGATACTGCCGCCCGAAGTATCGGCCTTCACATCGCCACCGGTAACGAAGCCGATATCGATGTTGCCACCGCTCGTATCGACCTCGACCTCACCAGATATATCTTCTACCGTGATCCTGCCACCACCTGTGTTCAGGTCTACGTTGTATTGAACCGGAACGTCAACAGTGAATCCGATATTAGAGCGGCCAAGACCGAAAAAGCTGCCTCGAGAATCCGCGACGACTCTTACATCATCTCCGCTCTGATCTATCTCCACCTCGAATCCCCGAGTATTGCGCACTTGAACTCTTACGCGATTCTGCTCCCAGGTGTGCACTTCGATTGAACCCGCATCACTCTGAATGCTGAGCGTGCCGTTCACGCCTACATCGAACTCGCGATCGATATCATCGCTGGCCGCCTGCAGGTTAGCCGTGAAAGCAAGTAGCAAGAATAGAGCTGCCGATCTTAATGTTACTGCTAGATTATGAGACATGATTTTTCCTCTTTAGTACATCTTCGTAAGCGTACAATCGTGTACGGGTTTACAATTTAGTTTGCGCAGAACTAGCGATCAGATCACCGCGCTGTCAGATTGTTCTACTATCATCCTGGATTGCGCGCGGATGAACTCATTGCTATCCACGTCCATCTTCTGACGAAGTATTTGTAAGGTTTCTTCCTCAGGATAGGCAACTAATGCCTGAAACGCTTCCAGCCTAACTCCTTGATTCACATCGTCGTTAAGCGCACTGCGCAGCGCATCCCGAACCTCGTCTTCATGAGCCAGGGCGACTAAGGAGCGAACCGCCTGATAGCGCACACCAGGGTTGCGGTCGTTTATGAGCACATGAATAAGCGCCTGATATACCTCATTACCTGCAGATACTGGCTGCAGGGCGTCTATCGCATCGAGTCGCGAAGCACTGCTTATGTCATTCTGAAGGGCAACAGCCATAAGGCCGTGAATATTTTGGTCGGCCACGTTGCCACTGATGCGCGTCTCTGATGCCAGAGAGAAGGACAGATCAATATCACCGGTGGTAGCGTCATAGCCATTTACCTTCAGTTGATAAATCTCATAGTCTTCATTGTTAACCAACTGTAAGGGCGAAAAGCTAACTTCGGTAGTGGAGGCAACTAAGCCTTCAAGAGTAGGAGAAGCGGGAGAGACTGCCGGCGAGGCAACATAGACGCCGAGCACGAATGTCATCGCCATGGCTGCGCCCTGAAAGGCAACTGTGAACGGTCTCTCGGCCAGGCTCTCCAGCCACTGTCTAAGCGAGAACAGGCTACGACTCTGCTTCTGTAGGTTCTGATGCAGCAACCAGCGATTCCCTTGCAAGCGCTCAGCACTAACGAAGGGCTGCGTACCAATAGGGATAGCACTATCTAACCGCTGCTCGTCTTCCAACAGCTGTTGCAATTGAGAACTGGTCTCCAGCTCTTTCTCAAACTGGAGCAATTCTTCAGCATCCAGACCTCCGTATAAGTAGGAGATCACTCGTAGCTGCAGCTGTTCTGTGTTTTCTGGAATAGTCATAATCTTTATCCTAGCTAGTGATATTCCCGCAATATTTTCTTCAGCTTGTTTCGTGCCCTAAACAGCACAACCTTCACCGAACTATCTGTGCAACCCATAACTTCTGCTGCTTCTCTAATCTTGAATCCTTGTTGATGACAGAGTACGAATGCTATTCGTTCATTGTCGCTGAGCTTGAGCATGGCCTTGTTAATCTGAGTGTTCAGTTCGCCATCTAGGGCAGAAGATTCTGGCGACCTGCTCTCTATGTAGGTCTCTTGATGCTCGTATTCACTCTGGATTATCGCCATCTTCTCCCAGGTTCTCTTCAGCTTGCGCCGATTCGACAGGGCGGTATTGACGACAATCTTGTGTAACCATGTGCTGAATTTGCTCTCCAGTTTAAACTTCGGCAATGCTCTGAACGCTGCCAACATCGCATCCTGGTAGATATCATTAGCATCATCCGGCGTATGGGCAAAACCCGCAGCTACTGCCAGCATCTGCCCTTCCAGCAGGCGAACAAGCCTCTCAAACGCGGCAATATTGCCCGCCTGTGCTGATTTGACCAGCTCATCCTCAGTTTCCTTCAGCAAGGAAAACCCCCAAAAATCATACTCTTCGGCCTTTCTCGGCCCTTTCTGCTTGTTCTGTAGATTAGAGTGTACTTCCGCGGAAAGGGTTAACAAGCGATTTGCAATAAAACGGCTAGAACTGTCGAAAGAGGCTATGTTTGCATGAGTGTTGGCCGGACGTGAGGTAGGAAAATACCCCTTCCCCAAAAATTGGCAAAAAAAAGCAGAGCGTGAAGCTCTGCTAAGTACTACCGAGTCTTGAGAATCAAAGTAGCAGGGAGAATTGGTAGTTCTAGGCCGGCTCTTCGCTTTCCGC
>NVUL01000093.1 GCA_002401885.1 SAR86 cluster bacterium
ATTCCGGTCGATAAGCGTTGCACAGGGATGTGCAACCATTGCCCGTTAAGGGCAATGCGAGTGCGCCAAAAGCAAGTGAAGTGACACTCTCACGCCAGCTTTTGGCGCACGAAGTACTGAAAAAGTCATGGATGACATTTTCAGTATCAACTAAGTGATAGCAGTTAAAAGAGAGCTTTGAGCAACATGTACAGATACGACGGATATGACCATCAGATGTTAGCGGATCGAGTCGCCCAGTTTCGCGACCAGACCAATCGCTATATAGATGGCAAGCTGAGTGAAACTGAGTTCCTACCCCTGCGACTTCAGAATGGACTCTATGTACAACGCTTAGCACCAATGCTTCGCATAGCGGTGCCCTACGGCATGTTGTCATCTCCGCAGTTGCGCAAGATTGCCTACATTGCGAATCACTACGACAAAGGCTATGCACATCTCACCACGCGCCAGAATATCCAATTTAACTGGCCAGCTTTAGTAGATGTCCCAGACCTGCTCGCCGATCTCGCGGAAGTCGAAATGCACGCCATACAAACCAGCGGCAACTGCATTCGCAACACGACAACTGATCAATTTGCAGGCGCCGCCGTAGATGAGCTAGAAGATAGCAGAGCGTATTGCGAGATCATCCGTCAGTGGTCGAGCTTCCACCCTGAATTTGCCTATCTTCCACGAAAGTTCAAGATTGCAGTCTGCGGCACCGTAGACGATCAAGCGGCGACACAAGTCCATGACATCGGCATCTATATTGTTAAGGGAGCTAATGGCGAGATTGGCTTTCGTATCCTCGTTGGCGGCGGCCTCGGTCGGACGCCAGTTATAGGCAAAGAGATATTCGATTTTGTCGAGAAAAAGCATCTTCTAACAGCGCTCGAGGCGATACTTCGTGTTTATAATCGCGAGGGACGTCGCGACAACAAGTACAAAGCAAGAATTAAAATACTTGTGAAGGAAACTGGTGTCGAAGAGTTCAAAAACAAAGTAATAGAGGAATGGGCGCTCGTTAAAGATTCATCGCTTACGCTCACAGACGAAGAAATCGATCGCTGTCAGAAGTTTTTCGATGCCCCGAACTATCAAGAACTGGGTAACAGCCCCGCGGGGCTCACTGATAAATTACGCAGCAATTTACTATTCGCGGCATGGCACTCACAAAACGTAAAGCCGCATAAGATCCCAGGTTACTCTATAGTGACCGTTTGTTTTAAACAGACCGGTGTTGCACCCGGCGATGTCACAGACCGCCAATTGGAGCAGATTGCCGATTTAGCAGACCAATATAGCTTCGGTGAAATACGAATCAGCCACAAGCAGAACATCGTCATGGCGGACGTCCGTCAGGACCAGCTCTACGAATTATGGAAGGCGTTAGAATCTGGCGCAATGGCAAGCGATAACCTCGGCCTACTCACCGACATTATCTGCTGCCCAGGCGGAGATTTCTGCGCGCTAGCCAATGCGAAGTCCATTCCCATTGCGGAATCGATTCAACGAAAGTTTGACGACCATGAAGAGCTCACAAATATTGGCGAGATTAACCTCAACATTTCTGGATGCATGAATGCCTGCGGGCATCACCACGTCGGTAACATCGGCATTCTCGGTGTCGACAAGAAGGGCAAAGAATATTACCAAGTATCACTCGGGGGCTCATCGAAGAACAATGCCAGTCTCGGCAAGATCGTAGGCCCCTCTTTCGCACAGGAAGATATTCCCGATGTGGTTGAGACTATCGTCGGCGTGTACAAGGAAAAACGCAATGGCGACGAGAAATTTATCGATACCTTCAACCGAATCGGTTTAGAGCCATTCAAGGAGAAAATCTATGCAAAAGCTGATTAATACAAACGCTGTCATGGATAATCCTTGGACAGTAATGAAAGCTTCTACTGGGCCGGAGATTTTACAAGCTGTCCCAGGAAAGAATTTCATTGTGCCGCTACAGTTCTGGAAGCTTTATCAAGAAGAGCTGAATGACTACGACGGCGCCATTGCGGTATGGATAGATTCTGATGAAACCCCTGGACAGATCACCGATGAACTTCACTCGCTGCCCCTGATAGCACTCAATTTTCCGGTATTTTCAGACGGGCGCTCCTATACGAACGCACGGGAACTTAGACAGAAATTTGCCTATACGGGCGAGATTCGAGCTATAGGCGACGTACTGCGCGATCAGCTTTACTACATGGCTCAATGCGGCTTTGACAGCTTCGAAATTCGTCACGATCAAGATGCAGAGCTTTGCCTAGATGCGTTTAAAGATTTTAAGACTGGCTATCAGTCCACTATCACGGAACCCACTCCCTTGTTCAGGCGACGCTAACTCGCTATAGTCGAGAACCATTAGCAAGACAGTTCGGTTATGGAATCTGATTCCTTACTCTTTTCCTTCTTCCTCATCTTCACCGGTGCGGCGGTACTCTCAACGATCGCCCTGTTTTTTCGCCAACCTCTGCTTGTCGCGTATATTTGTGTGGGCGCCCTGCTCGGCCCTTATGGCATGGCCTATATCTCCGACGCTAGCCTGCTGACAGACATCGCTGAATTTGGCATCATCTTTTTACTGTTTTTACTCGGCCTAGATATGCAGCCGAAGAAGCTTTTATCTACATTACGCAAGACCTTCCTAGTCACGCTTGCAAGTTCTATCGTCTTCGTTCTTCTTGGTTATTCCGCAGGCCTTCTATTCGGATTTAGCCAGATCGAGAGCCTTGTGATCGGGTTTAGTCTGATTTTTTCGAGCACCATTATTGGCATCAAACTCCTACCTACAACCGTTCTACATCAGAAACACATGGGAGAATTAATGGTCGGCATCTTGTTGCTCCAAGACTTCATCGCCATTTTTATAATCACCTTCCTAGATGCAGGAAATCTCCAACAGTCCGCTGCATTAAAAGTATTAATTGCCTTCCCGCTGTTATTGGTGTTCGCCTATTTCGCTACGCAGTATGTTCTGATACGACTTATCTCCCGATTCGATCATTTTAAGGAATACATTTTCCTGCTCGCCATTGGTTGGTGCCTTGGTTTGTCAGAACTTGGCGTCGCACTGGGACTCTCCGCCGAAATCGGTGCGTTTGTGGCAGGCGTGTCCTTGGCGACGAGCCCAATCTCTCTCTATATCGCGGACAGACTAAAACCTCTTCGAGATTTTTTCTTGATACTGTTCTTCTTTACGCTAGGCGCGCAGTTTAATCTATCATTGCTACCGGACATCTTCGTCGCCTGCGTTGTGTTGGCAATAGCTGTCCTGACAATAAAGCCTATCGTGTTTCGATACTTATTGAAGAGATTCAGCGAGAGAGACAGGCTTGCCTGGGATGCGGGCCTGAGACTGGGGCAGATTAGTGAGTTTTCCCTGCTAATAGCCTTCGTAGCGACGCAGTCTGGAGTGATAGGAGAGATCGCCTCCCTTACCATACAGGGTGCGGCGATCCTGACTTTCCTGGTTTCTTCTTATATCGTTGTGTTGTTTTGCCCAACGCCTATCGCGATCAACCCGAAATTGCGCAGAGACTAGATACTCAGACTGTGATATCTAGCTATTGAGATCGAGCACGAAGCGTCCGTTCGCACCACCTTTTAACACCTGCGCTAGGCTCGCATCGAGCTCGCCGAATCCGATATCTGTGCAAATGTCTTCGAGCTGATCTAGCTTCCATTCTGCACCAAGCTTATTCCAAAGCCGTCGTTTGATTTCGATTGGAAGTTGCACCGAATCCACACCTAAAAGATTCACGCCACGTAAGATAAAAGGAAGAACTGTAGTAGAAAAACTGGGAGACTGCACTAAGCCACAGGCGGCTACACTTCCACCATAACGCAGCGATTTGATTACGTTACTGAGTGTATCCCCACCCACCACATCGACTGCGGCGGCCCAATCCTCTTTTAGCATAGGACGTGCATTTTCTTCGCCGAGCACATTCCGATCTACAACTTCAGACGCTCCTAAATTTGTCAGCCTTGCATGAGCCTCTTGCTTACCAGTACTCGCAACCACAGCAAAGCCAAGTTTGCTCAACAGAGCAACGGCAATCATGCCAACACCGCCACTCGCTCCTGTTACCAGCACCTTGCCCTGACTAGGCTCGGCACCATTCAATAGGAGCTTCTCAACACACAGTGCCGCGGTAAAACCCGCGGTGCCAATAATCATACTTTCTTTTTGACTCAACCCGGATGGTAGTTTGACTACCCATTCGGACGGCACGCGAATCATCTGTCCAAATCCGCCGCTAGTATTCATACCAAGGTCGTAGCCGATGACCAGCACCTCGTCGCCTACATTCAGGCCCGCATCTGCGCTGCTAATGACTGTTCCCGCTGCGTCAATGCCGGGCGTGTGTGGATACTGCCGTGTAACAGCCTTATTGCCACTAAAAGACATGGCGTCTTTGAAGTTTAGCGAAGAATAATTGACCTGAATAAGGGTATCGCCCTCTGGCAACTCATCAACACTGCGCTCTACCACGATCGCGCTGTATTTCCCTTCGCTATCTTCCGAAACCTGCAATGCTTTGAATTGTTGCAATTATCTATCCGCCCTAGTTGGTAATTCATTCGGCAAGGCGTGACGCCCTGTCAGCTTATCTCGAGTTAGTGTTACTGAAACGTATTAGTCGTCGATTTCCCGATCCAACTCGAAAACAGTTTTTCAACAGTGCCATGGAAGGCGCCGCCGATCTTATCTTGTAGGGATTTGGGGAGCTCGTACTCTACTTCGTAGACATCGGCTTCCTCGCAGGCACTTACGATGCAGTCGTCACTGGTCTTTATCTCATCGACCATATAACGCTCCTTAGCCTGAGTGCCAACCCATGTTTCACCAGTAGCGATCTTGTCGATCTCAACACTCGGTCGGTGTTCTTTGATCCAAGCTTTAAAGATGTCGTGCATTGTTTCCACTTCTTCCTGCACCTTGTCTCGACCTTTCTGCGTAATTTCCCCAAACTGGGTTAGCGTTCTCTTAAATTCACCCGCGCTAATAATTTCGTAGTCGATCTCGTTCTTCTTTAGCACACGATGAAAGTTTGGCAATTGAACCAATACGCCAATTGAACCTATTATTGCGAAGGGCGCAGATACCAATCGGTCGGCCAAACAAGCCATCATATAGCCACCGCTAGCTGCAACTTTATCTACGCAGATAGTAAGAGGTATTTGCTTGCTCTTTATGCGCAGAAGTTGCGAGGATGCAAGTCCATACGCATGCACCATGCCCCCAGGGCTTTCTAGGCGCAATAGAACCTCATCGAGGGGCTCCGCCAGCGTCAATATCGCCGTGATTTCTTCGCGCAGAGATTCCACTTCATCGGCGGAAATATTTCCGGTGAAATTGATTACATAAACGCGCTTCTTTCTTTGTTCTGAGTTGCTCGTATCATCAGCGACATCATCAGACTTCTTCGCCGCTTCTTTGTCTGCTTTAGCCTGTTCCTTAGACTCGAGTTTAGCCTGCTTCTTCTCGTCTTTATGAACTTGCTTTAGCTGATCTTTCGCTAGTACTGAATGACGCAATGTATCCTTCATATCATCGAAGTGTTCATTGAGATGGGTAACCCTGATCTGACCTTTCCTGCCAGTCTTGCGCTGACGATTACCAGTAGCTGCTATCGCACCCACCACAATGACAATGGCCACCACGATGGTCACTGCCTTTGCCAAAAACATGCCGTACTGAATCAAATATTCCAAGCGAATTTCTCCTGTAGTGCTCGCTGCTTGTGCATTTTGCCTCTATTACTTAAGGAATTCAAAACTTAAGATTAGCAAGCCTGCTTTTTCTTAACTTCATCCATAAAGGTCCGGATTAGCTTTCCTGCAACACTTATCTTCTGTGAAGGCACATTCGGCAGGGAATCACTATCGAACCACTTCGCATCCGCGATCTCAGACTGCTCTGGAACAATGTCACCGCTATCGTATTCCGCCAGAAAGCCCAACATCAGCTGCGATGGAAATGGCCAAGACTGGCTGGAAATATAGCGGACATTTTTAATCTGCAGATCCACCTCTTCCTTGACCTCTCTGTGCACAGTCTCTTCAGGCGTCTCGCCAATCTCGATAAAGCCGGCCAAACAGCTATAGAAATTGGAATTGAAGCGCGCACTTCGAGCAAGAAGCATCTTGTCGCCTTTAGTCACGAGCATAATCACACAGGGGCTAATACGCGGAAAGAAATGCAGGGAACAGTTGTCACAGACCAAGGTTCGTTCATTCCCATGATGGACCGTCTGCATGCCGCAGGTGCCGCAAAATCGATGATTCTTATACCAATCGACTAGCTGACTCGCTCTGCCCGCAAGCAAGAACTTCTCCTGATCCGAAAAGAACAAGAGGCTGCGCAGAGAATTGAGTTCGGCTTGAAGAATCGCGGATATGTCCTGCTGCAAGCTGACAGCAATTACCGACGTGTCAGCATCTCGTTGTAGCAAGATTAGATCTGCAGAATCGTTTAAGTGATCGCCGATCTGATCAAGGCTCCACAGAATCTCCTCATCACGCACCAATATCTGCGATGAGTAAAATAGTATAAAGCTATCGGATTCGCTTAGCTGCTGGAGGCTGAGAAAATGCTCTTTGTGAGACATGGATACTCGATGAACAAATTGCTGGGACCAATTTTTGAGCTACGCTGCTCAGAAAATGGCAACATTTTGACTTTACGTGGGTTTTCGCAGAGATCTACTGCGAGCTGGCGCAAGATACTATAGTTTCTGCGTGTGCTGTTCAAGATGATTCGTGCTGATCGCTACTAGGCTTGTGTTTCGCCTTCTAATTCCAGCCAAAGGCAGCCTTGCTCACTACTCTCCGCAATATCAATTAGGCGTTGGCGATGCGCCTCCAGCTCATCGCTGCCAGCCATGACCACTGAAATCTTATCTCGCTCTGTGTGACTCTTCTTTGCCTTAGCCCTGCGCGTAGATCCTTCTGATTCATCTTCGGCTAGAAGCAGACTGGTTTGCCCGCTCGTCATCACCAGATAGACATCGGCCAGAATCTCCGCGTCCAGCAAGGCCCCGTGAAGCTGCCTCTGTGTGTTGTCTACGCCGTAACGCTTACAGAGCGCATCGAGGCTATTGCGCTGTCCTGGATGCTTCTCGCGAGCGAGTAGCAAACTATCGAGGACACCACAGAAACTCGCAATTTTGAGTGCATCAGTTTTTGTCGCACGTAGTTCATGATCTAGAAACCCGATGTCGAATGGCGCATTGTGTATAACCAATTCCGAGCCGTCGATGAATTCGAGAAACTCAGATTCGATCTGATGGAAGCGCGGTTTATCTGCAAGGAAATGCGAGGTAAGGCCGTGCACTTCCATGGCCCCTGCGTCGATCTCTCGATCAGGGTTGAGATAGCAGTGAAAATGCTTACCCGTCAGCTTGCGATTGTCGATCTCCACGCAGCCTATCTCGATAACTCGATGGCCCTGAGAAGGATCCAAACCTGTCGTTTCGGTATCAAGTACTACCTGGCGCATAATATTCTCTTTGTGAATCTAACTACTGCTTGGACTACCTGGCTTGAATTAAGTCGGCAGCTGCCTACTAATTCAGTTCATCTATGCCTAGGTTCGCCAACTGATCCGCGATCTCGTTTTCAGCATGACCGCTATGCCCCTTGACCCAGACCCATTCGATAGCATGTCCGGCCACAAGTCCATCGAGCTCCTTCCAGAGCTCTACATTTAACACTGGCTTCTTGCTTGCCGTACGCCAATTCCGCTTCTTCCAATTTTCGATCCACTCGGTGATCCCGGTGAGCACGTATTTAGAATCGGTTGTGATCACCACGTCGCAGGACTTGGTTAATGCCTGAAGGCCCTTGATTACTGCTGTGAGTTCCATTTTGTTATTGGTACTCAAGATCTCGCCACCATGCAAGGTCTTCTCCACGCCATCATAGCGCAGCAACACTCCCCATCCGCCTGGCCCGGGATTTCCTCGGCAGGCTCCATCCGTGTACATCTCAACTACTTGTGACATAGAAATATCTGATACCTTAACTGTTTAATACTGCAGTGTTCTCAGTGGAGCTTAATCTTAGCACGAACGTTTTCCGCTGCGGGTATCACAGAAGGTCGCGCAGGTAACGATCGCCACTTTGGCAGTATGGGTGTAACGGGCATGGCCTGTTTGATGCAATGAATATAATAGGCACCACCGAGAGGGCTATGTAGTTTGTTTCCCAAATTCTCTAGGCTCTCTGCGCGATTTAATAATTTCGAAATTCTCACCGGCATAAAATGCAGGCCGTAAGAAATAGAATCTATGTGCAGGTCTAGCAATTTCAGCCAGTCGCTGACGCGCCCCTTGGAAATAAATTTTCCCCGCCAGGGTATATTCTTTTTCCGCTTGAATAGCTTCCAGAACCCCCAGTAACTATAAGGATTGAATCCTACAATTAACATGTGGCCACCGGGGCGTAACACTCGAGTTGCCTCTCTCAGAACGCGATGACTGTTCGCTGCAAAATCGAGAGCATGATGAATAACGACAACGTCGACACTATCGCTGCTTAACGGTAACTCCTCGTTACTCGCAACAGCTCTAGCAGAACCCACCCTAAAACTAGGGGAGAAAATTATCTTGTGACCAACAGGGCTTTGCTCAATAAGGGAATGCTCTTCACTGAATCCGAGCTGCAGTATGTGGTAGCCGAAAAGCTTCTCAAGGGCCGCGTGAATCGCTTCTTTCTCGGCCCTAAGAACAGCCTCCCCCTGAGGGGATTGGAACCAATGCGCTACCTGACTTGAGAGCATGTCCACATCAGGCATGCCGCGGAGTAGGCGACGGCGAGTCTCATGTTTAGAAAGTAGGTTCATTTGCTCGTCTTGGGTGATCCTGCACTGATCAATTCTGAGACAACATAGTTTAAACACTATCGGCTGAGAAATTAAGCGATATCCTCCTCGAAGCGGATCTGCCGCAGGTATTATGGCTTGTAATAGCTGGGTTTCCTTATATCATGTCGTTTTCGACGCAGTTGTACTCCTATGATCAGTGCTATCCAGCCTATTCCCTCCTCTACAGACAACACCATCTGGGCCGCCAGCAAGTCTGACAGCAGGCGAGTCTGCGTTGTTGATTCAAGCGAAGCACAGCCGATAGTTGAATATCTGGAAAGCAATGACCTGCAACCCTCCGACATACTGATCACACATCATCATCCGGATCATGCGGGCGGCATTCAAGAATTGACGAACAGATATTCCTGCCGAGTGGCCGGGCCTAGTTCGAGCGGCATCAAGGGCATATGTGATTTTGTATTCGAAGGTAACAGCGTCACTTTACTCGACCGGAGCTTTTCTGTAATTGAGGTGTCGTGTCACACTCTTTAGTATGCCGCTTACTACTGCGAAAACGAGAATCAAACCGATCCAATTCTTTTTTGTGGCGACACACTTTCCGCCGCAATTCGCACTTGGAAAGACTCGTTCTAATACTCCATCCGCAGCGCAATCCCTACCAAACACGCTTACTTACTTCCTGGACACTTGATTTGAGAAAACTAATTAGAAACATTGTAATTTCGCTACTACCGCTGTTTCTCGCAGCCTGTCAAAACTCACAGCAATTGGAATCGCACGACGTTGAGTCTGGAACTATCTCATCAATAGAAGAAACCACGGCCAGCCCGGAACCATCGCTTGAAAATTCAGAACTAGCGAACGAGGCATCTCCGCTGGCTACAGATGCTGACATAAACTACGATGATCTCTGGAGAAGAATCCGAGACGGATTTCAATTAAATGCCCACTACTCTCACCCTAATGTCGCAAGATATATTCAGAGCTATTCAACGCAGCAACGTTATTTCGACCTCCTGCAGAATCGATCCTCACCTTTCTTATTTGAGATAGTTGAGGAAATTGATCGCCGCGGACTGCCGTTGGAATTCGCGCTACTGCCAATGGTCGAAAGCACCTACAACCCCAATGCCTATTCGAGGGAGCATGCGGTCGGCCTATGGCAGTTCGTTGGCGCTACGGGATCGAGTTTTGGTTTGCAGCAAGACTGGTGGTTCGATGGTCGCAGAGATCCTATAGCCTCTACTCGCGCAGCTCTGGACTACATGGAGCAGCTCTACAAACAATTCGACGAGGATTGGTTACTCGCCATCGCAGCCTATAACACTGGCGATGGAAACCTGCGCCGAGCTATTCGCCGTAGTGAAGAGGAAGAGATAAATTTCTGGGATCTCAATTTGCCGGGGGAGACAGAAGCTCATGTACCGAAGCTACTTGCTCTATCAGCCATCATCGCTGACAACGAAACCTGGAACATCGAATTGAAGCCGCTTCCCAACGAGCCAGTCCTCCGCTCCGTTCAGGTCGGGACGCAAATAGACCTCTCACAGGCTGCGACGCTGGCCGAGATCGAGTATGAACAACTACGGGCACTGAACCCCGGCTACCTGCAGTGGGCCACTCATCCAGATCAACCACAGGAAATGCTGCTACCCTTTGAGAACGCGGCATTACTTGAAGGTGCCCTCGCCGGCATTGATAAACGTGATCTTCTGACTTGGGATCGATATGAGATAAAGCCGGGCGATACGCTGGGCGCTATTGCACGAAGATTAAATACGCGGGTTGATATACTGCAGACGTTTAACTCCTTAGTTGAAAGTCGCATCAGAGCGGGCGAGTCCTTATTGATTCCACGTACGGACGATCCCGCGCTTCTAGCTTCTGCACCGCGCGTAGAAAGAGAGATGACACGCCAACTCCGAAAGGTACCAGCACAGTACAAGGTGAGAAACGGTGATAACCTCTGGGTTATCGCAAGACGATTCCAGCTACGCTCGAAAGAAATCGCAGCATGGAATCAGATACCCCTCGAGGAGTTGCTACAGCCAGGGCAGATTTTAGACTTACGCTACGCACTTGAAGACAAGAATGAAGAGCCTGAAGTTCAGATCAACGATAGCGCTGTCGTTTATAGCGTAAGGCGTGGCGATAGCATGGAAGCAATAGCTCAGCGCTTTGACATTGACTTGCAAAAGCTGCTGCTGTGGAATGAGTTACGCATTGACGAATTAATCTTTCCCGGACAAGAACTTCAAGTTGTTCCAGGGAGTTTAGGAAACTAGCAGATATGACAGATAGCTTTAGAGCCGGCGTTGCACAAAAAGAGTTTCTCGGCCATCCACGTGGCTTGGTTATTTGTTTCCTAACCGAAATGTGGGAACGCTTCAGCTATTATGGGATGCGCGCCCTACTAATCTTCTATTTAACTCAGCACTTCCTCTTCTCAGATCAATCTGCCTCAAGCATCTATGCCGCCTACATATCACTCGTCTATATCACACCCGTTATTGGAGGGGTTGTCGCAGACCGCTATCTCGGCCCTGTTAAGGCGGTCATTCTAGGATCAATATTGCTCGTTGCCGGCCACTTGGGCATGGCCATCGAAGGCTCTCAGGCTATAGAGACCACTGTAGCTGGTGAGACGCTCATTGAACGTGATCCTTTCTACCTCCAGGTATTCTATTTCTCCCTTGGACTAATCATCATGGGCGTAGGCTTCTTGAAAGCTAATATCTCTACGCTCGTAGGCTCAATGTACGAACGGGAGGATCCTCGACGCGACGGAGCGTTTACGCTGTTCTATATGGGTATCAATGCCGGTTCATTCTTAGGCGCAATAATCTGCGGCCTGTTACTGCAGTATAAAGGCTTCAGCTGGGGTTTCGGAGCAGCCGGCATCGGCATGCTATTTGGTCTAGTGGTATTCATAAAAGGCCATCACCTATTTGGGGCCGCTGGCCGACCGAAAGACCCTGTGGCGTTGCAACAGAAAATCTTACCGGGGCTTAGCCGCGAATCAATAATCTACATACTGGCCTTCGTTGGCGTGTTGGTATGCTGGCAGCTAATGCAGACACCACCGCTGGTAGGCGGTCTGGTTGGCGCCACGCTTGTAATCATGACGCTGACGGTTGTTGTCTACGCATTCACCAAGTGTGAGCCTATAGACAGGAATAGGATGCTCGTCTGCCTCTTCTTAATGAGCTATCAGATTATCTTTTGGTCACTCTGGGAACAGACCGGCAGCTCACTAAATTTAATGGCTGATCGAAACGTAGATCGCATCGTTTTCGGCTTGGAACTGCCTGCCGCGATGTTTCAATCGGTTAATGCCTTCTTTATTATTACCCTCGCACCTGTATTCAACATTGCTTGGCTCTATTTAAATCGACGCGGCTGGGAGCCCAGCACGCCTACTAAATTTGCCCTTGCACTCATGCAACTCGGGCTCGGCTTCTTGTTCTTGGTGTATGGCGCATCCTTAGCGACAGATCCCACCCAGATCGCACTAATCTGGTTGATCCTACTCTATCTTCTGCATACCACGGCGGAGCTCTGCATATCTCCCGTTGGCCTTTCTATGACTACGAAACTCTCTGTTCCAAGTGTCGTCGGCATGATGATGGGCTGCTGGTTTCTAGCTATGGCCGGAGGAAACTATATATCTGGCGCAATTGCTGCTATGACCGGTTCCGACACGGTCGGCGGAGAAGTTGTAGATCCAGCGGCGGCCCTCGCCAATTATATGGATGTCTATTACACCGCTGGCATCTACAGTATCGGCATCGGGGTGCTGGCATTGCTTATATCGCCCGTATTGAAACACTTTATGCATGGTATTAAGTGATGCTTGCCGTTTTTCGCAACTAGGCCCTCTGCGCGCCCTTCGGGCCCCCTCGTGCTAGTTAGCACTTAAGCATGGGTTATCCCCTCAAAATACAGTAAAATGTCGCCATAAAAACCACCCAAAACAGGATAAAAGCATGGGTTATCTGACAGGAAAAAAGTACCTAATTCTTGGTGTCGCGAGCAAGCTTTCGATCGCTTCAGGCATTGCCGAGGCGATGCATCGCGAAGGTGCCGAACTAGCGTTTACGTATCAGAATGAGAAGCTAAAGGAACGTGTGCTTAAATTTGCGGAGACTTGGAGTTCGGACTTAGTGTTCCCCTGCGATGTTGCCAAAGATGAAGAGATTGCAGACCTGTTCGCGGAACTCGGCAAGAGCTGGGATGGTCTAGATGGAATCGTTCACTGCCTAGCATTCGCTCCCGGCAATGAGCTCGACGGAAACTATGTAGACGTAACAACGCGAGAAGGATTCTTGATGGCGCACGAAATTAGCTCCTATAGCTTCGTCGCTCTCGCTCAGGCCGGCAAGTCAATGATGGCCGGCAGAAATGGATCGTTACTCACTCTGAGTTATCTAGGAGCAGTGCGCAGCCTTCCTAACTACAATGTAATGGGCTTAGCGAAAGCCAGCTTAGAGGCTAATGTACGTTATATGGCCGCAAGCCTTGGGCCAGAAGGAACTAGAGTGAACGCCATTTCAGCGGGGCCGATTAAGACCCTCGCGGCTGCCGGCATTAAGAGCTTTAGGAAAATGCTTAAGCACAATGCGCAGCAAACTCCTCTGAGGCGGAACGTTACTATTGCTGAAGTGGGGAATGCCGCGAGCTTTCTTTGCTCCGACCTAGCCTCTGGAATCAGTGGAGAGATTCTCTATGTTGATGGCGGTTTCAACACTACCGCCATGGGCTCGCTCAATGATCTTGAAACTGAAGGGAAATAGCCGCTTCAGATTACTGAAAAACTATTTACGTTGTTGCCACTTCGTTAAAACCGGCTCAGGGCCCTCAATAACGTTTTGAACAAGCCGCCTAGAGCGGCTGTTCGTCTAGGATGCGTGACTCGATGTCCGCATTCTCCTGCAAGTTACTCATATAGGCCTGGAAGTCGCTATTGCCTAAATCCGAGATCATAGAACTAACCATGTTTTCTCGGTCACTCTGTGCCAGTGAGGCTATTGAGCCAGCATTGATACTATTCAGCTCAATAATGACTGCAGTGTCATTGCCCAATGTAAGATTGTCATAGGAAGGCGTATCCGAATCCGCTAGAGACATAGAAAAGACCTGAGTCAAAATCTCTCTATTTACACTTACGGCGGCCCTATTCGCATCTTCCTCTGTGAGCCATTCTATCTGGTTGTCAGTCAAGAGCTGCTCAACGGACTCATCATTTTCTATGCTGGTTAGAAGCTGATCATTAAGATTCTGAACTGCCTCGCGCTCCATATCAGTACGAATTATTACCGCTATCTCTGGCTCGACCTCCTCAAGCGGTAGAACGGCAGCCTCATTGAGAAGCATTACATTCAGCACAACAGCCTGTGAGGGGCTTAGTTCAATCACGTCACTGTTGTTTTCCTCAAGCAAAACTTCCTCTGAAAATGCTGCCGCTACAAGCGCTTGATTGGAAAAAATGCCCCTTCCTCCGGTACGAGCGAAAGCGTCACTAATGAGCACTTCCAATTCGAGTTCTTCCGAAATGGTTTCTAAGTTTCCCGTCTCAAATGCTAGATTAGAAAGATCGCCCAATCGCTCGGCGTAAATTAGCTCTACTTCTGAGCTCTTTAGTTCTCGCTCGATACGCTCGGCAACTTCTTCAAAACTCTGGAATACGTTTTCTGAGTCCTCTGTGAGCATCACGATGTGAACACCGAAATCCGAGATTACCGGGCCCGAGGCCTCATTTACTGACAAAATTTCGAGCACTTCTTCGATGGCAATTGGGAAGGCAGTACCATCGGTATAGCCGATATCTCCACCCTCTTCCGCGGACACTGTGTCTGTAGACACTTCCAACGCTACTGCTCCGAAGTCTTCACCCGCATCGATTCGCCGCTTAGCTGTAGCTGCCATCTCTAGAGCCTGGTCTTCGCTGAGATCACCTCCAACTTCGAAGAGTATATGAGAGGCGCGCTTTTCAGCCGACCCTTCAAAGGCAGACCTCTCAGTTTCATACTGCGCTTGAACGACACCTTCATCTAGCTCGATCTCACTAGAGATTGCGTTCTTATCCAACATCACATAACTCACCGATACCGTCTCGGGCTGTGTGAATTCTTGCTGGTTCTCATCGTAGTAGCTTTGAATCTCCGCATCTGAAATCGCCGTACCGAGGGTACGAGTACCTAAAGGAATCGAAAGATAGCGAAAGTCTCGCGTCTGGGCCGACAGGCCAGCTATTCGTTCTAATTCGGACTCAGTGACGAAGGACGAACTGGTGTAAGCGTTAGCAAGCTGTGACAGCAGCATCTGTTGCTGCAAAGATTCCCTATAAATAGGAATGCTAAAACCTTGGCTAGCCATGGTACGCACGGCTAAATCGGCATCGAACACACCGTTTATTTGGAACTGAGGATTTTCTATGATCGACCTATCGATACGGTTGCTGGACACAGCCATCGCCGACTTTTGAGCAGATTGCCTTAACAACACCTCTTCAAGGATCTGTGACAGCGCGATTTGCTCGAGCAGACCCTGATCTAGGGAATCGGCGCTTCCACCAATAGAATTCAAAAGATTCTGTGTATTCACCTGTAGCTGGGCTTCGGATATTTCCTCGCCATTGATCTCCGCGACTGGCGGCGATGTTATGAAGCCGTTCATGATCGAATCCACTCCGAAAAGAGCAAATATCGCCACGATGAAGCCGATGATGACCTTGGCTATCACGCCCTGTGAATTGTCACGTATATCTTGCAGCATAGTTGTTCCTAAATTCCGCTAAATCGCTTATCTACACCTCCCGGTTAGAGGAGGAAGTAATGTAATTCGTAAACCAAAAAAGGCGCATCATGGATGCGCCCTGCATTTTTCTTGGGAAC
>NVUL01000094.1 GCA_002401885.1 SAR86 cluster bacterium
AAAACGTTAGACTTCGATACACCGGCGAGCCGATTTAACCAATGTGTTGCGTCAACCGGTTGAATCCACAGTCGATAGCGGACCCTCGTCAGTCTAAAATCAGACAACCAAGAGGCTTTGCCACGATCTAAGCAGTTATGCTTCAGTAGCCTCAGCTAACTCAAGCGCATCATCTACTTCTATCCCTAAATACCTCATCGTGCTTTCTAGCTAGGTGTGACCAAGTAAAATCTGTACTGCTCTCAAATTCTTCGTTCGACGGTAAATAAGCGATGCTTTTGTTCGGCGTATCGTATGAGCCCCATAAGCTGCACAGTCAAGCCCAATGCCTTTGATCCACGAGTCCACAATTCTCGCGTATTGCCGAGTTGAGATATGCTCAGATACGTTAACGCTGCTTTGGAAAAAATAATCTGATCCTTGCAGCTTTCTATGATTCATCCAGTTTTTCAAAGCATTCTGAGTCTGCATTGCGATTTCAAATTGTACTGGTTGATTCGTCTTTTTCTGAGTAACAGAAGCGCGTTTTTAGATTATGCCTCCGTTAGATATGTCACATACTCTGAGCTTAACTAAGTCGCACCCTCTCAGTTTGCTGTCAATACCTAAATTGAAGAGTGCAAGGTCTCGAATTCGGCAGCCCATTTGAAGCCGGATTCGAATCGCCCAGATATCTTTCAGCTTTAAAGGTGCTTTTTGACCTACAAGTTTTCCTTTGTTCCATGGTTGTTTACGGTACTGGGGTTTGAAAAAGCTATTCATGGTCGATCTCCTTTTTGGTATATGGAGACAAATCCTAGTCTCGATTTGCTTAATTGAGGGAGCCTAGGAATAAATGAATACGCCAGTTCAACTCCCGTATAAGGAGCTGAATCGAACGTGTCCAGGCTATGCAATACAACACAAAAATCGTTGGTATCTCATCTGAGGTACGTAGAAAGGTTGTAGATTAGGATTTGGTCGTTAGAATGCTCATTAGAATTGCGTTTCAGCATTAAAATAAGTCATTGAATCAATAGGATATGTTGAAATGGTGCCAAGTCCTCTTCTGGGCACCATATTCGCACGCTGCTAGTTCGGCTGTACCAATCCAGTAAGAACCCATTCCCCGAACCGGGACTTGAACCGAAAAGAGGTTCACTAAATGCGTAGCATTTTGGACGCCCGCCTTACAGGGCGCCCCGCAGGGGTTTAAATGGCCTTAAGACTATTTAAATCTATTCCTCTTCGCTCGCCATCATCAAACGCAATTAGAAGCACTTACATGGAGCTTCCTGCTCAGTTGGGAGGGCTAATCCAGCTCGTTAACAAAGCGCTCGCGTTCCGCAAGACTCGAGGCTAACGCTTCGAGAGCATCTTGCTCCACTCCCTTCTGAGCACCAGAATTTAATCTAACCATCGCTAGAATAAATCTGTCCTCAATAAATTCACAAACTTGTCGCCCAAAAACCGATTGACAGTCGGTTTTTGGCATGCAAGCATGACCGCCCTCTTACAGGACGAAGAAAATCATGATTCTGGGTGAACTCGAAAAGCTGGCGCTTAACTATTTCTGGACTGTTTCCGGTGCTGATGCCAAGCAGGTTCACGAATATTTTTCCGAGCAGCGTGGTGGCTCGCTTAATACAATCCAAACCACTCTAGATCGCCTTTTTAAGAAGGGCTTACTCGACCGTCAGAAAATTGGACATGCTTTCCACTATTCAGCCGCCAATTCTCGCAAAGCATTTATAGGCCAGCTCATCCTCTCGGTAACTCAGGATTTCGTCAGTTCGGATGAAGACAATCTGCTGGCAGCTTTTGTATCGCTATCCAGCGACCTCGATGATCAACAGCTCAGCGAACTAGAAGCTACGATACGCGAATACGAATCCAAAAAACCAGATCGAGGGTCGAAGTCATGATTACCGGCTTTCTCGGCTTCGTGTTGAATGGATTCTCTATAATCGTTCTAAGTGCAGTTACTGTTATTGCGCTAGTTAGCTTCGCTTTCTATTTTCGCGCAATTCGCTTGCAGAGATTTTCAGCCGAATCAAGACAAATCGGGTTGTGGATATTGGTGTGCTCCCCTTGGCTAATCGGACTGCTGTCCTCAGCAATTGTTCTACTCCTTAGTGCCCCGTTGGTTTCCAGTTTTGTTGGCAATCAATTCGTTCACTGGCACCACCCAACAGAGTTTGCGCTGAACAGCTGGCACGGATACTTCGTGTCTATCATGTTAGGAATGGCAATCTTGATGACGTTAAGAGCAGGCTTTCACGTAGTAAAGTCGAGCACTACCATCAGCACGTTATCAGCAATGTCGAGCCCCGGACCAGAGGGAGTACGGATTCTAGACACCAACACTGCTGCTGCGTTTACCGCCGGCATTAAAGACCCCAGCTGCTATATGACAAGTGCATTGCTCGATAAGATTAATGCTGAAGAGTTCGCAATTATCCGCCTTCACGAGATGGCACACATCAAGCGTAGTGACCCCCTGAAGAAAACTCTATTTCATTTGTTGACGACTTTTTTCCCGGCTCCAATTGCCATTTCGTTCAACCAGTCCATGACAACTGCTATGGAGCAAAGTGCCGATGCGGCAGTTGCCAAAGATCACCATGACAAAGCGATCATCGCGAAAACGCTTCTTAAAGTCAGGCGACTCGTAGTACATGAATTTACTGATCAGTTTCGCGTGCCACAGATATGCCACTACGGTTTGGACAACATTGACCAGCGTATCCATTATCTACTCGCTGATCATAAAGGCGATGACATTCCTAAATTGCTTGTATTGAGTTTTATCGCTTTGCTTGCAGTCAGCTGCGCACTGGGAACAGACACTATTCACCATGCAATAGAAATTTCCTTACATCACTCATGAATGGATACTAAGCGTTAAGAAGATGTTTTTAATGAGCCCAAAGAATAAATTAATTACAAGCACCTCTCAGATCACTCAGCTCTCTAATACAACTGATATTGGCCGCAAAGTACTAATTGGTTTGGCCAGCATATTAGTAATATTACTTCCCGGAGCGGCTTTTGCGCATGGCGTAGATGAAGGCACACAGCAATTTCTTGCGAATAACGAAGGTGTTGCGATCCTGCCATTTCTTTACATTGGCGCAAAACACATGATCACCGGGTACGATCACTTACTGTTTCTAGTGGGTGTTATTTTTTTCCTCTATCGCCCAAAAGATGTGTTGATATACGTGAGCTTTTTTACTTTGGGCCACAGTCTTACATTGCTGTTCGGTGTGTATCAAGATATTCAGGTGAATGCCTATTTGATAGATGCCATCATCGGTCTGTCCATTGTCTATAAAGGCTTCGACAATCTCGGTGGATTTCAGCGCCTTTTTGGTTTTCAGCCAAACACGATGGCAGCCGTCCTGATCTTCGGTTTGTTTCACGGGTTCGGGCTTGCCACAAAATTGCAGGACTTTGAATTTGACCGTGAAGGATTGTTGCAGAATTTACTCGCCTTCAATGTTGGCGTGGAAATCGGCCAATTTCTAGCTTTGATATTCATTGTTATCGCCCTGACTTTCTGGCGTCGATATGCGAGCTATCTGCAATTCGCGGCCACGACGAATTTGGCTCTCATGAGTGCCGGCTTTCTCCTTACTATGTATCAACTTGCGGGTTACGTGATCTATTAGTATCGGGATGCCAGATATTCAATTCTACATTGCTAGCGAAGCATTCTGTTATCACTAAGCAATATTCATCAACAATCTAAGAGAACAAGCACAATGAGCGAAATCGAGCACACCATTCAATCTACAGCCAATCTCATGAAGGCGCTTGCCATCGCTGTGGTTGTTGCAGCGATTGTTTTTGTCACGTTGGTATTGCCTATAGAGTTTGGCATCGACCCGACTGGTCTCGGTGATCGCCTCGGTGTGATAAATCTGATTTCCGCAGAACCTGAGCCCCAAGTTGTAGAACGCGCAGAAGAAGGAGACCTGGCTTTTCGTTCGGATGAAACTGTCATTGCAGTACCGGCCAATTCAGGTCTGGAATACAAATTTTTCCTAGACCAGCATGGCAGTCTGAACTACGAGTGGAACCTCGATACTGACACAACATTGTACTTTGATTTACATGGAGAACCCCAGGGCGACACCACTGGGTATTTTGAAAGCTATGGTGCCGCGACGGTGAATGCCATGAAAGGAACCATAACAACACCGTTTGCAGGTTCACACGGCTGGTACTGGCGAAACGGTACCGACGAAGATGTCAATGTAACGCTAACAACCCAAGGCAATTACGAAATTATTGGACTCAAATAAAAATTTATTCAGCACCCCAGCCACCAAGGAAATGACCATGAAACTATTATCACGAGTATTTGCAATATGCCTGCTTATGTCTGCCGCAAGCATTAGCTTGGCTCATGAAGGCCATGAGCACGCAGCCTCACTAGATCAAGCCAAAGCAGTTGAAACTGCCGGCGTCAAAATTAAGGAACTCATTGACGAAGGAAAACTCACTTCAAAGTGGGCAACCAAGGCTCCAGCTACAGCTGAATTAGTGCGAGTTGATGGCATCCAGAACTGGGTAGTTTCCTATATGGATGAAAACATGAAGGAGCGTCTGCAATTGATATTCACCACTGCTGGTGAGTATGTGTCGATGGATCAATCGAACGTTTAATAGCTGGTGCATACAATGCAACGTCTAATTTACAGTCTCGCTTTCTCCTCGCTTTTGGGGATGGTTGGCTTAGTAACGGCGCAGCCCAATGAGTCTGCGCCGCCGCTGGACCTCGACTCGGCCATCGTCAAAACATTGGCTGGAAATCCTGGTCTGAAAGCAACAGGCTATCAACTGCAAATACAGGATGCTCGCATTGCTCAAGCTGGAATCAAACCACGCCCCAAGTTGGAATTAGAAGTAGAAGATGTCTTCGGCTCCGGAGCGAACGATATACTTGAAGGCATTCAGACTACTGCCAGCGTCGTGTGGATTCTGGAGCGGGGCGTAAGAGAATCACGCGTTTCTGCAGCCCGCGCTAGATCCAGCTTGATCGAATCAGACATTGCCATTCAGCGCCTTGATGTGTCGGCTGAAACCGCACGCTATTACTTAGAGAGCCTAGACTTACAAGCACGCCTAGATATCTCGGCGGAAGGTATTGAACTTGGAGCGGCAGCGGTAACTGCAATCGAGAGACGCGTTAACGCAGGTTCAGCACCAGCTGCAGACCTCTTTCGAGCGCGCGCCGATCTGCGTAGACAGGAATTAATAGAAGAAGACATCGAACATGAACTGCTGTCTGCGAACTATCGTCTCGCCGCTCAGTGGGGTGCCAACGAACCCGATTTCAATCGGGTTCTAGGTGATTTACTCGATACTCCGGCAATCGAAAATTTTGCTACCTTTGAGTCCAGACTGGATCAAAATCCAGATTTGGAGCGCTATCTCACGGCTGAGCGAGTTTATGAAGCGCAATTGCGTCTTGAACAAGCGAGTAACCGCCAACCCTGGAGTGTAACTACAGGTTTTCGTTGGCAGAACAAAACTAGTGACCACGGTTTCGTCGCAGGCCTTTCAATTCCACTGGGCTCGGAAGACAGCAACCGCGGTCGCGTTGCTGAAGCCCGTGCGCGAATCACACAGTCCAAATTGGAACGCGAGGCAGAACGTTTGCGCTTACGCACTGAGCTATTCGTGCTCTATCAAGAACTGGTGCACAGCGCACATCTAACCGCGGCCATTGAGCAAGACATCCTGCCTTTGTACGAGTCTGCGTTAGAACAAACACAAGCTGCCTATGAAGCTGGGCGCTACAGTTATCTAGAGTGGAGCGCCTCTCAGATGAATCTACTAAACGCACGCA
Organism: SAR86 cluster bacterium; assembly: GCA_002401885.1. Taxonomy (GTDB): domain Bacteria; phylum Pseudomonadota; class Gammaproteobacteria; order Pseudomonadales; family Pseudohongiellaceae; genus UBA9145. Next base: position 5,840 of record NVUL01000094.1, read on the forward strand.
ATGATCTGGTAGAAGCGGCGCACAGCATTCTCCACAATTTAATTGAAATCGAACGACTCACCGGGGTATCTGTCGAAGTACCCCGTTTGTCCCAATGAGGGAACTATGAAACGACTGATTCAACTTTGCTGGCTCTGCCTCTTTACTATGTTGCTTTCGGCTTGTGGTAACAACGAGGTCATGCCGCTGCCCATGGAAACTGAAGTTGCTGATGGTGACTACGAGCGCGGACCCAATAATGGCAGAATGTTAACAGATGGTGACTTCGCCGTAGAGCTGGCGATATTCGAGACGGGTGTCCCGCCGGAATACCGCGCCTGGGCAACAGCAGGCGATGAACAAATAGCTCCGAATGATGTCGATTTGCAAGTAACTCTAACCAGACTCGGGAATGTACAAGATCGCATTAATTTTTTTGTCGAAGGCGATTACTTGCGCGGCGATCAGGTTATTTACGAACCTCATTCTTTTTTGGTCTCGGTCACGGCGAGTCATCGTGGTAGTCGGCACGCTTGGGAATTTGACAGCTTTGAAGGGCGTACCTCTATCTCTCCAGCGATGGTCACTGCGTTCGGCATTGAAACAGCAACTGCTGGGCCTACCTCAATATCTCAGAATCTAGATGTCATAGGACAGACCGTAGTTCATCAGGAATTCTCGCGGCAAATCAGTGCCCGATTCAATGGTATTGTCACTGCGGTATATGTCAGCGTTGGCGAAAGAGTCAGAGAAGGACAGCGCCTGCTTACCGTTGAAAGTGATTCCAGCCTCACTCCCTATACAATTAACTCTCCAATCAATGGTTACGTATCGCAACGCATAGCAAACCCTGGTGAGCAAACAAATAGCCGAGTATTGCTTGAAATTCTCGATACCTCGCAAGTCTGGGCTGAATTATCCGTCCATTTGTCGCAGCGAAATCAGGTAACAGAAGGAATGCCTGTAAAAATCAGTTCGCCCATCAGCGAGGCAACTGTATCTGGCGTAATTGACAGCTTCAATCTGTCTGTGCGACCGAACCAATCAATTATTGCTCGAGTACTCATAGACAATGAGAACAACGCATTTGCGCCAGGGACCTTTGTTGAAGGCTCTATAGAAACAGGTGAGATCGAAGTTCCATTGGCTGTAAGGCGTACCGGTTTACAGCCGTTTCGGGATTTCACCGTTGTATTTGCCCAAATTGGTGACACCTATGAGGTACGCATGTTGGACCTCGGTCGTCAGGACGGTGAATGGGTCGAGGTACTAGGCGGGCTCAATCCAGGCAGCACCTACGTCACCACCAATAGCTATATCCTCAAAGCCGACGTCGAAAAATCCGGCGCCTCCCACGACCACTAAACACAACACGATTCATAGAGAAACCTAACCCAAGATGCTTGCAGCTATCGTAAACACCTCCCTTGCCCGTCGAGGTCTAGTTATCATTCTGGTGCTCGCATTGATGGCATTAGGTGCGTGGAATTTCACTCGTCTGCCCATCGATGCGGTGCCCGACATAAGCAATGTTCAAGTTGCCATCAATACAGCCGCGCCCGGCTACACTCCTCTAGAAGTTGAGCAAAGAATCAGTTTCCCTGTGGAAACTGCGATGGCGGGCATGCCCCGTCTCAGTAACACTCGTTCAGTATCGCGCTATGGGTTATCTCAGGTGACGATTATTTTTGAAGAAGGCACGGACATTTATTTCGCCCGCCAGCAGGTAAGCGAACGAATAGCTGCCGTGCGTGCACAACTGCCACCGGATACAGATCCCACGCTTGGCCCTATTGCCACCGGACTCGGTGAGATATTCATGTTTACTGTCGATGCCGATCCAGGCGCCAGCAATACGGACGGCTCTGCAATCACACCCATGGACCTTCGCGTTGTGCACGACTGGATAATCCGGCCGCAGCTGCTACGGGTGCCCGGTGTTGTAGAAGTGAATCCGATTGGCGGCTACAAGCATGAGATTCAAGTAGAGTTCAACTCAATAAAACTGCTTTCCTACAAGTTAACTCAAACTGATCTGATCCGCGCACTCGAGACAAATAACAAGAACCGAGGCGCCGGTTTTATTGAATACAATGGCGCTCAGTGGTTAATACGCATGGAAGGCCAAGCAGAGGCACTGCAAGACCTTGGAGACATTGTCGTTGGCGAATACGCTAGTGTTCCCATTCGCGTAAAAGACGTGGCGGAACTCACGCTGGGTGAACCGATGCGTAGTGGTGCGGCCACCCAAGACGGACACGAAGTGGTAATGAGCACTGTTTTCATGTTGATCGGAGAAAACAGTCGAGCCGTCGCGCGCGATATTGCTGTGGCACTTGAAGAGATACAAGCGAGCCTCCCGGCTGGGGTAACTGCAACGCCAGTCTATAATCGAACCACGCTAGTGGATAAAACCCTAGCTACGGTGCAAACAAACCTTGTGGAAGGCGCCTTACTCGTTGTTGCGGTGCTGTTCCTTTTGTTGGGCAATATACGAGCCGCGCTGCTTACTGCTGCCATTATCCCAATCGCGATGCTGATGACGATAACAGGCATGGTACAGACTGGAGTCTCTGCCAACTTGATGAGCCTGGGTGCGCTGGATTTCGGCTTGATTGTAGATGGCACTGTAATTATCGTCGAAAATTGCCTGCGCCGCCTGAGCCAAGAATCTCAGACTAAGACGCTGCAGTTACAAGAGCGTCTTGCGCTCGTATCTAGCGCAACTCAGGAAGTAATGCGCCCAGCCCTGTTTGGCGTGTTTATTATTACGGCGGTCTACATCCCAATTCTTAGTCTTACAGGTGTCGAAGGCAAAATGTTTCACCCGATGGCGATAACCGTCATTATCGCGCTGCTCAGTGGCATGCTGTTATCACTCACTTTTGTGCCAGCTTGCGTGGCATTCCTCTTCCGCAAGCCCGTACGCGAACGCGCTAACCCAATCATTGCCGGAGCCCGCTACCTCTACCAGCCGATGTTGCATATTTCCCTGCGGTTGCACTGGTTGGTGATTCTGTTGGCATTAGGTTTGGTGATCTGGTGCTACAGCTTATTTAGTCGACTGGGATCAGAGTTTGTGCCTAATCTCGACGAGGGCGACATAGCCATGCACGCGTTGCGCATTCCCGGTACTTCACTGCAACAAGCAGTCCAACTACAGCTGGTACTGGAGACCGAAGTGCGACGCTTGCCCGAAGTCGAGCGGGTATTCTCCAAAATTGGTTCTGCCGAGGTCGCCACCGACCCTATGCCACCTAGTGTCGCTGATACTTTTATTATGCTTAAACCACGAGACCAATGGCCTGATCCGTTAAAATCCAAACAACAAGTCGTCGCCGACCTGGAAGCCATCGTCACCCCAGTACCAGGGAATCGTTATGAATTTCTGCAGCCCATTCAGATGCGATTCAATGAACTGATGGCAGGTGTCAGGACCGAACTGGCTGTGAAGGTGTTTGGAGACGACTTCGATCAACTCATCGCTCTAGGGGATCAACTTGAAAGCGTTATCGCCGGTGTTCCAGGCGCGGCCGATGTCGCCGTTGAGCAAGCAACTGGCTTACCTGTGATGACAATGTCTCCGCGGCATGATGTGATTGCGCGCTTTGGTATAAGCCTGCAAGAGGTCCAGGATACCGTCGCTGTCGCCCTCGGTGGTGTAAAAGCAGGCAGCTACTATGAGGGTGATAGACGTTCAGACATCATCGTGCGACAGGCTGCCAAACAAAGAGAGAATCCAGATACTTTTACTAGCCTACCCATTATGACTTCAAAGGGTGAAGTCGTGCCCTTAGGTGAATTGGTGAACATTCAGGTAGAGAGCGGTTATAACCAGATCTATCGAGAGAACGGTAAGCGCCGAGTGGTGGTAGCAGCGAACGTGCGCGGCCGCGACCTCGGCTCGTTCGTCGAAGATGTGCAACGCGCTGTGGAAGCCAACGTAGAAATCCCCGCTGGTTACTGGGTGGAATACGGCGGCACCTATGAACAACTACAGTCTGCCTCGCAGCGCTTATCAATTGTAGTGCCAGTAACTCTCGTTCTAATTCTAGGCTTGTTGATAATGGCGCTAGGGTCTTTACGTGACTCGTTGATAATTTTCACCGGCGTACCGCTAGCTCTCACTGGGGGCGTTCTCGCGCTGGTGTTTAGAGATATTCCTTTTTCAATATCAGCCGGCATAGGCTTTATCGCGCTTTCGGGTATTGCCGTACTGAACGGCCTAGTGATGCTGACTTTTATTCGACGCTTGCATCAACAAGGTAACGATCTGCGCTCGGCGATTATTGAGGGAGCAACATCACGACTGCGGCCGGTGTTGATGACAGCACTAGTGGCGTCACTGGGCTTCGTGCCGATGGCGCTAAATACGGGTATAGGCTCAGAAGTGCAGCGCCCTCTGGCAACAGTGGTCATTGGTGGTATCGTCACTTCGACACTGTTGACTCTGTTTGTATTACCCGTCTTGTACCGTCTCGCCCATTTTCGCGAAGCATGGCAGCCGACTAACACTGCATCCTGACGGGAGTAGCCCATGGGCTCTTTTTCTTTTCTTGCTACCAAATACCTCATCACAGCCGCGCTGGTTGTTCTCATTTCAGAGGCCGTTAAATACACCGGTAAATTTGGTGCCTTGATTGCCGCTTTGCCTATGGTCACGGTATTGGTGCTAGTTTGGCTCCACATTGAAGGTCAGCCAGTAGAGAGAATTTCGGAACACGCCTGGTATACGTTCTGGTATGTGGTACCAACATTGCCCATGTTTCTGTTACTACCGTTTCTATTAAGCCGGTTGAATTTCTGGGCGGCTCTTGGCTCTGCAGCCATAGTTACCGTAGTGTGTTTTGGGATATTTGCATTGCTGGTGAGGGAAATCGGGATAGATCTATTGTAGTTGTTCAGACTTGAATTTCTTCACTTCGAGTAATTTTTATAACACTGTTTGTAACATTTGCGCATATCTAGAAACATAATATTTATATTTATCATATAGATAGTCAGTATCGAAGAGTCCTCTTCCGGGCATCACACACAGAGAAACCCATTCCCTTTTTACATCTACCTCAACTAGATCACTGATAGCTCTATCATTGTATTAAAATCCGCCTTACTGTATTTTGTTGAAATTATTCCCCTTGGATCACTGTCCTCTTTACTATGTTTCGGCTTAATAGAAAAACCATCCGCCAATCGCTGACCATTCTGTGTATAGCCGGCTTCTTGTTGAACATTCAGGCTAGCTACGCCTGCGCCATGATGCCAGACATGGCGCAAGAGCAGACGAATTGCTGTTGTGGCCCCAGCCACCGCATGGTCGAGATGTCCGACCACTCTGATAACATTGGAATGCAAGAGGATCATTCTGTACTAAGCGAGACCAACCATTCTGCACACGGACCAGAATGCAACGACCCGCAGATGGGCTGTTGTATGATCGAGATGTCCGTTGGCATTAATGATCCTCCGAGTGATAATGACAGCTCAATTGCCTCCCACTCCAAACCTGCTCCGCACAAATTGCAAGAGCAACAGGACAGCGATCACCCTGTCTTGGCATATTATGACTTGGCGGAATCCTTCGACTCCCGCAGGGTCGTATTCCTCGTAGAATCACTCGAACCCTTTCTTCCTTACGCCCCACCTCCGCTGTACAAGTCAACAGAACGCTACCGTATTTAAGCCTCTCCTGATTAACCGATAATCTGCGCGCTTTCATTTCGAAGGCTGTGCATTCGTGTTTGTTACTAGGAGTATTGTTATGTGTTCTGTTGCCAGAGTCTGCTCACGCCGAACTCGCCTGAAAATCTATTCTTGCCTGTCGTTCTTCTTGGTTGTTGGGATTTTACCTCATGCCGCCGCGCAGCCAACTATCGCGCCAGCGGATATTGAATCCCTGATCGACAGTATTCTAATCAATAACGCTGGGCTTGAATCTCAACAGCTTCAGGTGGCGGCTAGCGAAGAGTTGATCGCCAGCTCGGGAGCGTTGGACGATCCTCGAATCAACTATGCGATAGCCCCCAACTCGATTGGTGACAGTATTCCCAGTAAATTCGGTGACGCGCTACGTGTTCGCCAGAACATTCAGTTGAGCCAAACCATCCCGTGGCCAGGAAAACGCTCGTTGCGATCCGAGAAGATGGCGGCCAGCACAGAGATGGCGCAGCAGACTTACGAAGTAACACGATTAAATCTGATTACACAGGCTCGGTTGTTGTGGGCACAGTGGTGGTATGTAAACGATGCATTAGTCTCAAACCTTGAACACCAACGCCTTGCTACCGAGCTAACGCAGGTGGCCGAAACCCGATATGCCAATGGCATTGGTCTACAACAGGATGTACTGAAAGTAGAAACCCATGCGATCCAACTGCGCCACCAGCATTTAGTATTCGAGCAGGAACAGCGCCGGCTTCGAGCGCATATCAATCATCTCCTAAATCGGCGGGCTAGCACCGCAATCCCGGCTCCCTCCGAGGCATTGCTTACGCCTGAACTTCCGCCTCAATCTATCCTCGAAGATTGGGTGATAAACCACCACCCGGAACTCAAAGAGCTTCAGGCTGAGTCTAACGTGGCGATGTTGAACCGGCGCCTAACAGAAAAAGATGACTACCCCGACATGCAGTTCAATGTTGGCTACAACGAACTGTGGAACGAAAGCGCATTACGCCTACAAGTAGGCGTAAGTCTTAATATTCCACTGGACTTCGGTAAGCGTTCTGCCCGCAAGAGCGCCGCTCAGTATGAATATCACAGCGTGCAGATGGCGCTGCAGAATAAACGAAGCGAACTGCGGTCGGAGCTGGAGGTCGGACTCTCTGAATTCGATCAATCAGCCCACGGCATACATCTTATCGAAACCGAATTACTACCTAGCGCCGAGCAAACGGTGAACGCTACACAGGCGAACTATGAAAGCGGTGGCGGTAATTTTTTCGAGCTGATCGATGCTCAGGAACAGTTGCTAGATATGCATCTGCTGCTATCGAATTCTATTGCTGAACAATATATGGCACTGGCTGAACTGAACCAATTGACTGGCGGCCAACTTTGGGCACGAGGAGAAAATCAGTGAACTCTAAAATTATCGCAACAAGTGTAAGTATTCTGAGCATGGTGCTGATTGGCGGATGGTGGCTATACCAGTCCAATGATGACATGGAGAGCATGTCTGGTATGAATGATATGAACGTTATGTCTTCTTCATCCGCGCCGGATTCAGGTGAGCGCAGACCCCTATACTGGGTAGCCCCAATGGATGCCAACTACCGACGCGATGTGCCGGGTCTCTCGCCCATGGGAATGCCTTTGATACCCGTATACAAATCTGGCGATACTATTACGGTCGCGTCATCCATTCTGCAGAACCTAGGCGTGCGTACAGCCTTAGTCATTAGGGAAGATTTCTCGCCGATCATTGACGCTGTTGGCTCCGCCGGCTGGGATGAATCCAGCATTCAGATGTTACACACGCGCGCCGAGGGCTGGTTGGAGGCGTTCAATCTAGCCAGCGTCGGCGATACGGTAAAGGCAGGCGATGTACTGTATGAACTCTTTGCGCCGAATCTTGTCAGCGTGCAAAGGGAATATCTAACTACTCGAGATTCCGGCAATAGAACACTAACAGCGATCGCCAGAGACAGACTATTCGCACTCGGTTTCACTCTGGATCAGGTTGAGGAGCTGGATCGCAGCTCACAGGTGAGTAACCGCCTGATCGTTCGGGCTGAGCGTGATGCGACTGTTACACATATTGGCGTACGCCAAGGTAATTTCGTTGAGCCGAAAACCCCTCTGGCTACTCTGGCTTCGTTAGACAGCGTATGGGTAGAGATCGAGGTGTTTGAGTCTAAGTCCGCTTGGATAGAACCGGAGTTACCCGTCTCGGTTTCGTTCTCAGCGTTTCCTGGGGAAACGTGGGCAACGACGATTGCCTATGTATATCCCAATCTGGATTCGACTACACGGAGTCTGCGCATGCGTTTGATTGTAGACAACGACGATCACCGCCTGCGTCCTAATATGTTTGCGAGTGTGCAGATTTCTGCGAAACCGAAACCCAATGTGTTGACCGTTCCCCGTGAAGCCGTGATTCGCGCAGGCGCCGGCGAGCGAGTCATCGTCGCTCTGGGCGAGGGAAGATTCCGGCCACAAGTGGTGCACACTGGAATAGTCAGTAGTGGCCGTATCGAAATCGTAAGTGGTCTCAGCGAAGGGGATATTGTCGTCACCTCCGGACAATTCTTACTGGATTCCGAAGCCAATGGCGAACAGGCATTCGCTCGACTCTCAGAGGTAGATGCCAGCGCAAATAGCACTAACTCGACAGAAACTACCTACAGCACCGTTGGCGTCATCCGCCAGATCGTGACGGGCGCCTCCATAACTATCGCACACGAACCTGTCGCCGATCTCGGCTGGCCGGCCATGACCATGGCATTTCAAATTCCCACACAGATGAATATTGGCAATCTGGCGGTCGATGACACTGTGCAGTTTGAATTCTTAGCGACACCGCAGGGGAGCTACCAACTCGTATTAATCTCCAATCAGGAACAACCACAATGATCTCCTGGATAATAAAAAAGTCGATTGATCAGCGGGGTTTGGTTCTTGTTGCTGCACTACTGCTTGGAGTTGTCGGATTGCAGAATTTCCGAACCATGCCCGTGGACGCGATTCCTGACCTGTCGGACGTGCAAGTCATCATTCGCACGCCATTCCCGGGACAAGCCCCACAGGTAGTTGAAGATCAAATTACCTATCCTCTGACCACGGCCATGCTCTCGGTTCCCGGCGCTGAAACTGTGCGGGGTTATTCGTTCTTTGGCGATTCATTCGTGTACATAATCTTCGAGGACGGCACCGATCAATATTGGGCACGCAGTCGAGTACTCGAATACCTGAGCCAGGTGTCAGCCACACTCCCACCGAACGTCACTCCAGCACTGGGACCGGATGCCACCGGTGTCGGCTGGATATACGAGTACGCACTCGTAGATCGCAGCGGCCAACATGACATTAGTGAACTGCGTGCCATACAGGACTGGTTCCTGAAGTTTGAATTACAGACGGTATCGGGCGTGTCCGAAGTGGCAACTATTGGGGGCATGGTAAAACAATACCAAGTGGAGATAGATCCCGATCAGCTTAGCGCGCAGGGCTTGAGCCTCTTGCAGGTAAAAGACGCTATTCAGCGAGGCAATCGCGAAGTCGGTGGCTCAGTGATCGAAATGGCGGAGACCGAATTCATGGTACGCGCCACCGGTTACATCAAAGGCATCGACGACTTATCCCAGATACCACTGAAAATGAACGCGCGCGGCGTGCCAGTACTGTTGGGAGATGTGGCCGAGATCAATCTGGGCCCGCAACTGAGGCGCGGCGTCGCCGATCTCAATGGCGAAGGCGAAGTGGTCGGCGGTGTTGTGATCATGCGCAATGGGGAGAACCCTGGCACCACAATCGAGGCGATCAAGGCTAGACTGGAACAACTGCAATCGGGACTGCCTTCGGGTGTGGAAGTAGTGACCACCTATGACCGATCGCAATTGATCGATAGTGCTGTCGAAAACCTCTACTCCAAGTTACTCGAGGAGTTCCTCATCGTTGGCGCCGTGTGCCTAATTTTTCTGTTTCACTTACGCTCATCCTTGGTAGTGATTCTGATGCTGCCACTAGGCATCCTCGGCGCCATGCTGGCAATGCGCGCCCAAGGTCTTAACGCCAATATCATGTCGCTCGGCGGCATAGCAATCGCTATTGGGGCAATGGTAGATGGCGCTATCGTGATGATCGA
>NVUL01000019.1 GCA_002401885.1 SAR86 cluster bacterium
CCAAGTTAGAGTAAATGAGCTTCTGCTGCAGGCTTAGGGATTTCGCAGCAGCTGAATTTGAAGTGATTAATCGGTGTTCGCAGGCAAGCTAAAGCGAACTCAATAATCGATATAAGAAGTGCGTCAAAGCCGGTACAATCCCCGTCTTTTCTGCCTGAGCGAACACCTAACTCCCTGAGAGAGTCATTTATGAACCTAATCTTTCCCACAGCCTATGCCCAAGAAGCCGCGGGGCAACCCTCGATGACTTATAACCTGATTCTATTTGGTGGCATGTTCGTCCTGTTCTATCTGATCTTGTGGCGTCCGCAGTCCAAACGCGCCAAAGAGCATAAAGATTTGATTACCAGCGTCTCTAAGGGAGATGAAATAATGACATCCGGTGGACTGATGGGCAAGGTTGTCAATGTAAGCGATGACTATATTGCCGTTGAAGTTGCGGAAAAAGTAGTACTCAAATTACAAAAATCTTCAGTCGCCGCGGTTCTGCCGAAGGGCACAATTAGTCAGATCTAGTTGCGTCGGAATATAAGTCTCACGCGTATACTCACCGACGATAAAGAGCTAGCTGGTAGCACAATATGTTAAACAAGTACCCGGCCTGGAAAAACATTCTCATTCTTTTAGTGGTTATCCTGGGATTTCTCTATTCCTTGCCAAACCTCTATCCGGACGATCCTGCGTTACAGGTTTCCCATGAACTCACCGAGTTGAGCGAGGGAGATTTGCCTACGATTATGTCGGCGCTGGAAGCGGCTGAAGTAAATTTCTTTGGCGAGGAAGTGGATAGCGAGAGCATCCTGGTTCGCTTGAATAATCTCGATGATCAACTGCGTGCGAAGACAGCTATCGAAGAAGCCTTGGGTGATAGTTATATCGTTGCCTTAAATCTAGCGCCCACTACGCCTAGTTGGTTGCAGGCTATCGGCGCAGGCAAGATGAACCTTGGTTTGGACTTGCAGGGCGGAGTGCATTTCCTGATGGAAGTGGACATGGAAGCGGCATTGACGCGTCGTATGGAAGACAACCTAAGCAATGTTAGAACAATCTTAAGAGAACAAAGAATTCGAAGTCGCGGTTTAAACCTGATTTCAATCTCGCACTTAGAGGTGCGTTTTGCGAACGACGAGGATCGCAGCCAAGCCAGATCGGAACTGGTTGAAGGTTTTCCAGATTTACAGTTTCAGAGCCGCGAAGCAGAAGGTGTCTTTATCCTCGATATGCGCATGGCACCTGCTACCGCGCTACAGATTCAAACCGATACCCTGCAAGCAAATAGAACAACTCTGCTGAATCGCGTCGATACACTCGGCGTGTCAGAGCCCACTGTGCAGCAACAAGGCTCGGACCGAATTGTAGTGGAATTGCCAGGCATGCAAGACCCAGCACAGGCAATCCGAATCCTGCAACGCATCGCTACATTGGAATTTCACCTCGAAGCCGAGATAGGCGCGCCCAGTCTGAGCTACGAGACTTATGAATATGAGGGTGTCTCGGTCAATGTCGACAACGATGTAGTCTTGCAGGGCGATCGCATAAGCAATGCGGTTTATCAACTAGATCAGAACAGCCAGCCTTCGGTGAATTTGAGTCTCGATGCGCAGGGTGGCAATCAGATGAACCGTGCGACTCGCGATAACGTGAACCGACGCTTGGATATACTTTTGATTGAGACAAAATCACGCACTATCACAACCGTGAATGAAGAGGGTGAAGAAGTCGAAGATATTGAGTTCTATGAAGACAAAAAACTCATCATGCACGCCACAATTATACAGGCGCTAGGCCGACAATTTAGCATCACCGGGTTGACCGCGCGCGAGGCGAGCGATCTCGCTCCACTTATTCGTTCGGGATCGTTGGCGGCCCCTATGACGATTGTTGAGCAATCGGTTATCGGACCATCGATGGGCCAGGAAAATCTCGACCAGGGTTTATTGGGCGTGCAAGTCGCGGCCGGACTCGTCATTATCTTCATGCTTTTCTACTACCGTACATTCGGTTTGGCGGCGAACGCTGCGCTTATCATGAATATTCTGTTGATCGTAGCGGTGATGTCTTCGATAATTCCAGCGACACTGACGCTGCCGGGTATCGTTGGTATCGTTCTTACGGTGGGCATGGCAGTCGATGCGAACGTGCTCATTTTCACGAGAATTCGCGAGGAGTTGTCGAGCGGCTCGCCGCCGCAACAGGCCATCGACGCGGGCTATAACCGTGCATTCACGACTATTATCGATGCTAACCTGACTACTTTCTTAGTCGCCGCGGTACTCTATACGATCGGCACCGGTCCTGTGCGCGGCTTCGCAATCACTCTGATGATAGGAATTATCACGTCTATGTTCACTGCCATCATCGGCACGCGAGCAATTGTAAATTTGATCTATGGCGGCAAGTCTGGCAAGAAACTCTCCATAGGCAGTTACAGGAAAAAGGCCAAGCCAGACGAACTGAACCTAGCGGCGGGAAAGTAAATAGATATGTTAATACCTGAAAAACAAATCGATTTTATGGGTGTGCGCAAGATTGCGGGCATAGGATCTATTGTTCTGATAATTGTTTCCATCGTGTCGCTGGCGTTCAACTCTTTGGAGTTTGGTCTGGATTTCACCTCCGGCACATCGGTGCGCTTGAGCTATTCCGAGGCCGTTATCGTCCAAGATGTTAATCAGGCGCTGCGCGACAATGGTTACGAAGACGCTGTTGTGGTGACATTTGGATCAGATCGCGACATTAGAGTTCTCCTGCCAGTAGATGAAAGTGTTGCAATTGGCGATCAGGCTGCACAGGCAGTTATTGTAGGTGAGTCTATTGCCGAATTGCTGCAGAGTAGCAGTGGCAGCGAGATCACGCTGCTAGGCTCCGACTACGTGAGTGCAAAAGTTGGCGGCGAGCTGGTTGAATCGGGCGGTATCGGCATGCTGGTGGCCCTCGCCATTATCATGGTGTACATCGCCATGCGTTTCCAGTTTAAGTTCTCGGTGGGTGCGGTGGTGGCACTTGCGCACGATCTCATTATCACCCTCGGGATATTTTCATTATTTCGAATCGAGTTCAATCTGAATACATTGGCTGCGCTGTTGGCAATCATTGGTTATTCATTGAACGACACCATCGTGGTATCCGACCGTATTCGCGAAAATTTCCGTCGCCTGCGTACGGGCACACCAATTGAAATGGTCAATATTTCTCTCAATCAAACACTATCACGTACGTTGATTACTTCATTGACTACTCTACTGGTGCTCTTCTCTATCCTTTTCATCGGTGGCGAATCTACTCAGGGATTTGCAGTGGCGCTTATCATCGGCGTTGTGATCGGTACCTATTCTTCCATCTATATTGCCTCGAATGTCATTCTGTACATGAACGTGACCCGCGAAGACTTGATGTTGCCCGTAAAGGAAGGCGCCGAGTTGGACGATATTCCCTAGTAAGGGTTCGTTACACGTCGGCATTTTCCTGAGCAGGACTAGTCCTGCGATAAATAGCACTTGGCGATGACCTACATAATTGCTATGTTTTAGCCCGTCAAAATCTAATGTTCATAGAGGGCGGTTCAGATTGATTCACACAGGGCAACAATCGCAGCACACAAAGCAGTCTCTCTTTAGCTGGCGGCTAGCATTTTCAGTGCTATTACTGCAATTCTCTCTGTTTCTACCCCTCAAATCGCTCGCTCAAGATCCCGCCTTGTTCCCTAGACCTGTTGAATTGGAGCCTGCTATAGGCTTCTGGGTTCGCGTGTATACCGAAGTCGATACTCAGAGTGGCTTCCTGCACGATTCGCAGCATCTGGACGTTATCTACACTGATATGCGCTTAAACCGTCGTGCGATAGAGGCTAGGCGTAGCCTAATTCAGGAAGACTTGCGGGTGCTCGCTACCGGGCAACGTGATCAGCTTACAGATTCACAGCGCGAGATTCTCTCACTCTGGCCTATTGACGTGAGTAACCAGACCCTACGTGCGGCGGCTTCCAATGTTCGCTGGCAGTTGGGCCAGTCAGATAGATTCCTTGGTGGATTGCAAAGATCGGGGGCGTACCGACAGCATATAAATAATGTTATACGAGAAAAAGGTCTTCCAGAGGAGCTTGGCGTGCTTCCTCACGTCGAGTCGTCATTCAATCCCGGTGCTTTTTCTAGCGCATCGGCTGCAGGCATGTGGCAGTTCGGTCGTGCCACTGGTCAGCGTTTCATGCGTATCGATCACATAGTGGATGAGCGCATGGACCCCTATACAGCTACCAACGCTGCTATGAGTCTACTTGAATATAATTACAGTGTGCTTGGCACCTGGCCTTTGGCTTTAACTGCCTACAACCATGGCGCCGGTGGAATCGCCAGAGCCGTTCGAGACACAAAAACTACTGATATTGAAAAAATCGTCGCAAATTACAAAGGGCGCTCATTCGGGTTTGCGTCGCGCAATTTCTACGCACAATTCCTCGCTGTCAATGAAGTAGAAAGAAATGCCGAGGAGTACTTCGGCGATGTGCGATTTAATCCTGCGCCAAATTTCAGAGAAGTCCAGACCGACGCTTTTATCGATGCTGAAGTATTCGCGAGTTCGATTGGTATCAGCCTGGAACAATTGCGCGCCGACAATCGAGCGCTTCGCCCAGTGGTGTGGGAGGGTAACAAGAGAATTCCCGCGGGTTTTCGAGTCAAAGTGCGCGAAGAGGTTGTTCCCTCCGGAGACATCTTGGCAATGGTGCCTAACGATTTCAAATTCCCCGTACAGACACCCGATATAGCCTATGTGGTTGAACGTGGCGACAGTCTCTCGGTAATCGCTAGACGCTTTAATACATCCGTGACAAGGCTTGCCTCATTGAATCAACTGCAGAGCCGTAACAGAATTCAGATCGGCCAGCGCCTATTGCTTCCTCAGGATAGTAGCCAACCGACTTCGGTTGCGGCTGTTGTTTCCGAAGAAGGGTCGTACACAGTTCGCCGAGGCGATACCGTGTCACTAATCGCTGCACGTTATGGCGTAACCGAGCAGGCGCTTTTGGGTGCGAATGGGATTCAAGACGCACATAGAATTTATCCAGGACAGCAGCTAACGATGCCTGGCCAGGGCGATGCCGGGATTCAGCTTGCCGGGATAGACGCTACTAATACCCCAACGCCGACTGTGCAGACTCAACTGGCAGAAGAGGTCGAGGCACGTACGGTATCGGTTAGTGATACACCCGTATCACCTCCAGAAGAAGTAGAACAGCTCACCTTAGTGCGCCTGCCTCCTGCCGCGGTATTGCCGGACAATCAAGAATTGGACGCCCCAGTTACCGAGGAGGAGAGCACGGCGGAGGCATTGGATCCTGTGATAAATGTTAGTGCGAGTAACGAACAACTCGTCGAAAACTTGTCTGCTGATCCGTCAGATTACACTGTAGCGAGCAACAATACTGTCGAAGTTCAGGCATCAGAAACACTAGGGCATTTCGCCGATTGGCTGAGTATTCGTGCTTGGGATGTGCGCAGGTTAAACAATATGGCATTTCGTGACCCAGTTATTGTGGGCAAGCGCCTGACCCTGGATTTCTCGAGAGTGAATATTGCGGAGTTCGAGCTTAAGCGTCGAGAATTTCATTCGACTCTGCAGCAAGAGTTTTTTAGTAATTACCGCATCCAGGGTGTCGAGCAGTATGAGATCAAGCGTAACGACAATATCGGCGCCATCGCGAGGAATCGTTATTCCACTCCTATCTGGCTAGTGCGGCAGTACAATCCCGAACTGGATTTCAATCGCATACAAATCGGCCAGCAAATAGCCTTTCCACTACTCGAGCAAGCAGAGTAGTCGCGCTACTTTTCTTATTCCCTAATTAATCGATGCCGAAAAAGCCGGCGTATCGTGTCATTTCACTTGTTTTTGGCGCACTCGCATTGCCCTTAACGGCCAATGCTTGCACATCCCTGTGCAACTTAGTCGACCAAAAAAATGCATGAAACTTTAGTTTTCTGGTCGAAATTTTAGCTACCTACAAAGCTAAGTGATTGATACCCATATCGAGATGCATTTTTCAGGGTCGACTAACTAGCCTTTCCAGCAGTTCCGCATATTTGGGTCGCAGCGTCTTCTGAGAGAAGCCCTCTAACGTGATCCTTGGCAGCGCAATGCTCTTGGCTAGCATTTTTTGCCAGTTCTCAAGTTGGTGAAGAATTCCCGCACAATTTGCTTCGCTCCCGTCACTTTCATTGCAGTGTTCATTGAAGGGATAGAGAAATTCACTATCGATGTATTCGGGATAGACCAGTGCGTCGGGCACTAGAGGCGTGCAGCCTAATGTGCAGGCCTCCTGTATGGCGAGGCCCTGAAAATCATGCAGCGCGGTGGAGAGCACGACGTCACAGCGCCTAAGCAGGTCTATGTAGCTCTCGCGGTTCTCGACAAAGCCGAAGCTACCCTGATCGATGCTAAGGGCCGCAGCATGCTGCTCTAGTAGTGACGCTATCTTCTCAAATTCTGCTGGGGACGACCTGAATTGTTGTCCGACAACATGGAGCCTGATTGGTAGTCGTTGTGCAAGGATTGCCTCAGCTAGACGCAGCAATAGTTTCGGTCCCTTGTCATATTCCCAACGATGATTCCAGATTACGTCGAGAATTTGCTTAGGACTTTTCGCTGTTGGAATTGCGGGTGTTACTGGCTCCAATGGGAATTCTTCTATTGGAACCGGAATAACTTCGCTCTTTTCAATTCTCTCAAGCAATTCCGGAGACAATGGGTCGGGTAACTTCTTGAGTAATTCCTTGGCCCCTTGCAGGAAAGTAGATCGGTTGTAATCGCTGTTGAAGGCGATTGCATCCGCACAGAGTGCCGAGTAGAGAGGTACCAACTGTGGTTCAACGTTGTTACTTCGTTGCGTGCTGCCTAACGGATAGACGAACTGATTCTCATGGAAATAGAGTAGGGTGGGTAACTGTGCTATGCGGGGTATGAACCCGCGAAGACTTGCGAGATCAACCATCGAGGTAACGATGAGCAGATCGTAGTCTTGATTGAGTCGTTCCTTTTCGTTAAGCGCCCATTGCAAGCTATTGCCTCTTATGCGCCAGTTGAAATGGCGTGGCGGCAGTGCGAGCTGAGTCCAGCTGTGCTCGGGAAACATATCAATCAGTCTGCCGCGCCACATTTTATGGCTCATGGCGTCGTAGGCAGAAAGCAGTAAAATTCGATAATTAATTGTGGGTTTTTTCATTGCTAATCAATCGAGGAATAGTTCTAGTATAATTTCAGGTATTAGCTTAGCGTGCGCGAACGAATAAGTCTTCCAAGGCGCCACGGCCTTTCAGCAATCAGTCACGGACAGTGACTTCGGGGGAATAATGACAATTAAACTACACGGCATGACCTATAGTAACTATTACAATATGGTTAAGGCCATCATGATTGAAAAGGGAATGGATTTCGATGAAGTTCATGTGTTGCCAAATCAAGAGCCGGAGTTCTTGCTTAAGAGTCCAATGGGGAAAGTGCCTTGCTTGCAGACCGAGCAAGGCTTCCTGAGTGAAACCGGTGTCATGATTGACTATATCGATAGCCTGAAAATTGAGCCTTCACTCTACCCAGAGGAACCCTTTGCCCGCGCAAAGGTCAAGGAGTTGATAAGACATCTTGAACTCTACATCGAATTGCCCGCGCGACGGTTGTATGGCGATGTGTTTTTCGGCAATCCGGCTACTGATGATCTGAAAGAACAGGTTAAGAGTCAGCTGGAAAAGGGATTCGCTTCATTGCAAAAGCTGGGAAATTTTGACCCCTATCTGGCTGGAAAAGAACTGAGTTACGCGGATTTTTACTATAGATTCAGTGTAGGTATAGCAACCATAGTGTGCAAGAAGGCACTAAATTGGAATGCGTTGAACGAGCTGCCAAACATTAAGTCGCTATTGGATCTAATGGGTGAACGTGAATCAATTCAGAAGGTGTTGGCAGATCAGGCGCGAGACGCCTGATCTATCCAGAACAAGCAGAAGCCCGCTAGCGGTGAGGCGTTCTTTCTAGAATGCCTGCATTGCTGCTCATGTCGAGAATGGTCTCAATATTTTCTTCGATATCCTCAACTGACGCGCCTAGACCGAGGTCGACGCCAACATTTTCTCTGACGTCTGCAGAATAGTAGCGCCCGCCTGCAGCCTGAATGATGCGACCATTGGGGGCCTTCTCCGAACAGAGATAGACTACGGCTGGCGTAACCAATTCTGGAGCTAGTTTCTCGGCGCTATCCTCAAAGCCTGGCAATTCGACTGTCATTCTTGTCGCGGCGATGGGGGCTATTGCATTGGTGAATACGTTGTACTTGGCACCTTCGAAACGCAGCGTATTCATAAACCCAACTAAACCTAGCTTTGCAGCACCGTAGTTGGCCTGACCGAAATTTCCAAACAGGCCCGAAGTGGACGTTGTCATTACGATTCGACCGTACTTCTGTTCGACCATGATGGGCCAAACACACTTCGTTGCATTGAGACTGCCGGTAAGATGTACATCAATAACAGCATGCCAGTTCTCAAGCTCTAGCTTTGAGAAGGTTTTATCTCTTAGGATGCCGGCGTTGTTAATCAAAATATCGATGCGACCCCATTTTGCAACGGTTTCATCAACCATCGCTTGAACCGCTTCGAAATCGGTAACCGATGCATCGTTCGATATCGCTGTGCCGCCGTTGTCGCGAATTTCCTGCGCTACTTGCTCAGCGGCTGAGGCTGAGCCTCCGCTGCCGTCTACTGAACCGCCCAGATCATTGACCACTACTTTCGCGCCGCGTCGACCTAGCTCTAAGGCGTGCTGTTTGCCTAATCCGCCACCAGCTCCTGTTACGATCGCAACCTGGTCTTCGAAATTGATTTTCATACTGCTTCTCCTGCTATTACTGAATCGACTATGCCCGCCCATTTATCCTAGGTTCTATCAGCAGGCTCTTTCAAATGTGGGCAGGATTCTATTCCGATGGCGGCTCAGCTGCAATGCGTGTGACGCCGCAGGCTGTAAAAAGCTGGAAGTAATACGCTGGAGTCATTGCTATGATAGCGTTATCGGTTAGTCTGTTTAGGCCAGCCTTTTTCTCAGAGAAACAAGGTGGTAGAGAAGGGCTATGACAGATATCACTCCCGTACCGGCGGCAACCGTGGTAGTCATTCGAGAGACGGCTAACAAGACCGACCTTGAGGTATTGTTACTGCGGCGAAATTCCAAATTGGTCTTCCACGGAGGCCACTGGGTATTCCCCGGGGGGCGAGTTGACGTGGCAGATTTCGCGCTAGACGAGGATGGATTGGAATATAGGGCCGCACTACGCGCGGCAGTAAGGGAAACGAAAGAGGAAGCAGGTATCGATATCAATATCGATCAATTGATTCATACGGCCCATTGGACTACTCCTCCAAAGCTACCAAGACGATTCTGCACCTGGTTCTTCCTCTGCCCGCTGAAAGAGCCGGCTACTGTGGTGGTAGACAACGATGAAATTTTGGAGCATCGCTGGATTACGCCGCGTGCTGCTTTGGCCGATGCGGCCGCTGATAATTGGGTCTTACCGCGGCCAACGATGGTGACGCTGCAGGACATTGAAATGCACCGCAGCCTCGAAGAACTGGTGGAAGATGCGAAGCAGCGGGATATTCGTGTGTTTCCTAAGGATTCAAGCTACTACCGACCTCTGGAAATGGGCTGCTAGGCTCCCGCAAAACTAAATCGCTCGCTTCCAATCCGGGCAATATCTCGCCCATAATCGGGTATTTCACGGCTGCATTCGGCCAATCCTCAGACTAGCTGATTTTGCTGGGCATTTGTCGGTATTCCCACCCATAAGCCCTTGCAATTCCGGGCGGGTTAATGGGATAGTTAAGCTGTACAACTGAAACAATCTGTCAGTGCTAGCGGTCAGTAAAACTGTGGCCTTTCGCCTTTTCTCGCGCCTAATATCAGTGACCGAGTTGCTTTCAGACGTCGCCTAGCGAGGAGCAACAAGTACTAACAAGCCTTTCTATTCACTGTAGCCAGAAGAGCCTCTATGTCGTCTCCCACATTCGATAGTCTTCGAGAAACCCTGAAGAATCTTCGTCGCCGTCGCAGCAACCTGTTCATTCTGAAGCAGGTGAGCTATTTCGTTATTGCCTTTTGCGTATTAATTTTGTCGCTTAGCGCGGTGACCCTCTGGTTAGAGCCCGGCAAGACCGGCACAACAATCCTGTTTGCTGTGTCCGTGCTGAGCATTGCCTTGTTAGTCTGGCGCTTGATTCAGGTTTTGGGCAGACAGACTACCGATGACCGCAGGCTCGCACATTATGTAGAAGATCATATTCCGGATTTAGAACAGCGGCTGCTAACCTCGCTGGAATTTACCGAAGAAGATTTAGCGAACGGCAAGCCCGGTGTTTCCCAGCAGTTCATTCAACAGCTCTGGTTGGATGCCCAAGAGCACGTGCAAATTCAACAGCAACAGGTAGAGACTGTTGCACCTGCTAGAACTTCCTACCTTTCGCTCGCATCGGCGGCCGGCGTTGCCTTCGTGGTGATGGGTCTGTTCCTTAGCTCCGAGGTCTTATTCAATGCTGCAAGTCGACTGGCATGGCCATTCGCGATCAGCGAGCCGGTAGTTGTCGTAGAGGTGCTGCCAGATATCGAAATCAGTGTTGAGCCGGGCGATCTGGAGATGCAGCGTGGCGATAGCGTGACGATCATAGCTCGCGTTAGGAACGCTATACCCGGCACGATCAACTTGCGCCTTCAAGATGATAATGTGAATTGGCGTGACGCCACCATGAATCGCGATGGCAGTGGCAGCGACAGCGCCACCTATAGTTACTTCATTCCTTCTCTGGCGGAAGACACAACTTACTATGTCACCTTCGATGAGCGTGGCGAGCAGAGCTCACCGCAATATCAGATCGACCTGTTCGATCTGCCGCAGATCGAGCGAATCGATCTAGCCATGGACTATCCCGAGTACACGGAAATTGAGGACATCACGGAGGAAGACAGTGGCGATTTAGTGGTGCCGGAAGGAACGGAAGTCGAACTGATAGTCACCTTCAATAAGAATATTAGGGCCGCAGTTGTAGAGTTCGATGAGAGTTATAGCTTGGATGAAGATGAGGGCAATCCCCTGCCGACCTATGAAGATATTAGTCTAGTGATGGACGGCAATATAGGGCGCGCCAAATTTACTGTGAATCAAGATGGTGTCTATCGCATTTCCGCGACTGATTTTTCTGATTTGCAAAGTAAGAATCCGCTCGACTATTTCATTCGCTCTATCGAAGACACGCCACCCGAATTGGTGCTGAAGAGACCAGGCCAAGATCAGGATGTTATGCCTCTGGAGGAAGTCGTACTCGAGATTGATGCTAACGATGACTATGGGCTAAGTAAGTTCACCCTGAATTACAGCGTCGTAGGTGCGGACGAAGTACAGGTAAATTTTCTGCCCGAACAGAACCTGCGCGAGGTGTCCGGCGACGAGCTTATCTATTTGGAAGATCTCGGTGTAGAGCCAGGTGACTTCGTCAGCTATTTCCTCACTCTTGCTGACAACAACGGCCTTGAGGGTCCAGTAGAGGTTATATCCGACATCTATTTTCTGCAGGTTATTCCCACCGATCAGGAATTCCGTCGATCCGGCGGAGGTGGTGGCGGCCAAGGTGCAGGTGGTGGGCAAGGTGATGGTGCGGATAGCAGCGCTCTGGTGCAGATACAGAAAGACATCATTGCAGCAACATGGAAATTAAAGAACAGACAGGCGAAGGTATCGCCGGAGGAATTCGCATCTGATGCTGAGATTATTTCAGAGTCTCAACTCGAGGCGACTGAGCGAACGCGTCGCTCTATAGACCGTCTTGCAGAGCGCATCAGTTTCTCCGATGCGAGCTACGATGCCGCCGTAGAAAACCTTTCACTCGCCATAGATCAAATGAATCGGGCGGCGGACGAACTCAGTAAGGAACAGATCACCAGCGCTCTGCAACCCGAGCAATTGGCTCTGCAATTTGTTTTGAAGGCGGAGGCGAATATTAATCGCACCAATATTTCCATGCAGCAAGGTGGTGGTGGCGGCGGTGGCGCCGCACAACAGGAGCGTGAAGATCTGCGCGAGCTGTTTGAAATGGAGATGGGCCAGCTTGAGAACCGCTATGAAACACCGAATAGAGCAGGTGGCGGCTCGCAGCAACAAACCGAAGAAGCCAATAAGCTAGAAGAATTGGCGCGTAGGCAAGAAGGTCTGACTCGCGCGCAGCGCAATCTGGCGAGGCGCGAAGAGCAAATGACTGAGGAGCAGAAGCGGCGCGAGTTAGAGCGTCTAATGCGCCAGCAGGAGCAGCTTAGCCGTGAGGTAGAGCAGCTAGCGCGGCAGTTAGACCGTGGACAGCAGAACTCTCGCTCACAGCAGCAGAGTCAGCAGGCTTCTTCTCAATCACAGTCTCAGTCCAGCAGCAGTTCGCCTTCATCGGGAAGCTCCAGTGGCGGACAGCAAGGGCAACAACAGCAGCCGCAGACGGCTTTACAGCGTGCAGCACAGCAAATGCAGGAAGCCGCCCAGAGTGAGACTGCCGCAATTGCGGCGGCCAGATCGCAGAAGGCGTTGGAAAATTTACGCGAGCAGCAACGTGAAATGAGTCAACAGTCAGAACGTTCTGTGAATCAGCTCGCGCAGAATCTTGGTCAACGCGGGCAGCAACTGCTGCAACGGCAACGAGACTTGCAGGAGAGCCTGCAAGAAACTACACGGCAGCAGGGACTTGGGCAGACGCGACAAGATATTCGCGATGGTGCCGATCTGCAGAACCTCATCGAGGCGCAACAGCAACAGCAAAGAGATCTAAAAGAAATCGAAGACATGCTAAGAGCGATTATCGCTCGTGGTGACAACGAAGATCAGCGTTTGATGTCTCAGGCTCAGGCGGCGAGCCGTGAACTCAGACCAATTCGCGAAGAGATGCAGACTAGCAACCGCGTCTTGCGCAATGGGATGGTGAACCTGTCCGTAGACATAGAACAGGAGCTCGAGGGTTCGATCGAAGACTTCGCGCAAAGCCTTGCTGCCTTGAATCCTTCCAACGGAGACTCTGCTTCTGATCAAGTGCAACAGGCGGCCAGCGATGCAGCGCGATTGCGTCAACAGATAGAAGATCTCGAGCAACAGGCTTTAGCGTTCAATGCGGCTGGGCAGGAATCAGGGAGTGACGTGCCATCACTACGGGAGATGCGCGAACAATTGGAGCAAACGCAACAATTAGCGCAGCAACTCACGCAGCAACTGCAGGATCAGGCGCGTGCTGGGGGCAATCAGCCGGGTCAGCGCGGTCAATTGGGGCAGCAGCGAGGGCAACAGGGCCAACAAGGACAGGGAAGTGGACAGCAACAGGCCGCAGGAGGTGGCGGAAGTAGCAGCGAACAGCAACCAGGTACGGGTGGGCGTGTAGGCGCTCAAGGTACGCCGAATAATATTGGTAATGCCAGATCTATTCGCCAACAATTGACGCAGCAAGGTATCGAAGATTTTCTCAATCAACCAGAACTATTTAGACAACTACTCCAACCGATAACAGAACTCGAGGGAGCACTGCGCGCTCAGGCAGAGCTCGATAACATCAACAACAAACTGTATGCAACTGTTGATGAAGATATTCCCGATGAGTACCGAGATCTGGTGGAAGAATACTATCGTGTATTGTCTGAGAACCAGGGATCAGCGAATACAGATCAGTAGCAATGGCATACTCACAACCTAACTTCTTAACGGCCCTCGAAGACGGCACTTTCACTTTTGCTTACGGCATTAGCCCGTGGCTATTTGCCCTATTAGTTGTGCTGATCACGATTGGTGTCTGGTATACCTATCGCAAAACAACAAGGCAGCTTAGCACTCCATGGAAGGCCTTCTTCATTGGCATACGCTCTAGTGTGTTGGTGCTGCTTCTGTTCTGTTTGTTAAGACCGGTAGTGACTACGCTGCAGGTTTCGCCACAAGAAACTTACCTCGCTGTTTTAATCGATGATTCGCAGAGTATGGCCATCGCCGACCTTCCTGATGGGCAAACGCGGCAGGCCGCTGTCGAAGAGCAGCTCTATGAAAACGGTCTACTCGATGCACTCTCCGAGTCTTTCCAGATCCGTGCTTTTCGTTTCGATAAAGAGACGCAGCGAATAGCGGGCATAGAGGAATTAAGCGAAGAGGGCACGGCTTCATCCATCGATCAGGCCTTAAGCTATGTGGATGATCAGCTAAACGGCCTCCCCTTGGGCGGCATAATTTTAGTCAGTGACGGCGCCGACAACAGCGATGATGATCCTCTAGCTACCGCTCAAGATTTTGGCGCCAGACAGATACCTGTCTTTACCATCGGCGTAGGACAGGAAGATATTCCCCAAGACATCGGCATTGTCGATGTCAGCGCGGCCAAAACAGTTTTGGAAGGCTCTGTCTTCAATGTGCAAGTTGCAGTAAATCATCAGGGCTATGAGGGGCAACAAGTCGAGCTCTCCATAATGGATGGAGAAACCCAGGTAGTCTCCGATGTGGTGACTCTAGGGGCAGAGGGTGTGACTCGCCGCTTTGAGCTAGAGATAACGCCCGAGCGTCCAGATTTGATCGTCTATGACCTGAATGTCGAATTGCAGGCCGGCGAGATCATCGACAAGAACAACAGTTACAGCTTTTTGGTGGATAACACTGAGAAAGCAGTGCTGGATATACTGTATTTGGAAGGCCACCCACGCAACGAATACAAGTTTATTCGCCGTGCGGTAACGGGTGACAAGTCACTCCGCTTGGCAACCTATCTGCAAACGGGGCCGGAAAAATACTATCGTCAGGGTATCGAGTCGGCTACAGAACTTAGTAGTGGTTTTCCTGAGAATCGTGAGGAGTTGTTTGAATATGAAGCGATCGTGCTGGGTGACATAGAATTCGATTTCTTCGATGCTGAGCAACTGCAAATGATAGAAGACTTCGTTGCCGAACGTGGCGGCGGGTTTCTGATGAGTGGAATGGTAGACGAAGAATTCATTGGCAGCCCCATAGCCGATATTCTCCCGGTCACGCTTGTCGAAGAGGGCTTCTTGCCTAGTCATCTACGTGGCGGGATTCGCCGCGGTGATCATCCTACTGGCGAGCTATTCTATCCGCGACTCACTCGAAACGGCGAGTTCTCTCCGCTGCTGCGTCTATCCGCGAATGATTCAGAGAATCAGGCGCTGTGGCGACAGTTGCCTGAATTGCAGGGTACCTATGTAACGGGCCGGATAAAGCCTGGCGCGGAAGTATTATTAGAGCATCCCTTGCTGCAATACCAGAATCAGGCACTCCCGCTTCTTACGTCGCAGCGTTATGGTTCGGGACGCAGCATGTCACTGACCACGGCAAGTACCTGGCGTTGGCAGATGATGCTGCCAGCAGCAGATGAATCACATGAAACACTCTGGCGCCAGATATTGCGTTGGCTGGCTGTCTCAGCACCAGAACGAATTACTATCGAGTTCGATCGCGAGTTCTACAACGTAGGCGATGAAGTCAACGTAAGGGCGGTCGTGCTCAACAACGAGTACGAAGCCGACAACGATGCGACGCTGTGGATGCAGACTTCTAACCCTCTCGAAGAATTTATCGACGCTCCTATGGAGTGGGATATTGAAGAAGACGGCGTCTATAGAGCCAGCTTCATGGCGGAAGAGGAAGGGGTCTATAGCTTGCTCGTGGATGTGACGAGCGCGGCAGGAGAAGCTAGCGATTCCAGCGCAGAGAAGACGGCGGCCTTCGTGGTTACACCATCACTGCGTGAATACACAAACGCCGAACTCGACAGCGGTCTTCTGGCGCGTATTGCCGAGGTCAGTGGCGGCAGTTATTTTAATTTGTCGGAAGCGAGCGAATTGACCAGTGCGATCGAATTCACTCCGAATGCCTATTCTCGCGAAGTGCAGATTGATCTTTGGGATCGACCCTGGTTGTTAGCCCTGTTAATTCTATTACTCTGCGTGGATTGGGTAAGCAGACGAACGAAAGGTTTGTCGTAATGAATAAGCGCAACTTAGATAAACTTATGCAGACTATGAATCTCTTAGTGAAAATTTTTGCAGTTGGTTTGGGTGTGTTGTTTGCCAGCGCAGCAAGCGCACAGGGCGATGCCAATTCCAGCGAGAACAATTTCTTTCTCGATAGGCCGGATTCAACAAAGTACGCCGTGATTCTTGTAGGTCCAACGGTCGGTGACGAGAACAAATCACAGTTTCGGCAGTGGGCATTTTCTCTGCACGATATTTTAGCTAGAGACTATGGCTATAGCTCCGACACCATCTCCCTGTTGTATGACCGTGGTGCAGTGGAAGGAGCAGGTAATCAGAGAATCGATGCCGCCTGCGACTTGGAGGGGATTCAACAACAACTCGCTAATTTGCAATCAATAGTGAAGGCAGGCGATCAAATTACGATCTATCTAATCGGCCATGGCAGCGGCGCGGAAGAAGAGTCGAAGTTTAATATCGTCGGCCCAGATATTACCGGCGTGCAATTTGCTGGCATGTTGGATGTCTTCGATCAACAGGACATGATTATAGTCAACACAACCTCGGCGAGCTACGGATTTTCAGCGTCTCTATCTAACGAAGGGCGCGTTGTAGTCTCATCTACGCGATCCTCCTCAGAAAAATTCGACCCGATCTTCTCGAACTACTTCATTGAGGCGCTAGATAATCGCAATGGCGATAGAGACAAGAACAATCGAGTGTCTATATTAGAGGCATTCAACTACGCCAAGAACAGTGTTGAAGAATTTTATGAAGAACAAGGAAGATTGGCCTCCGAACATGCCGGCCTCGATGACAATGGCGATGCGCTGTTCAGTCTGAACCCAACCACGGCGGAAATCGACGGCAGACTGGCAGAGATAGCGTATATAGACAATCTCGTGGATGACACGGCTGGCCTGTCAGCAGAGGCAATTCGGCTGAAGAGTCGCATGCAGGATTTAGAGCGTTCGGTCTTCATACTGAGAGGAAGCAAGGCAGAATTCCTAGAAGATGACTACTGGCAACAGATGGAAGAGTTGCTCGTAGACCTGGCTAGAGCCACAGGACAATTCAATGATGTTGTTAACCCGGGTGAATCAAGTGAACAATAAACTTGCAGGGAAGAAAGGACATGCGGTAATAACCTTGTTGTTAGTAGTTCTTGCCAATAGTGTTATGGGACAGAATTCTCCGCAGACCAATACTGGTGAATCGCCGTTGTTTCGCGGCGAACAATTATTGATGACAGGCTCCTATGCGGCGGCCAGCGATATCTTCCAGATGGCTGATGGTCTTGATCGCAACGAGGGCCTAGTTGGAGCAAGCAAGGCCTTCGCGATGATGGGCAACTATCAGGAGGCAATGAGCGTTGTTGAGGGCGCAATAGAAGACGATGAATATGCGCGTTTCCCATTGCTCAGCACGCAGCTTGCCGAGGTTAAGCGAGCAGTAGGCGAATCGAAAGAAGCGCTGGGAATACTGGAATCGGTTGTAGCTGGTTTGGCAGAGCCGCCTGTGCGTACATTAGTTCAATACGGCAGCGTGCTCGGCTTCGTCGGGCAGAAGCAGAGTGCGTTCTCAATTTTAGATCAGGCGGTACAGCGTTATAACAATGGTCTGGTGTTCGCCTCTGAAGACGTAGCGATGGTCGCACTGGCAAGCTGGCTGATGGGAAATTTTCATGACGCGAATAGTCTCTTCAACGAAGCAACGCGCGCAAATCCTAATAATTTGGAAGCTCATTCCCTGTGGGGCGATCTCTTTCTAGAGAAATATAATGCCTCCGATGCCGAGCGCTCCTATCAAGAAGCGATAGATATTAATAGCCGCTATGTGCCTGCTCTTGTGGGGATAGCGAATGTAGTCGGTGACGAGCGTGCATTGCAGCGCGCACTGGCGATAAACCCGAATTCTATTCCAGCGATGGAAACCTATGGCCAGTTGTTGATGGTCAATGGGAGAGAAGAGGAGGCGCAGGACTACTTCGAGCGGGTGCTGGCACTCAACCCAGAGTCGTTGAAAACACTTAGCGTGTTGGCGTCCAGAGCGGCGTTGGAAGAACGGAGCGCCGAATATGAGGATTATCTCGCGCAGGTTGAATCCTTCAGCCCAAACAACCCAATTTTTCTAGGCAATGTTGCTGACAGCTTCGGCAATAACTACCTATTCGATGAGGCGGTGGAGTTTGCTCGTGCCGCAATTGCAGCAGACCCTCAATATTGGCAAGGATACACACTGCTCGGAAGTAATCTAATTCGTCTCGGCGAAGAGGAGGAGGGCAAGGCCAATCTCGAGATCGGTTACGAGAACGATCCATTCAATGTGATGACCTCGAATATGTTGAAGGTCTTCGACACGCTAGAAACTTATACGACTCAAGAGAGCGAGCACTTTAAGGTGCATATGAGTGAGAATGATTCGGACATACTCTGGCCTTATCTTGAACCCCTGTTAGAAGAAAGTTGGGACACGCTGACGGCGAAGTATGGCTTCGAACCCGAAGGACCTATCCTGATTGAGGTATTCGAAAAATCTGAAGATTTTGCTGTGCGCTCGGTGGGTCTCCCAGACATCGGTCCGTTGGTTGGAATCTGCTTCGGTAAAGTTATAACGCTGATCTCACCGGATACACTTTCCGCAAACTGGCAGGAAATCGTCTGGCATGAGTTCATGCATGTAATCACCTTGCAGATGACAGGCAATAGAATGCCGCGTTGGCTCTCCGAGGGAATTTCGGTCTATGAAGAACGTGAGGGCAGGCCCTATTGGGGCCGAAGTCAGGGGTTAGATTTAGTGCGTGCCTCCGAGCAAGACAAGCTGTTACATGTCGCCGACCTGAATTCTGGATTCTCCGGTGCGCAAAACAGTGCCGATCTGGGTTTTGCCTATTTTCAAGCCTATTTGGTAGTCGATTTCATAGCCGATGAATACGGTTTTGAGAAGTTGGTTGAGCTGGTTGATCAGTATGCATTTATTAAAGACGAAGAAGAGCGATTTGATGAAGTCTTCGATCAGAGTCTGGGGCAATTCGATGCGGCCTTCAGAAGCTGGATCGATCGCCGTGTCGCAGAGATTAATGTCTATGTGCATACCGAAGATCTGCCCGACGAAGGTGATGGACACGGTCATGGCGTGCGCGAGAATTCAAGCGCGATACTCGCCGAGCTCTATAACAATGTATCGCTGAAGCAACATATGCGCGCCCGAATTGAAGAAAATGATCGCGACTTCCAAGCCTACTTACAACTGGGTATCGTTTTGTTCAAGGAAGAGAGTTTCTTTGAGGCGAAGCAGTATCTGAATCAGGCGTATGAACTCCTTCCATCCTATACCGGCTACCCGAGTCCTCCTCTGGTGCTGTCGCAGATATACGAGCAGGAAGGTGACCGCGAGGCTCAGCTACAGCAATTGGAATTGCTCTTACAGAACCTCCAGCACGACTACGCTTCGGCAATCATCTTGGCAGAGGCGGCCTTAGAAGAAAATAACTTCGAGCGAGCCGGGTACTACATCGATCGCGCAATTCAGGTAGACCCTTATCGTGCTGATGTACATCAGTTGAAGGCTGATTACGCCGAGACGATCGGTGATAGTCAGCTAGCCGTTACCGAGTACGAAGTGCTGCTGAAACTCGAGATCAATGACCCGGCAGAAGCACAGACGAATCTAGCAGAGGCCTATTTGAAAAATGGGCAGACTCTTCAGGCGAAGGAGAATATCTTAAGGGCGCTGGAAACCGCACCTAGCTACCAACGTGCACAGAGAATATTGTTGCAATCAATCGATGGAGATGCGGATTAAATTGTCGATCCTTAAACGATTCTTATTGCTTGTAACTGCTTGCTTGCTGTTTGTCTGCACGACCGTGGCTGCGCAGGTTTTGCAGTTCGACAATGAGGGCGATTCTGAAATCTATGGCAATGAGATTACCGATTTTCAGTGGATAAGAGGGCAGTACACGAATCATGCCGGTGGCAATAGAGGCGGCTATGGCATGCGTCGCCGCGGCGGTTGGTGGGATACAGACTATCCAGACTCCGATGAGAATTTCCTGCGCGGTGTGCAGCGTTATACGAATATAGATACGAACCCGCGCAATCATGAATTTATTGAGCTAACCGACCCTCGTCTATTTGAGAACATCTTCCTCTACATGAATTGGAAGAGGGTGCCAATCGGCTCATCTTATAGCGGGCCGAACTTCTCTCCTGAGGAGGTCGAAGCGCTTCGTGAATTCATGTTTCGTGGCGGCTTCGTCATGGTGGATGACTTTTGGGGGCAGCCGCATCTCGATGACATGTTTATGGAGATAGGTAAGATTTTTCCCGAGCGTGAAATCATAAAGTTGAACAATACTCATGAAATATTTCATGTGTTCTTCGACATCGATGAGGTCCCCCAAGTACCTGGCCGCATGGTGACATGGGACTTCGGTGGATTTATGAAACTTGATGATCCCAGCTATCCGCCCGAGGTTTATGCGGTTCTGGACGACGACGGGCGCGTCATGATGGTGGCAAATTACAATACGGATTTGGGAGATGGTTGGGAGCATACTTTTTATAAGGGCTACCCTACCAAGGCCACGAATGATGCCTATAAAATTGGGATTAACTTTCTGATGTATGCGTTCAGTCATTAGTTACGAGACGAGCACTATACAACAGTACGGCAAACAGAAAAATTGAGAAAACCGGAAGACAGGAATTAGACATGACAGACATTGAAGAAGCAGTAACAGACACGGCCGAGGACACGGCTATCGAAAGCCCAGATGATCTTACGCTCGTTAAGAAGATGCAGGATGGGCGCGATCAGATCGTCACCGAGATTAAGAAAGTGATCATCGGCCAGGATGATGTTATCGATGAGCTGTTGATTGCCCTATTCTCTGGTGGCCATTGTCTAATTACCGGTGTTCCGGGGTTGGCGAAGACACTGTTGATCAAGACCGTCGCCGATATTTTAAAAGTTGATTTCAGCCGGATTCAGTTCACGCCTGACTTGATGCCGGCAGACGTTGTTGGTTCTGAAATCGTTGAGGAGAAAGATGGAAATCGAGTTCTTAAGTTTGTCAGAGGCCCCATCTTTACCAACATCCTGCTCGCGGACGAGATCAACAGAACACCGCCGAAGACGCAGTCATCCCTGTTAGAGGCGATGGAAGAGCGACAGGTGACGGCCGCAGGTGTGACTTACCCGATGTCGGCGCCTTTCTTTGTGCTGGCTACGCAGAACCCGATCGAGCTTGAAGGCACCTATCCGTTGCCAGAGGCACAGCTAGACCGTTTTATGTTCAAGATTGAGCTCGACTATCTAAGCGAACAAGAAGAGGTCGATGTGGTGAGTAGCACCACTCAGACAAATGATACTACCTTGTCCCACCCCCTGAGTGGAGAGGATATTCTGGAATTCCAGCGTATTGCGAGACAGGTGCCCGCGGCCGAGGCGGTGATTCAGTATGCGGTTAGGCTAGTACATGCGTCACGTCCACAGACGACAGGCAGTCCGCAGTTTATTAAAGACTGGGTAAACTGGGGCGCTGGAATACGGGCCTCACAGAACCTGATTCT
This sequence comes from SAR86 cluster bacterium, assembly GCA_002401885.1. Lineage (GTDB taxonomy): Bacteria > Pseudomonadota > Gammaproteobacteria > Pseudomonadales > Pseudohongiellaceae > UBA9145. The sequence goes on from NVUL01000019.1 coordinate 21,597, forward strand.
TGCTGGGAAAGTACGCGCTCTCTTGTTGGGCCGCTACAACGTATCTTACGGCGATGTGCGTGCACTCGCGCCTTCAATTTTACGACATAGAATCTTACTGAACTTCCATGCTGAGGCGGAGCGAATTACAACCAATCACGTTATACAACGTCTACTTGAAGAAGTGCCCGAACCGACTTCGGACCTATAGCCTAGAACCTTAGTTGACACCCATACCGTTGAATTCCGACTACCAGAGTAAAGAGTTGTAATGTCAGAGTCGCTAAATTTTCTCGATCCTACCGTCCTCGCTGGTCTCGACAATCTCGAGCTGCGTGCGCGCGTGGTTGTGGAAGGGTTTCTTTCCGGTTTGCACAAAAGCCCACACAGGGGCTTTAGTGTTGAGTTTAACGACTATCGTCACTACTACCGTGGCGACGATATGCGGCATATAGACTGGAAGTTATACGCTCGAACTGAAAAGTTTTACATCAAACAGTACGAGGACGAGACCAACGTCCGATGTATGGTCGTGTTGGATACCAGCGCTTCCATGTCGTACTCATCTGGCGGCACGAGTAAGCTGGACTATGGCATCACCCTAGCTTCCGCGTTGGCGTATTTCATCAATAGGCAGCGCGATGCGGTCGGTCTGATTACTTATGACGAGAAGGTTAATGACTACCTTCCTGCGAAGTGTCGACAGCCACATCTCATGCGCATATTAAGAACTCTGGCCCATGTCAAGCCGGGCAAGAAAACCGACGCTGTTAAGCCGCTGACAGACCTTGCCGCCTCGCTCAACAAGAAGAGTATGGTTGTGTTAATAACCGACATGCTCGACGACGAGGAGCGCCTCATTAAGACTCTGCAGAATCTTCGCGGTATGGGAAACGATATAATCGTCTTTCATGTCATGGACGATGCCGAACTAAACTTTAATTTCAACGAGGCTTCGGAGTTCGTTGATATGGAAAGTGATGAGACTTTTATTACAACGCCGGCAGCGATTCGCAAGGCCTATCTCGAAAACCTGAACGAGTTCCTGTCGTTCTGTAAGAAGCAGTGCCAGATAAGCGGCGTGGATTACTGCCTATTAAACACCTCAGAACCTCTGGACGAGGCGTTGTCATCCTATATGAGCAAAAGAGCGAAGAGCTTCTAGATGGTATTTTTAACTCCCTTATTCTTGCTTGGCTTGCTAGCGGCGCTAATTCCTATAGCGATTCACCTCATTCGTAAGGAAAAGCCGCCGAAGGTGATGTTCAGTAGTATTCGATTCCTGAAGAAAACCTCGAAGAAGCTCATCCTCTTCCAACATATTCAACAGTGGCTGCTGCTGTTGCTAAGATCTGCAGTTATCGCCCTATTAGTATTCGCCTTCGCTAGGCCGCTTTTCGATTCGACCATGGCACGACTATTAGACGCCGATCCCATGTCAGCGGTGATCCTGCTCGACGTTTCTATGAGCATGCGCTATGAGGACAACTTCGAGCTAGCCAAACAGGAGGCCCTCGATATCCTAGATGGGATGACATCGGGCGACGAGGTAGCGTTGATAAGCTTCTCGAATGCCGCCGCCGTAGTGCGCGAGTTAAGTACTGATATAGATAGTGTTAGATCACTTATCAATAGTCTAGATGAGCCTGGCTATGGAACTACGCGCTACATGCCAAACTTGCGCCTCGCCGATCAGCTGCTTGAAACTTCTCGCTATGAGAATCGTGGCATCTATCTGATAAGCGATTTTCAGGATGTCGGTATGGATAACGCAGAAGAGGGTTGGAAATTGGCCCCCGGCACAGCCTTCACTGGCATAGATGTGGCGGCTGTCGAGAGTAGCAATCTTGCACTTACTGACGTGAGGTCACCCGAGCAGTTGTTGGAGGATGCGGCCGAACAACAGATTCTCGCTAGAGTTCGTTCGACGGGCACCCTCTATTTGGAGCAGGGCGATGTTAGTCTCTACGTCGATGGAGAACTGATAGAGAGAGTGCCAGTAGATCTTTCCGATCGCTCCGAACAGGTAGTCACCTTCACTGCCAGCTTCGATGCACAGGGCACTCACGATGGCGAGGTGCGCGTGACTGGCGACAATTTCGTAGTTGATAACTCCTATTTTTTCACTGTCGATGTGCTGCCGAAGATTCGTGTCCTGCTGGTCAACGGTGAAGCATCAGACGATTGGTTTGATGATGAAGGGCACTGGTTTGGTCTTGCAGTAAGCAGCGCAGCTCAATCGCCTTTCCTATTACAGACAATCGAGCCCGCCGAGCTCAGCCCTGCTACGCTCAGGCAGAATGATGTTGCCGTATTACTAAACGTAGCAGACCTCAGCACCGGCCAGGCGGCCGCTATCGAAAACTATGTGCGCGAAGGTGGGAGTCTGCTTTTAGCGCCGGGGGATAAGGTGACACCGGAAGCATTCAACCGTCAGTTTGCTGAAATTGCACCGGCAGTAATTCAAAGCAGAGGACAATTAGGTCTTGATGACTATCTTGTGATCGCAGATTTCGATCGTCGTCATCCTATTCTCAGCCCGCTCAGTAGTGATTGGTCGGCGCGGTTTCAAAATTACTGGTCTTTGTTGCCAAACGAGGCGGCAGACGTACTGATGCAGTTCGATAATACGGAGCCAGCGCTTTTGGAACGAAGCGTGGGGGAGGGGAATGTTATCCTATTTTCCTCATCGCTAGATTTGGAGTGGAATAATTTAGCGCTGCAGGGATTGTTCCTTCCGTTCGTGCATGAAACCCTCAGATACCTCGTACAACAGAATCCCAAGCAGCGTGCCTATCAGGTTGGAGATAGTCTGGACTTAGACCCCTCAGGCACGGCGCAGATAATCGAAGCTTTTGATGCGGCCGGCAACGCTATCCAATTTACGAATGACAATTTCGTCACTACAGCTACAACGCCTGGCATGATTAACGCGAGGGTCGATGGGAATCCAGTTAACTTTGCAGTTAATGGCATTCCTGAAGAATCAAATTTCAATCGTACTCCGGTTGCAAACTTGTATGATCAGATAATCAATCCAGATACCGAGCCCAATCAATCGCGCGAAGTTAGGACGGCGCAACTGATAGAAGAATTGGAGCGCCCACAGAGAGTCTGGTGGTGGATTTTGAGTCTAACCATGCTACTTATTCTCGCGGAAGCGCTCGTTGCCAACCGAACTTACCGCTAGCTATAAGCGCCCATGAAAACCATGCTCAATATTCAACTCTTTGATATTTAAATGAATTTAATTTATTTCTGTCACAGGTCTTTCACAATTCTGCAAAATTAGCTCCGAATATAATTGAAAAATCCATTTTTATGCGTCATATTCTTACCATTACTGGTGCAGGATTATGACGAGAATAGACGAACTAAAAACAGTCAATTACTCCCTAGACTCCCAATTAGTAGTGCCTCAACTACTAGCGACGATGCTTGCAATGTTGAGTATCGCAGTTCTTTCTAGCCAGGCTTTCGCCCAGGGCTTGTCTCTCAATCTAACTAGTGAATTGGTCCCTTCTCTTGATCCGGCTTCACGCACAATTAGGACTATGGAGTCTGACTTCAGTGCCTACGATCAGCGTCAGATAGAGTCGTTAGAAGATTTAGGCCGATTGAACCTGTCACTAGGTGAGCACCAGCAGGCATTAGATCTTTTTAAGCAAGCCTTACACGTTGCTCGAATCAACCAAGGACTCTATCACGAATCCCAGATTTCAATCGTAGACGATATTATTTCTGCCGAGATTTCTCTGCAAAACTGGGAAGAGGCGGACAATTATTATGCCTATCAGGAGCATCTCTATCGCCGGATCTACGACACGGATGATGCCCGCCTTGAAGCTGGGCTCAGGAAGGTCAGTGCTTGGCATATCACTGCATTAAATGTGAATCTAGATGGTAAACGAATCGAGCATTTGCGTAAGGCAAACAAGCTATTCAAGCTGCGCTTGCAAATAGCAGAGAACACACTGTCAATAGGCGACCCGAAGTTTGACATGCTGGTACGTAATATAGAGATTTTTGAAAAAGAGCTTTTCCTTTCCTCTGATCTGAATCGCGAGATGTTAATTCGACAACAGAAAGACTCCCAATCACGACGAAATTCTTTTCGTCAGAGCGGAAACAGAATAGTGGTTACCACTGATTAAGAGCGTCCCGCCAATCTAAAGCCAGACTTACTTTCGACAATTCCACAGAGGACTACATTGCCAGCGCCACACTAACGAGCAGCGACTGCTCGAGGGCATGGCTTTGATTTTGTTGCGCGCCAGATGAGGGAATGAACAGAGGGACTAAAATTCAAGGCGCTAAAGTGGAAACTTGAAAGCAACTCAATGCTATAAGAAAAGGGAATAGCGAAGGATAGAGTTGTTACTGGCAGAAATTTAAGGCGCTAAAGTGGAAACTTGAAAGCAACTCGATGCTATAAGAAAAGGGGGGAACAAAGAAACACTCCCAAGCTCCAAGCTTTAGCTATTCACAATTTCGCACTATATCCCTTATAGCGCTATATCATAAAGTGGGAAAATATTAGCACAGACTATTCGGCAGTAACTAAGGGGTTACAAATTGTCACAATACCTCACGTCTCGGGTGGTTGAGGAACGTTCGATAAGAAATATTTCATCGATTGAATTTCAACGATCAAAAAACCGAACGAGCGCTTGGTAGTAAAACGCACTCTCGAGGTTTCATGCGCTTCGTTTCAGGCTGCCATAGAATTAGTCAGAGGCACTCTTGCCAGAATCACGATCCTCCACCAATTCATCTGTGGGTAGTAGTCCCATCTTCCGCGCTCGTAATTCCCAGTTTTCCCGCGCTAGTACACGCATGTCCTCAGCGTTGTCCATTTCATCGACTATCTCGATGCCAAGTAGCGTCTCGATAATATCTTCCATAGTCACGATGCCTTCAGTTCCGCCGTATTCATCGACAACGAGCGCAATGTGCTCTTTCTCGGCAATAAATTTATCGAGTAGATCTGGGATCGGTGTGCCGCTGTGTGAAATGATGATGTCGCGACGGAGTGAATTCAATTCTTCATTGCCTTTTCCTTCCACCAGTTTAAGTAGAATTTTATCCTTAAGAACATAGCCCGTTACTTTGTCATTACTGTCTTGATATATGGGTATGCGGGAGAACGGCAACTCGGAATTTCCATCATGAAATTCTTTGATAGTAGTAGAACCATCCTCGGCCACCACAACGATACGCGGTGTCATAACATCCCTTATAAGTATGCGATTGAAGCGCAAAAGGTTCTTGATAATTTTCTGCTCGCTTTCCTTAAGAATTCCGATGTCTTTGCCGAGTTCAGACATAACCAAGAAGTCGCTTCTAGTCAGCACCGGCTTGTCTTTATCTTTCTTCAGATTCTTAGTGATTAGCTGGCTTAGCCAGATCATAGGTGCGAGCACTATCATGAGTAGATTAATGACTCGTATCGAGAGGGGTGTGAGTGCCTGCCAATTGTTCGCGCCCAATGTCTTGGGAATTACTTCGGAGAAGATCAGTATAGCCATGGTCATCGCGCCAGCTACGAAACCTTCCCAGCTAACGATAGCAAAGCCAAAGAATTCTATTTTAGATGTGCCGAATATAACGGCCGCCTGCGCGCCGACACCTATGGCACCGACAGTGTGAGCGATGGTATTTAGTGTGAGGATTGCTGCAAGTGGCCGATCGATATCTTCTTTGAAACGCGAGAGGTTTTTGGATATGGCGGTATTGTCTCTGCCCTGAGTTGCTACATAGGCAGGAGTGATACTAAGAAGAACCGCTTCCAAGATTGAACAGAGAAAGGAGAAGAAAATACTGGCAGCGAAAAATGTGACTAAGAGCCCCATCAATGAACCATCTCTTTAGGAAACAAGTTTGTATTCTCACACGAACGCAAAACTGGGTACAGCGATTTGCTGCGCCTTGTTCCTTTAGCCCCAGAGAGCCTTAGTGACTCCCTATTGACTGAGGCTTGGCTCGGATTGCTTCTGGAATTTGGTCGCCTTGCCTAAAAGTACGCGCAGACGATCAGGTAGCGCCAGCATGGCTGGCGTTACTACCAGTGTCAGAATTGTTCCAAAGGATAGACCATATACGATGGCGGAGGCGAGGCTAACCCATTGAGAGGTAATCGGACCACCAACTTCAATTTCGGCTCCGATCAAATCTACCGATACGTGCATAGCAAGAGGCAGTAGTCCGAAACCGGTCGTAAACGTAGTTAGGAACACAGGACGCAGTCGTTGTACGCCGGTCTGTACAATTACATTCTGCAGCGACCAATCCTTATGCTGTGCCTTCAGATGATTGAAAGTGTCTATCAAGACGATATTGTTGTTTACGATGATTCCTGCCAAGGCGACTATGCCGATGCCGGTTAATATCACACTAAAGGTTTGACCGGTGATCAGCAAACCTAGCAATACCCCAGCGGTGGAGAGCAAGACTGAGGAGAGAATTAGCAGAGCCTGATAGTAACTATTGAATTGTGTCACAAGTAGAATAGCCATCAGTGCCATAGCTAGGATGAAAGCCTGACCCAAGAAAGCAGCCGAATCGTCCTGCTCTTCGTTAGCGCCGCGGAACTGATAGACCACGCCTCGTGCCGGAGGGTTCTCTTCCATGTATGTTTCTAGTTCTGAAACCTTATTGTCCGCCACGAGGCCGGGCGCCGCGTTGGCGCGGATATAGACGACACGTTCTCCATCGACGCGTTGAATGGCGCTTACTGCGGGCTTGGCAATTCGAGTAACAAAGCTGCTAATTGGCACTAAATCGCCGTTAGCCGTGTTTATACGAATGGTGTCCATCTGTTCTAAGCCGCGGTACTCCGCCGGATAACGTACACGAATATCTACCTCGTCTTCGCTGTCGGTTGGGCGATAGTCTCCCATGAACACGCCGTTGGTCATGAGCTGAATAGCGGTTCCTATCTCAGTCATGTTGGCGCCGAACATCGCCGCTCTAGCGCGGTCAACAACGATCTCCCACTCAATGCCGGGAACCGGAGCCGTATCATCGACATCGATTAGGCCCGTCATGGTGTTTTCCATATAATTGCGAATGCGTGCGGCTTCGGCGAATAGTACTTCAAGGTCGTCGCCGGAGAGTTCCAATTGGATTGTTTTTCCCACTGGAGGCCCTTGTTCTATAGTCACTACTTCCGCTCTAGCACCGGGGAGATTAGCGACCGCGTCTCGGTATGCGTTCTCAACTTCGAAGCCGTCGACATCTCTGTCGCGTCTATCGGTCATTTCGATAAAAATCGTGCCGATCAGGTCGGGAGCAGACTGCTGGCCCCCACCTAAACTATTCCCAGATCCGGATTGAGTGACAATGCCCTTAAAGTGCCCGACTTCGCGTATTCGGGATTCTGCATCAAGCATGACATCGCGTAGCTCTGCTGGTGAGGAATTGCCTCTAGCAAAGACTTGAACCTGAGTCTGGCTTGGTTCGACGCCAGTAAAGAACTCCACGCCTTTGCCGTACTGGCCGTAGGCCATAACGATGAGAACTAAGGTGGCGATGCTGGTAAAAAATACAATTATGGGAGAGCGAACTGCGAAGGTAAGAATTCGCGCGTAGATAGCGGTGATGCCACCCGTCTTAAGAGGATCGCCACCTTCCAGATTCCGAAGATAGGTTTGATCGGCAGCGCTGGACTTGCCAATCAGTGCACCAATAGTTGGAGCGAACAATAGTGCGTAGAACAGCGAGCCAAATAACACTGCAAATACAGTGATTGGCAGGTAGCTCATAAACTGTCCAGAAACGCCAGGCCAGAACATGATCGGCAGGAATGCGGCAAGTGTCGTAGCCGTGGACGCCAGGATTGGCCAGTACATTCGATCTACGGCGGCTCTATAGGCGTCACGTGCATTCAGACCTTCGGCCATCTTGCGGTCAGCATATTCGACCATCACGATGGCGCCGTCGATGAGCATACCGAGGCCAAGTAATAGGCCGAACATCACCATGAAGTTGTAAGTAAAACCGAGCAAACGAATAACGATGAAGGCGAAGAAGAAAGAGAAGGGAACCGCCAAGGTTACCAGTAGGCCGGAACGGACCCCAACAGAAGCGATAACCACAATCAGTACGAGAACCATAGCCGTTGCCATGTTTCCCTGAAGACCCATGTTCTGCTCAATAACCAAGGGTGCCGTATTGTTGATATAGGACAGACTAACCGCGGGCGGCAAGCTTGTTCTTAATTCTTGAACTACAATATCTACTTGTTCCATAGCCTCGGTTACGCTGGTGCCTTTACGCTTCATTACATTGAGCGAGATCGCGGCGGTGCCATTGGCATAGGAATAGCGTGTCGCATCCTTAAATGTACGTCGTACGTCTGCTATATCTGAAACTGTCACTACGCCGTCGGCATTCGACGCGAGCGGGAGATTGAATAAGTCGTCGGCATCTTCAATAAGCCCAGGAACTTTAATTGAAAAACTACCCTGTCCTGTATCTACCTGACCGGCCGGAATCAATCGGTTGTTGTTCATCACTGTTTGTATTATTGCGGTGTTGGAAATCCCATAAGTCTCGAGTTTCGCTGGATCAATTACAACCTCCAGCAGCTGCTCTCTATCACCAACCATCTCAGCTTCAAGAATAGTGGGTAGAATCTCAATCTCTCGCTGTAGCTCTTCTGCGACTTGTAACAATACGCGTTCCGGCACACCTTCTCCGCCAATCGCTATTTGAACTACTGGCAGTGTAGCCGCTGAGACTTCTTGGATCAGTGGTTCTTCAGTGTCTTGTGGAAACCGCGCCTGCGCCCTATTTATCGCTTCACGCACTTCACTCAGAGCATGTTGAGACTCGAAGTCGATATCGAATTCAGTAACTATCGTTGCCGCATTCTCGCTGGAGAAAGAGGTAATCTCTGTAATGCCATCGATTGTCTTCAATTCCAATTCGGCAGGCTTCGCTAGTAATCGCTCAGCATCCTCGGGAGATATGCCCTGATGTATTATTGTCGTTATAACGATAGGTACTTCAACATCCGGGTTTAGCTCGGCGGGAATTGCAAGATAGGAAACGAATCCTGTGATCATAATGGCGACGAACACGCTCAGCGTGGTTCGTGCTCGCGCTACGGCGGCGTCAATATAGTTCTTCATGAAGTGAACTCTCTTCAATACTGCATATTATTGGTAGGACTAGCGAGACCAGTCGAAATTGCTTTCCACTTGCTGCCCAGGAAAGACAATTTCCTGACCCAGAGTAATAAGATTGATAGTGCCGTTTAGGCCAGTAACCCAAACGCCTGGATTCATCGCACTGGTGTTGTCCCCAACGATAGATACGTTGTTAAATTCCACCATGTTATTGGCACCGATAGTTTTAACTCCGATTAGCCCACTGTCGTCCAATGTGAGGGCAGAGGAGGGAATCAGATGCGCTTGGATATCTGCTGAATCCACCAAAATTTCGGCTGTAATACCTTGGCGAATATCCTCAAAAGAAGAATCTACTTCTACTTCAATTCGATAACTTCTGGACACGTTATCAGCTGCGCGTGCGAGGTAGTTCACGGTGCCAGCTACGCGCTGTCCGGTGAGTAGTTCGGCGGCTACTCGGGCGCCAACACGCAGGCTGCCGATATCTTGCTCTGGAACTAGTCCGACTAATAACATCGGGCTATCGTCTAATACGGAAGCGCAAACTGTTCCTGCATTCAGTAGATCGCCTAGTTCGACGCTGCGGGTTTCCACGACCCCATCGAAGGGTGCGACGATCTTCGTTCTCTCTAGCGCCAATTCTGCGCGGGCTACTCCCGCTTTAGAAGATTCCAGTGCTGCCTTGAGTTGGGCAACGATCACATCAGATTGCAGTCCTCTGTCTTGTAGATTTTGGGAAGCCTTATATTCGAATTCCGCCTGCACTTGTCGACTTTGGGCCTCTAGCAGATTTGAGTCACGATCATCTACCGCTATCTCACAGAGGAGGTCGCCTGCGCTGACTCTTGCTCCGCGCATAACAGGTTCGCTCACAATTCGGCCAGCCTGTTCAGCTCGTACCTCTACATGACGAAATGCCTGCGTGCGTCCTCGTACGCGAACCTTCTTGCCGTAGGTCTGCTGATTAATTCTGGCAGCACGTACGATAAAGTCACTAGGATTCTCTCCCGGCGACACGCCCTCGGGTACGGCCAGGATAGTGCTAGCAGTAGACTCATTACTCTCATCTGGCTCTTCAGCACTATGTGGAGCAACCATCCATAACACTACGACAATCAATATTCCTGCTGATACGACATGTTGATTCTTCACTAAAATCTCCGGCAATTAGATCTATGGGTTCTGGCGATTTAACTTTCAAAGCCGCTCCATCACCCTGCCTTAGCAGCAGGCGTAGTTATTGCGCCTACAAAGAATGGCTCGCGGTACTCGGTTCTCGGGTAGATCATCCCTGTTGTTGAGAAGCTCTAACTAACGGAGCTCAAGGTGCTACTTTTTTGCTTAGAACGCCAGTACAAAAGTGTTACGTATTGTAACCCTTCAAATTGCAATTGCAACGCATTTATCCTCTAAAACCGTGCGTTCAGCGCATTTCTGGCGCAAATCATATTTCGGTGGAATCGGCCTAAAACTGTGCTAATTTCCACTGTGAACCGAATTCAATTTACTGAGGGTCAAACGTAGTGAAAGATTTGAACAATAGAGTCGCGATTATCACCGGATCCAGTAGTGGAGTAGGAGCCGCAACGGCCAAATTATTGGCGGCTCAGGGCTGCAATGTGGTCATCAACTACAATTCTAATTCTGCTGGCGGTGATGCGGTGGCTGCCGAGTGTAAGGCACTGGGCGTTGAATGTCTGGTTATGGGCGGCAATGTGGCAGAGGATGTTAACTGCCTCGCTATGGCGGCGGCAGCGATTGAGAAGTGGGGGCGTATAGATATTCTCGTCAACAATGCCGGCACTACCAAGTTTGTAGACCACTGGGACCTTCACGGGTTGAATAGTGATGATTTTCAGCATATCTATGGCGTGAATGTGATCGGCAGTTATCAAATGATTCGTGCCGTGAGCGAGCAGATGCAAAAGCAGGAAGAAGGCGGCGCTGTCGTCAATGTCGCCTCGACAGCGGCAGTTACCGGCATCGGCAGCTCGGTGGCATATGCCGCCTCTAAGGGCGCATTGGTGACGATGACGCTGTCTTTGGCGAGAGCATTGGGGCCCAAATTACGGATCAATGCTGTGTGCCCCGGCTTCATTGAAGGCGATTGGCTGCGCGAAGGGCTAGGCGATCAAAAATATGAAGAAATCATGGACTTTCATCGCAAAAATTCACCACTCGGCGTTACAGCGACACCAGAGACTGTAGCCGATGCTATTGTGCATTTCATCAGCGGGCCCCAAGTAGTAACGGGTGAAACCCTAATAGTTGACGGCGGGCGACACCTGACCATGACGCCTCTGGGGCGGCGATAGGTAGAGGCGCTTCAGAATACGATTCGCCGTTACTTAGCTACAGGCCGCTTTTGTAGTTTCCGTTGCAGGGTACGGCGGTGCATCTTCAGCTGTCTGGCTGTTTCGGAAATATTTCCATCGTGCTCATTCAGTACTTTCTGAATATGTTCCCACTCCAGCCTGCGCACAGACATAGGTTCGTGGTGTGTCGCCTCTGGGTGAGCAGCCGCATTAGTTTGATTTTTGTCTAATAGGAGTGCGCCGAGAATTTCATCAGCGTCTGCCGGCTTAGCCAGATAATTGTCCGCGCCTAATTTGATTGCCTCAACTGCTGTCGTGATACTCGCATATCCGGTAAGAATTAGAATGCGGCTACTTGGATTGTTTTGCTTTAGTGGAGCGATTAGTCCCAGCGATGTATGGCCACCAAGATTCAAATCCAATATGGCATAGTTAAACAGCGTGCTCTTTATCAGCAATAGGGCCTCATCTTCGTTCGCAGCGTGAGACACCTCATAATCGCGATGCAAGAGGGCGCGAGTCATCACCCGAGAAAAAACTTCGTCGTCTTCAACTAATAAAATATGTTCCTTATCCATTTTCCTGTCTCTACAAGAACTGGCGCCTGTGCTTACAGCGCGGGTTGGGGAAGGCGAATGATGCTAAGTGCGCCGCCTTCTTTCATGTTGAGCATCTCGATAGAACCACCGAGTCGCTCGATCGCAGCATTGGCGAGAAATATACCTAGGCCCATGCTCTCCTTTTGCCTGGATATAAAGGGCTCGCCAAGTTTCTCCATAACATCATTTGGAATTCCAGGACCGTCGTCCTTAATCGAGATTTCGAACTTGAAAGGCGAATCTTTCGTAATGCCAAAGTGCACGTCCACATTGCTGTGCGCAGCCTTGATGGCATTCTCGATAATATTGATCACGGCATGCTTGACGCTTAGATTCGATGTAACTACTGATTCCGGCTTGTCCTCGATATGAAAATCTATCGAAGATGCTGGATGAATGTTCACAATATAATCTTGGATGTCATCTGCGAAAGTCCCGAGTGAAACGTTTTCGATTTCTTCGGGATTGTCTTTATTGTAATAACGAATAAGTTGCGTCAGAGAATTTTTACAGCGCGTCACTTGCTGTCTTAGTAGCGATATGTCGCTTTTGATATCGCTAGCTCTAAGCTCTTCGACATCTAGGTTATCCAAATCGGTTAGCAACACGGCCATCGTAGAGAGAGGTGTGCCCAGCGCGTGCGCTGTACCAGCCGAGAGTGTACCAATGGCCACCAGCTGTTCATTACGAAGTTCATTCTCGCGGGCCTCCGCGAGATTCAGCTCACGAATTTTTATCGCATTGGCCATGCGCGTGATAAGTACTGAGATGAGAATGGCACTCACCAAAAAGATAACCCACATGCCCACGAGGTGGAGTTGAAAAGTCATTACTTCGTTCTCTGGGGACATGGCCATGTCGTGATCGGATGAAAGATCAAGAAGCAAGAACGAGGTGTAGATTATGATTCCCCCTATCGAAAACACATTCACAAAGGCTTGCGGGAGAAGCGTGGCTGTTAGCGCGAGCAATACGAGCAAGTAAGAGATAAGCGGATTGCTCGCTCCGCCGGTATTTAGTAGTAGTACGATCAGGAAGAATACGTCCACAAGAATGTGGCAGAACAACTCGATGTTGCTAACAAAATTCGACGCAGCAAGGCGCCGATAGCCGATCAGTACGGAAAGCAGAATCCAGGCGATTAGATAAATGATAAATGTGACTGGAATTTCCAGCTCGGTAAAGGCCTGGAGGGCAATTACCGCTACCGCACTGGCTGCTGTAACGAAGGTGCGCAATAGCAGAAGCCGCTGCAGACCCTGTCTTCCGAGACTCGCGCCATGGGAGGAAACGGGGATGAGGAAACTGAGGAATTCGGAAATTTTAGTTTGCGCTTTCATTTCCCTATTCTACCGCAAAGGCAGTCCGGCGGAAGCTAGGGGCTGCGGTAGAGACAATATGCCGCAGCCCCTGAGTGCGCAGGACCGGGCTATGCAATAGGGTATTGGCGGGTTATATTGCATCGCCACTAGAGAAAATAATCACGGTAGAACCCAAAGCAGCAATCCCACGAAACGAACATGACCTATAGCTCCATACCGACAACACTGAGTTTGCTAAGCAGAATACTCGAACTTGAATTTGGCGAGTCTCGATTGCAGCATTATGGCCTTTTTGAAGATCAGAATTGCACGAGCCTAGAAGTTGATACGGAGCTACTTGAAGGCCAGCAGCGATTCACGGAGGTCCTTGTCGAATTGGTCGAAAAGTTCGACGCGAAAGCAAATATTCTCATAGTTGGCGATACTCTTTTGCCGCTCGCCAAATCATTGGCTGTAGCCGGCAAATCTGTCTTCTGGTTTGGACCGAGGGGCCTGCTTAATGCAGAGATCGACGCCCTAGCAGGTTTTCAGTATGCGGGTGATGATTTTGTGGCCTCGACTAAACCTACTTCTGCGGACGTGCTGATTCATGCTGGTTCGATTTGTTATCTAGACCAGATGGCGTTGCTCAGTAAGAGTCGGGATTTACTAGGCGAATCTGGTCAGCTCATTTTGTTCAGCGAGTTTCTTGTTGATGATTCTCACATCGAGTATTCAGCACTACCCAATCTTAGTTCCTTTAAGCAGCTTTCCAAGCGTCTTGGTTTTGAGCAGTTAGAGAATAGAGATCTGTCGGCCAGCGCGTCGCATACCCTGAAATTGGTGCGCCCATTGCTCGAGACGCATGGTGCGGCAGTTGTCCGCGAAGAGGCAGCGGGTACTAAGCGGTTGGAAGATCTGCATTCAGAATTTGCAACGATGCAGGACGAATTCTCTTCTGGAAGGCGCGAGTTTCATCTATGCGTGTTGCGCCGAGAGTCGAATCCTGGGAATGAATGGACGGATGCAGAATTCTCCGACATGCAATCCTTTCATCCACTTGAGATTGCCGACTTGTTCGAGAAGAGCTTCAGCGTCGACTTCGATGAAGAACTATGGAATTGGAAATACATTCAGGGTGATGGAAAATGTGTTGTAGCGCGCCTAGACAAACAGAGCGACATCGTGGCGCATTATGGGGGAGCTCCGCGAAAAATCACCTATTTTGGCGAGGCTTCTATGGCAATTCAGCCTTGCGATGTGATGGTGCATCCAAGTATCCGCAAGCAATATGGCAAGGGTAGCCTCTTCTTCGAGGTCGCTGCAACATTTCTGGAACGAGAGATTGGAAACACGGTCAATCATCTTCTGGGATTCGGTTTTCCAAATCAGAAGACGATGAATATTTCGAAGCGACTCGGTTTATACGAGAAAACCGATGACTTTATCGAGATTGTCTATCCTGTCTCTGAGGCGAGTGAGGAGCAGGAGAAAAATCAAGCTACGATCATTGATTACGATCCGCTCGATGTTGCGTCTTGCGAAGAACTTGATAGTCTCTGGGCAGCCATGAAGGATGACTATAGAGATGGCATTATCGGAGTTCGAGATGCCGAGTATATTCGGCATCGCTACGTGAACCATCCTTTCTCGAAAACGAAGCAGTATCGCTGTGTAATTGTACGAGCAGACAGCTCAATGGAGGCGCTAGCATTTGCGGTAATGAAGGAGCACGAGGGCGGTAAGTTATTGATGGACTTGATATGCCCTGTAGCGATGATGAAGACGGTAATACCTATTTTAAATCAATGGCTTAACAGGGACAAGGGCGGCTCGGTTCTGCGCATGTGGGTTACAAGTTCGGGTCAGGATAAGGTCTTCACCAGTGGTGCGATTGTGAATGAATTAGGTATTGAGATACCCTGTAATAGTTGGAATCCCGGACCCAGCGCAGAGGTTCTTTATGGCGCCTGGTGGCTGACCGCTGGGGATATGGATTTTATCTAGTCAGACTTGTTTCGCGTCATGCCGAGACTTTGCGGTTCTCAGGCTTAAGGAGGACATAGGTACACACGCAATTGAAAACAAAATCAGAATAATAGAGTTGAATAGTTAATAGGAACAATAGCAAACATGAATAGCAAAAATATTTATGAGATCGATCTCGATCAGAATCAGGCTAACTTCGCACACTTAACACCACTCAGTTTTATCGAACGTTGTTCTAGTGTTTATCCGCAGAAGGTTTCGCTGATACATGGCGACAAAAAATATACCTGGGCTGAGACCTACAAACGCTGTTGCCTGCTTGCTTCGGCGCTTCTGAAAATGGGGATAGGCAAGGGTGACACAGTCGCGTTCATGGGAGCCAATACGCCTGAAACATTCGAGGGGCACTTCGGTGTTCCGATGACAGGAGCGGTTCTCAATGCATTGAATGTCAGGCTAGATGCAAAGGCGATCGCATTTATCCTGGAACACGCAGAAACCAAAGTGTTATTTACTGACAGAGAGTTTAGCGGCACAATTAAGGCTGTTTTAGAACTGGTTCCGCAGGAGCTAACGGTCATCGATATCGATGACCCATCATTCTCCGGAGGAGAATTGTTAGGCTCAGAAGACTATGAGGCTTTCATAGCGAAGGGCGATGGTGATTACCGTTGTTTTCAAATTGAAGACGAGTGGCAGGCCATCTCGCTTAACTATACTTCGGGGACCACGGGCGATCCCAAAGGAGTTGTCTTTCATCACCGCGGCGCCTACTTGAATGCAATATCAAACAATTTGTGCTGGGACATGACGGCGCATCCGATCTATCTGTGGACGCTGCCTATGTTTCACTGCAATGGTTGGTGTTTTCCTTGGGGACTGGCAGCTGCAGCGGGAACGAGTGTTTGTCTTCGTCATGTGCGCGACGCAGCAATCTTGGATGCCATGAAGAAGTACCATGTCTCGCATTTTTGTGGGGCTCCTGTCGTGCTCAATACGATTATCAACGCAGACG
>NVUL01000095.1 GCA_002401885.1 SAR86 cluster bacterium
TTTGTGATTGCCGAGCAGGGTATTAAGTGAACCACGATCGTTAAGCAGGGAGCAGAGTATCTTCGCAACTATGGCTCTGCTATTGCTCATTCTATTTTGGCTGCTTTCGGTCAAATGCAACGCCACGAGAAAATAATTCGGGACGCGAATTACTGATGTCTTTCACAGTTGCCGGTTTCTTCCCCGGAAGTTGTACTCGTTGCACATCCAGCGCTCCGGAGCCGCAACTTACAGTGAAATGCGCTTTCTCACTTGCCACTATCTGTCCTGCTTCGGCATTGTAGTTCCCCATGGATACAGATCCTTCAAGAATGCGCAGACGCTGATCGTTCAATAGCGTATAGGCAGGGTTTCTTCCTATACCCGCGCGAATCTGACGGTCTATCTGCGGCGCACTGAGGCGCCAATCAATAAACGCTTCGGCTTTTTCTACCTTCGCCGCATAGTTGCTATCTTCATCGTTCTGAACCGTGGCTCCAGATTGATATTTCTCTAAGTCGTTAAGAGTTCTTGTAAGTGCCGTTTGGCCCGCTATTTGTAGCTTTTCTTCTAGGTCGATACGATTGTCGGTAGCAGATATAGGTACAGATTCCTTGGTCAACATGGCTCCAGTGTCTAGTCCTTCGTCCATCTGCATAATAGTAACACCTGACACTTTATCCCCTGCTAACAGTGCGCGTTCGATTGGAGCAGCGCCGCGCCAACGGGGTAACAATGATGCATGTACATTTAGGCAGCCAAGTCTTGGGACATCGAGTATGGATTTTGGAAGGATTAGCCCATAGGCAACTACGATCATCAAGTCAATGTCGAGCGAGGCTAGCGTTTCCGTTTCTTGCAAGGGCCTTAGGCTTGATGGTTGAAAAACGGGAAGCATATGCTCAAGAGCAATTTGTTTGACGGGGCTAGCTTGTAACTTCTTGCCACGGCCAGAAGGGCGATCAGGTTGAGTGTAGACCGCGACCACATGGTGGCCTGCCTTTAGCAATGTCTGCAGATGCGCTGCAGCGAAAGCAGGTGTTCCTGCAAAACAGATTCGCAATTTTTTCATTTATTCAGGCAGACTTCTTATGCTCTTTCTCGAGCTTAGTGCGAATCCGGTGCCGCTTTAATGCGCTGAGATAGTCGACGAACAACTTGCCATCGAGATGATCTACCTCGTGTTGGATACAGGTCGCTAGAATGCCTTCGGCCGCCTGTTCGAACTTCTCGCCCTTAGAGTCTTGTGCAGTTATCTTAACCGCGCGAGGTCGGGACACGGTTTCATAAAAACCAGGCACTGAGAGACAGCCTTCGTCATATTCGGACAACTCATCCTCAGTAATCTCAAATTCTGGATTAATAAATACTTGAGGACCGTCCCGATTCTCCGATACATCTATTACTAATAGACGTTTATGAACGTTTATCTGAGTTGCGGCGAGCCCGATACCCTCGGCCTCGTACATCGTTTCGAGCATATCTTCGATCAAGACTTCTAGCTTTTCGTCGAAAACAGTAACGGGCTTGGCTATTTTCCTTAGTCTGGGGTCAGGAAATTCCAGAATTTGTAAAATTGACATGGTCGTGAAAGCCTGCAGAAATAGTGTGACGCAGTATGTGAACTGCTTCTAGTGATAATTATAGCGTATTGCTAACATAGGAACTCAACGCTTTTTAGCGCGGAAGACTTAGAATGAAAAATCTGGGAATCAGACAACTACTATTAGCATTGGCAATAGGCATAGCCAGCTTGAGCACATTGGTGTCTGCGTATGCCCAAACGAGCATGCTCGTGAATGACTATCCTACTAGCTATGTTGTGAAAGAAGGCGACACGTTATGGGAAATTGCGGGCCAATTCCTGCGAGATCCTGAACGTTGGCCTGACATATGGCAGCCGGACGAATACTTAGATAACCCAGATCTTATCTATCCTGGTGATACTCTGAAGATCAGCATACTGGGAGGAACACCCCGCATCTTCGTGCAGCGAGGTGATCGTGAAGTAGAAACGGTTTCTCCGGAAATTCGAGTAGAAGCTCTGCAGAGCGCCATTCCCGCTATTCCACTGGAATCTATCGAGAACAGTTTTACCAAGAATAGGATTATTACCGCCGCCGAATTTGAGGCTGCCCCTTATATCGTCTCGAACATAGGCGATAATCTTGCTATAAGCACTGGCGACGAAATATTCGCCCGTGGGTCTTTCCTTATAGGAACAACGTCCTTCGAAATATACCGCCTCGGTCGAACTTATTATGGAGAAGGGCTAAGAAAGAAACGTGCATTCGGCCTTTTGAACACAACCGAAGAAGAAGTGCTCGGAGTAGAAATTGAGTATCTGGGCTTTGCCAGTATCATCGAAAACATCGCTCCGGACATGAGAAAGTTATTAATCAACAATGGCACCAAAGAGATACAAGTTGGTGACCGCTTACTAATCAGAGAAGAATCGAGAATCGATGCTACTATATTCCCAACCGAACCAAGTGCCGGTATGTCTGGTGAGATTGTGGCCTTCCTAGGCGCAGAGACTCTTGCTTCGCAACTGGACACTGTCGTCATTAATCTCGGCAGCGAAGATAATTTAGAAGTTGGTAATGTATTGTCAATTCAGAAGGAAGGCGTTCGCCTGACCGATGAGGTTGAGCGGGCAAAGATGCCTTTCCGTGAAAGAATACGAACTCTGTTCAATCAGGACAGACTGACTATCCCAGGTAACGACGTTGGGACCTTGTTGGTCTATAAGACCTTCGACCGACTGAGCTATGCAGTCATTCTCACCAGTACCGAGCCGGCTGAACTCTATAACGAAGTAGTTAGCCCCTAAACTACGCCATCCTGCTATTCATCTACTAGACTCTCCTTAGGCTAGTTAAGCCGCAGAACCCAGCCACGGCAGGGCTGTGTGCTTCGTAGTGCCGTCCTCTCCAATCGCTTATGGATGAACAATGGACTCCGATAATTGTCTGTACTATCTACGCCTGATTGATAGTAAGAAGATACCTATCCCCATAATCTCTAAACTACTGAGAGAATTTGGGTCGGCTAAAGCACTAATGGAATTACCACGGTCTAAGTTTCAAGATCTAGGCTTCGACAACACGCAAATCGATTTGCTACGCCACACTAGCAGTAAAGCCGACTGGCAACGAAATACGCAAGTGGCATTAGAGTGGGCGGGCAAAGAGTGGAACTATTTAGTCTGTTATGAATCGCAGCACTATCCTAGTTTACTGCGCGAGATAGATTCCCCACCTCCTCTACTTTTCGTAAGAGGCTCGCTGAGCGCGCTAGGGGGTAGACACTTCGCGCTTGTTGGAAGCCGCAGGGCAACTATTTACGGGAAGAAGAACGCCTATTGGATGGCGCAAGAATTAAGTAAGGCGGGGCTGCAAATCTGCAGTGGGCTGGCATCTGGAATCGACAGCAAGGCACACGAGGGGGCGCTGGACAGCGGTAGGAAAACTATCGCGGTTATAGGCACCGGAATCGATAGCGTCTACCCTTCTCGGAATAAAAAGCTAGCAGAGCGGATAGTCGAGAACGGAGCTCTTGTGTCGGAATTTCCAATTGGTACACCCCCCTATCCCAGTAACTTCCCAAGAAGGAATAGAATCATTAGTGGACTAGCACTTGGCACGTTAGTGGTAGAGGCGAACATAAAAAGTGGGTCACTGATAACTGCTCGATTGGCAATGGAACAGAACCGGGATGTATTTGCTGTGCCGGGTCCAATTGCTAGCCCCCAGAGCCGCGGATGTCACCACCTGATAAAGCAGGGTGCCAAATTGGTTGAAGAGCCTGCCGACATTCTGGAAGAGCTAGGCGTAGTGCATCAATGTACGAGAACCACTAGGGACGAAACGTGTACGCGAAAGTTAGGGGCAGAGAGTGATGCGGTTTCTGAGTTCGCTGCTTTAAAGGCTATCGATCATCAGGGTTGTCTATTTCAGGCAATTCAAGACGAGTGCGATCTCAACATTCAAGAGCTGAATAGCCAACTTATTAAACTTGAAGCAGCGGGGTTGGTTCGGCAGCAGGGTGGTCGATACTTTCGCTTGGACTAGTGGACGGTCGAGTTTTCTTGCATAGCTTAGCGGTCTGCGGTAGTTTCCTCTTTCATCAATTTCTAGGGTTCTATCATCATGAGCAGTCCGTTTGTCGCTATTCTAATGGGGTCAGAAAGTGATCTTTCCATCATGCAATCCACGGCAGACATTTTGAAGCAGCTGCAGATAAACTATGAAATTAAGATCACCTCGGCACACCGCACACCTGCCGTCACGCAAGCATATATAAATGACGCACAGGAACGCGGGTGTCAGGTATTCATCTCCGGCGCCGGCCTTGCTGCGCACTTAGCAGGGGCTACGGCCGCACATACCACAGTTCCGGTGATCGGCGTGCCAATCGACTCCGGCCCGCTAAGTGGATTGGACGCATTGCTTTCCACGGTACAAATGCCAGCCGGCATCCCCGTAGCTACTGTAGCCATCGGAAAGACAGGCGCAAAGAATGCAGCCTATCTAGCCGCACAGATTCTATCGCTTGCAGATGCGGACTTGGCAGACAGAGTGAAAGCTGAGCGCGCTGCTAACAGCGAAAAAGTGCAAGCCCAAGACAAGGCATTGCAGGAATCCCTTAGCTAAAACTACCGACCGTGGGCAACATCGTTGCCCGTCTGGTGAGAGAGACCTGAAGTGACTAAGCTAAATATTCAACTAGCTTGTCAGAACCTAAAACAAGGCAACATCATCGCCTACCCAACCGAGGCTGTTTGGGGCATCGGCTGCGATCCCTATAACGAAGCTGCAGTAAGTAACCTCCTTTGTCTAAAAAATCGCCCCGTAAGCAAGGGGCTGATATTAATCGGCGCGAGTATTGATCAATTCGAGCCGCTTGTTCGCCGGCTGAGGACAGAACAGAGAGATACATTAGGCAGCTCATGGCCTGGTCACATTACCTGGTTAGTTCCCGACCCTGATCAATTGATACCGGAGTGGATTAAGGGCCGTCATCAATCCGTCGCAATACGAGTCAGCGGGCATCCAGTTGTTCAGGAATTATGTACAGGTTTCGCGGGACCCATAGTCTCGACATCGGCGAATGAGGCAGGCGAGAAAGAAATTAGATCTAGATTAATACTTGAAGACAAATTTGCAGATAAGATAGCCTGCATAGTAGATGGAGACCTCGGACATGCTGCAAAGCCGTCTGAGATGCGGGACTTACTCTCTGGAAGAGTTATCCGCTGAACTAGGATTAGATGCCCTGGGCTCAGTAAGACTTTGAAGGAATCGCGAGGGAAACACATTGAGCACGATTGAGCCGAACCACGTCAAAGATTTTCTATTAGAACTGCAGTCCAGTATTTGCACTGGGCTGGAGGCACTAGATCCCAGTGCAAACTTTCAGACGGATAGCTGGGACCGAGAAAAAGGCGGTTCGGGAATTAGTCGGGTCATTAGCAATGGTGAAGTATTCGAGAAGGGCGGCGTTAACTTTTCTCATGTGTTCGGCGATGCCATGCCGGCATCAGCCACTGCTACTAGGCCCGACCTTGCCGGTAGAGCCTGGCAGGCGATGGGGGTCTCATTGGTGATTCATCCAAGTAACCCGTTCGTGCCAACCTCGCATGCCAATTTCAGAATGTTTGTAGCGGATAAAGATGGCGAAGAGTCTGCTTGGTGGTTTGGTGGTGGCTACGATCTAACGCCTTACTACGGTTTTGAAGAAGATTGCATCCACTGGCACCAGCAAGCTAAAGATGCCTGTGAGAATTTTGGCGATAAATACTATCCTCTGTTCAAGAAGCAGTGTGATGACTATTTTCAGATTAAACATAGGCAAGAGCCGCGAGGGATTGGTGGGCTCTTTTACGATGACTTCAATGAACTTGGTTTTGATCAAAGCTTCGAATTTGTTAAATCCATGGCGAATAGTTACCTCGAGGCCTATCTACCGATAGTAAACAGGCGTAAAGATATGGCCTATACGGACCACCATAAACAGTTTCAGGAATACAGGCGTGGCCGCTATGCCGAATTCAATCTTGTGTATGATCGAGGCACCCTATTCGGCCTCCAGTCAGGCGTTGGCAGGATCGAGTCGATATTAATGTCACTGCCGCCAGTAGTGCGCTGGATCTATGATTGGCATCCGGAAAAAGGCAGTGAAGAAGAAAAACTTACCACCGAATTTCTGAAACCACGGGAATGGGTGTAGTCTTCTAGGCTGAAGCCTCCCCCAAAATAGAAAGAAGAGAAACATCACCCGTGTCAAAATATGCAGTACTCGGCAATCCTGTAAGTCATAGCAAATCACCCCTGATCCATTCCTTGTTTGCCGAGCAGACGGATCAGGCGATGAACTACCTGGCTATTCCACTAGAAGAAAATGAATTCGAAGGTTTCGTGAGAAACTTCTTTGCAGGCGGCGGCGGCGGATTGAACGTGACAGTACCCTTTAAGGAGAATGCATTTGCATTGGCTGCGAGTTGCTCCCCTCGGGCGCAGTTGGCGCAAGCTGTAAATACCCTATTCCTAGACGACGAAGGCAACATCTGTGGAGACAATACAGACGGTATTGGGCTAGTGACGGATCTTAAGGTGAACAACAAGGTAACTATTAGCGGCCAAAGGGTACTTATTCTCGGTGCTGGCGGTGCTGTTCGCGGCATCATGGCTGCGCTCGTCCATGAACACGCAGCCGCGATAACAATTGTTAATAGAACTGTATCTAAAGCGGAGCTCTTAGTGCAAGAGATGCAATCCCTGGCGCCGCTCGAAGCCATGTCGTATGAAATGCTGCAAGAAGCAGCGGACAATGGTCGGAGTTATGACCTGATAATCAATGGATCATCCTCAAGCTTGCAGGGTGAAATGCCTAGATTAGATGTGAGACTTATAGCGCCCGGTTGCTGTTGCTATGATCTGATGTATTCAGCAACCGACACACCATTTGTGCAGTGGGCGAAACAGCAAGGGGCAAACTTAAGCATCGACGGTCTAGGGATGTTGGTTGAACAGGCGGCAGAAGCGTTCGCACTATGGAGAGGAGTTCGTCCGAACACCGCTCCAGTTATGGCCCTCCTGCGAGAACAATCCTAGTTAGCTTTTTAGCGGGCAGTGCATTTGCATTTTCGACAGACGAAAAAAAGGCCGCTTAAGAAGCGGCCTTTTTTATGAAAAGAAGCTAGTGTGCTTCCTCTTCCTCACCGTGTTCACCACCGTGAAGATCACTTGGGGTAAGCGCCACAGCATTCGGATCGTGGCCCATGTACTGATAACGCGCATCAGAAATATAGTAACCTTCGACCGACATAAGGCCGATAAGCAGCAGCAGTACAAGCGGTGGGCCAAGAATAGTCAAAACCAGCGCCATTCTTTCCCAAACCACGTGCATGAAGATCGCAACGATAAAGCCTGCCTTCAAACACATGAACAGGAGTACCAGACCCCAGCGCATGCCGCCTTGCACATTAAAGAAATCAACCGCGTACGAGAACGAACTCAATACGAACAGAAGAATCCAAATTTTGTAATATATCCCTAGAGGATGTTGTTGACCTGCTTCAGATGACATTCCTGTCCCCTCTTACAATAAGTAGAAAAATGCGAAAATGAATACCCAAACAAGATCCACAAAGTGCCAATACAAACCGGCAATCTCTACAATCTCATAACCCTTCTTGTCGTAGTGCCCATTCTTTACTTTGAAGGCAACGGTTAACAAGTAAATGACACCGACGGTTACGTGCAAACCGTGGAAGCCGGTAATCATAAAAAATACAGACCCAAACTGAGTCGCTCCAAAGGGGTTAGTCCAAGGCCTAACTCCCTCTTCTAGAATCAGCTTGCTCCACTCAAATACCTGCATGCCCACGAAGGAGGCGCCTAAGGCGGCAGTAGCAACCATAAACCAGAAAGTCTTAACCTTATCTCGGCGATAACCAAAATTGACCGCCAGCGCCATGGTTCCAGAGCTGGTAATCAGTATAAAGGTCATGAGCGCGATCAAAATCAGCGGAATAGGATCGCCGCCGAAAGAAAGCGCAAAGATTTCACTCTGCAGTGGCCACGGTTCAGTGGTAGATAACCGAACATGGAGATAGCCGGTCAGAAAGCAAGTGAAAATAAAGGTATCACTCACGAGGAAGATCCACATCATGGCCTTACCCCAAGGCACATGGTAGGCCTGTTTATCGGCGCTCCAATCGTCGACTAGAGTCGAGTTTGATCCGCTTATAGCTGCTTCACTCATTCTTATTTCCTATTAATGTTCTAATTAAACTTCATTTTCTCCAATCCCTAACGAGTTAGGTATTGGAAAGAATTGCAAAAATAACCAACCAGACAATCAGCAAGAAGTGCCAATATAAGGTACACAGCTCGATGCTGAGGCGCACGTCTTCAGGCTTGCTCCCGGATAGCAATCGTATTGAACTCTTACTCCATACCCAAAGCCCACCTAGTAAGTGAGCGATATGCAAACCTGTCAGCAGATAGAAGAAAGAATTGGCTGGATTGGAGGCCACGTAAAAACCCGAAGCCTGTAGATCTTTCCAGATAAGCATCTGTCCTGCTATAAACAGCAAGGCAAATACACCGCCACCGATAAAGGCGGCCATTAGGTTCTTCTGCTTGCCCGCATTAGCCGTATTTCTTGCCCATTGAAACAGAACACTGCTGATGGCAAGCAATCCAGTGTTCAGCCAGAGCTGAGCCGGTTCGGCCAGCGGTTCCCAATCCGGTAATGACATCCGAATGACGTAGCTAACACCAAACATCGAAAAAATTACTGAGGCAATCGTAAGGAAGAAGCCTAGCGCGACGCGCTCCGGGGGGGACTCGAAGGCGCCCTCCGGATTTAGTCCGCCGATTACACCCTTTCGTTCCCAGGGCTTCTCGGTGAGTTGTTTAAATAGACTCATGTATCAGCCTTGGATGCGTCATGATCCGGATCGAAGTGTTGCTCATCTGCAGTTGGCTCAACGCTTTCAGGTACATTCTGAGGAATGAAATCTTCGTGTGCACCTGGCACGCTGTAGTCGTAAGCCCAGCGATAAACCGTGGGTAGCTCGTCACCCCAGTTGCCATGTTTAGGCGGAGTATCGGGTGTCTGCCATTCTAAAGAGGCAGAACCCCAAGGGTTTGGCCCTGCTTTCTTGCCATTGCGCAGGCTCCAGAAGATGTTGATGAAGAACAGGATCTGCGCCGCGCCAACAATTAGTGCTGCGATTGTGATCGCTGCGTTCAAGTCTTGCGCAGATTCTGGAATGAAGTCCGTGGAACCCATTGCGTAGTAACGACGCGGAACACCCAAAAACCCAAGGTAATGCATAGGCAGGTAGATCGCGTAGGTACCAAGGAACGTAATCCAGAAGTGAGCTTTCGCCATTCCTTCATGAAACATACGGCCAGTAACCTTAGGATACCAGTGATACAGAGCGGCGAAGATAACTAGTACCGGCGATACACCCATCACCATGTGGAAGTGAGCTACCACAAAATAAGTATCAGAAAGTGGCAAGTCGATAACTACGTTACCTAGGAAGAGACCAGTCAATCCGCCGTGGATGAATGTAAAGATAAATCCGATGGCGAAATACATTGGCGCGTTCAGGCGGATATCGCCTTCCCAAAGCGTTAGCACCCAGTTGTATACCTTAAGTGCAGTAGGAACAGCGATGATCAATGTGGTCGTGGCGAAGAAGAAGCCGAAGTAGGGGTGCATGCCACTCACGTACATGTGGTGCGCCCATACGACGAAGCTTAATCCGCCAATAGCGATGATCGCCCAAACCATCATGCGGTAACCGAAAATATTCTTTCGTGCATGAGTTGAGAGTACGTCAGAAACAAGACCGAATGCTGGAAGTGCCACGATGTACACTTCGGGGTGACCGAAGAACCAGAACAAGTGCTGGAACAAGATCGGGCTACCGCCGTTGTGATCAAGTGGCGTACCTGACTCGATAACTGCCGGCATGAAGAAGCTAGTGCCTAAGAGTATATCGAAAAGCATCATGATCGCCGAAACGAGCAGTGCCGGGAATGCAAACAGGCCAAGAATTGTCGCGATGAATATTCCCCAAACAGTAAGAGGAAGACGCATCATGGTTAAGCCGCGGCAGCGATACTGTAAAATTGTGGTCACGTAGTTCAGGCCGCCCATTGTGAAAGCGACGATGAACACGGCTAGCGAGAGCAGCATCAAGACGATGCCCATGTCGTGACCAGGCGTTCCTGCCATAGAAGTCTGAGGAGGATACAACGTCCACCCGGCCCCAGTTGGTCCGCCGCTGACGAAGAAGCTCGACATAAGAATAATCACCGACAGTGCGTATACCCAAACACTCAACATGTTCAGGAACGGAAACACCATGTCTCTCGCGCCGCACATGAGCGGTATTAAGTAGTTTCCAAACCCGCCCAGCAACAACGCCGTTAGCATGTAAACAACCATGATCATGCCGTGCATAGTTACCGACTGGTAGTAGGAACTCGGATCGATCAGATCAAATGTCTCTGGGAAACCCAATTGCATGCGCATTAGAAGCGAAAGAACCAATGCAACAACCCCAACTGCGATGGCTAGGCCACCGTATTGAATGGCAATAACCTTGTGATCTTGGCTCCAAACGTATTTTGTAACCCAACTATGGGGG
This sequence comes from SAR86 cluster bacterium, assembly GCA_002401885.1. Classification (GTDB taxonomy): domain Bacteria; phylum Pseudomonadota; class Gammaproteobacteria; order Pseudomonadales; family Pseudohongiellaceae; genus UBA9145. The sequence goes on from NVUL01000095.1 coordinate 10,655, forward strand.
TGGTGCATTTCCATTTCGGAATCTTGATCAGCTAATGGTACGTAAGCCATTAAATCCTCCTAACTCTATAATCTTTGTATCAGCCAGCTATGGCTAAAATTCGTTAACAATCTTATCTAATATTTTTTTTGCAGCGAGCTATCTCAATGTATTGATGTAAGCCGCCACGTCTTCAATTTCTTCGACGCCTGACATGGCAGTAGCCATACCAACCATCTGCTCACCGTAGTCATCACTCGGATGTAAGCCACGGATGCCGGCTCGGAAATTGCTGATTTGCGTAACGAAATACCAATCGCTCATGCCCGCAAGTTTTGGTGCATCGGTGTACCAAGTACCGTCACCGTTGTCCAAGTGACAAGCTGCACAGTTGCGATCATAGATTTGGTAGCCATTAGCTACGTCACCAGTCACAGTTGGAGTGGCCGCTATGTCGGGCATAGACGCGATATAGGCAGCCATATTGCGAATGGCCGCGTCGTCTGCGAGCATATTCGCCATCGGCGCCATGGTCTGGCCATTGGTATCGCCTTCGCCACCGCGGACGCCTTCTTTAAAATATTTCAGCTGTCGTTCGATGTACCAAGCTTGTTGCCCAGCTAACTTCGGTCCATTCAGCGCTTGATTGCCCTCGCCCTGAGCCCCGTGACACGTAGCGCAAACGGCATACTGTGCTTGTCCTGCGGCTGGATTAGCAGCGGCAACCGCTTGGGTTTCCGCGAATGTAGGTTGCGCATCAAGCCAAACGTCGTATTCGGCTTGAGTCTCAATAACTACCGCGCCGCGCATGGCGAAATGGCCAATGCCACAAAGCTCTTCACACATGATGTCGTAACGACCCGCCTTGTTTGGTTCGAACCATATGTATGAAATCAGGCCGGGAACCAGGTCCATCTTTACGCGGAACTGAGGAACGGTGAAATTGTGCAGCACGTCATTGGAGCGAAGCAGTGCTTTAACTGGCTTGTCCAGAGGAAGGTGCATCTCAGGGGCAGTAACTATTACATCGTCCTGACCGTTCGGGTCTTCAACATTGACGCCGAAGGGATTGGTCTCGGTAACTAGCTGTGTGTCTGCTGTGCCCATGATGCCGTCGGCACCCGGATAGCGGAACGCCCACTGCCATTGCTGACCCATGGCTTCGAATTCGGTGGCATCGTCAGGTGGGGTGACGATGCTCGCCCATACAAATAGACCCGGTGCAAGCATCGCGACAACACCGACGGTCGTGATTGCTGAAAGCCAGATTTCTAATTTGTGGTTTTCAGGCTCGTAAACGGCCTTATGGCCGTCTTTTTGCCGAAATTTGTACACGCAGTAGGCTAGGAACAGATTCAATAGGATGAATACTATTCCAGTAATCCAAAAAGTGACATTGATAGTGAAATCGATTGATCCCCAGTCGGCTGCAATATCTGTGAACCACCAAGGGCTGGCAAAATGGAAAATTACTGATCCCAATACCAACAATAAAATAACGACCGCTAAAGCCATAAACCCGCCTTCCTTCTAAAAAATTACAAACGTATCCCAAGCGACCAGGAGATAAAGTATCGCCGAGCGCTAGGGGAAATTAGTTGTTGTGTGCACTGCGTCCCAGAGGAACAAGAATGGAAGCTTCTTTTGCCATCACTTTATCAGTAGGTGCAGACAATGAGAGAACTCATTGCTATCCCCGAATGGAAGTTTTGGCTCGCTGCTATCCTTGTAAATTATTATTATCTGGATGGGGCAGTTTCAGTTCTCCGAACGCCCTAAAATTAACCGAGAATTCAAAGATTTTTCGCACACCTCACGCGCACCGGAATGCTATAGAATATTGGTATTCACTGCAAGTAATCTGCGGCCTAAAACCCCCAAAAACATGCGCGAAATCAAGCATTTTTGACACCTTCCTGTCAGTGTCCAATTAGAGAGGGGTTTTTGCACAAGGTTTGCTAGAAAAACGCTTAAAACAACACACCACCTCGAGGCATTCATCTTGAGATTCGAAGTCAAACATGATTGAATGCCCGCGCTTCGAAAGCAGGACGCCAGATTGCGACTCAGTATCTGTTATAGTCCGCCCAAGAACCCATCTTAATTTACTCGAAAGTTGATCCGTGAACGAAATAGCTTCAAAAATTACTAGTAATAGCTGGCGCGATTTCTACGAGATGTGCAAGCCACGAGTGGTCATGCTGATGATCCTGACTTCTTTGGTGGGCATGTTCCTCGCAGTACCGGGAATGGTACCTGTTGATGTTCTCATCCTGGGTAACCTAGGCATCGCCTTAGTAGCTGCTTCAGGGGCAGTCGTTAATCATCTGATCGACCGAAAAATCGACATAATGATGAAGCGTACCCACAACCGACCGGTTGCGCAGGGTCGCGTGGAGCCCAAGCAGGCAGCGCTATTCGCGATTGTCACCGGTGTTGCGGGAATGGCAGTGCTGCTGTTGTGGGTTAACCCGCTAAGTGCCTGGCTGACGCTGGCTTCATTTGTCGGCTATGCTTTCATCTACACGGGATATTTGAAGCATGCGACGCCACAGAACATCGTTATTGGCGGGCTCTCCGGGGCTATGCCACCACTACTCGGCTGGTCTGCCGTAACCGGCACTATCGATGGTGGTGCGTTAATTCTAGTTCTGATTATATTTGCCTGGACCCCTCCTCACTTCTGGGCTTTGGCTATTCACCGTAAGGATGAATATGCGAAATCGGGTGTCCCTATGCTGCCCGTTACTCACGGTGAACACGTAACCAAGATTCATATCATCGTCTACACTCTGATGTTGGTAGTCGTAAGCGTCTTCCCATTCTTCTCCGGAATGAGTGGATTGCTCTACCTTGTCTCGGCGCTTGTGCTGGGTGCTGGATTCATCGGCTGGTCTGGTTTGCTCATGTTTAAGCCAAAGCCAAGCACCGCAATGGATACCTTCCGTTACTCGATCGCCTACCTGGCATTGCTTTTCATTGCCTTGGTCGTTGATCACTACCTGATTTAATCTAGAATCTCCGCATGCAACTGACACTGAAGAGAAAGACAGCGTTTATCGCCTTTCTAGCCTTCGATGTGCTTGTAGTTATAGCGCTAATCGTCCTATTTCTGCTGCGCAGTGAGCGCCAGAACGAAGCCGAGCTACGTGAGATAGGTGTCACCATCTATCCAGAAGTTCGAACGCTGAGCGACTTTCGCCTGCTCGACCAGCAAGGTGAATTCTTCACCAAAGCCGATTTTCAGGGGCACTGGAATCTTGTTTTCTTTGGCTTTACTCACTGTCCGGATATCTGCCCTCTCACGATGGCCGAGTTGGGCCAGTTTTATGCTGGCTTGGATTTTAGCCAAGATGTGAAACCGCGCGTGTTCCTCGTAACAGTAGATCCCGGGCAAGACAACCCTGAGTCGATGGCTGCCTATTTGGCGAACTACAGCGAAGAGTTTATTGGTTTGAGTGGAGACCCTGGACAGATCGCACAGTTGGCGGCGGAGTTGTATGTTGGCTATTCAGACGCAGTTGCACCTGGGGCAGCTGCAACATCCCATGAGCATGAAGATTCACATGCTGAAGAGGATGCGATTGAGGAAAACTATCTAATTGAACATAGCGCTCACATCGCGGTAATAAATCCGCAGGGTGATTACTACGCAGTGATGCGTGCCCCGCATCGTGACCAAGACTTGATAAAGGCTTTTCGCAGGCTAGTTAGGTAAAAATACTCAGCTTCTAATCTTTAGAACGCTCGGATAAAAATAGAAAACAAGAAATATTAGCGTAGCCACTACGACAATAGATGGGCCTACCGGCACATCGAAATAAAATGCCGAAACCAACCCTAGCACTACAGAGATACAGCCTATAATACTCGCTCTTACGGACATTTGCTCTGGCGTAGTCGCCATCGAGCGCGCCGCCGCGGGGGGGATTATCAGCAACGATGTTATCAATAACACGCCTACAATTTTCATCGACACCGCGATGGTCAATGCAATCAACAAAACTAAGATTAGATTCAGCCGATTCACATTTGCGCCTTCAATTTCCGCTATTTCTGCGTGAACAGTAATTGATACGAAGTCATTCCAAAACATTGAAAGCACGATAGCAACGAGAGACACGACGATCAAAACCCAGACCAAATCAGCATTGCCAATGGTGAGTAACGCACCAAATAAATAGGCCTCGAGATCAACCCTAACCGAATCAGCTAACGCCAATACTACAACGCCAAGCGCGAGGCTACTATGGGCCAAAATACCTAGTAAAGTATCGGTAGAAATAGAGGGCCTTCGGTCTAACAAGGTAAGCAAGAAGGCGAATAGAAGACAACTAACTATGATGCTCAACTGTGGATTGCTATCAGTGAGTAAGCCCAGGGCTATTCCAAGTAAGGCGGAATGTGCGAGCGTGTCGCCAAAATAAGACATGCGGCGCCATAC
>NVUL01000096.1 GCA_002401885.1 SAR86 cluster bacterium
TTTGGGATCAGGCTCACGAAGGTCAGCAGCTGCGTATCTTAACGCGGAGTGGCCCGGTAGTGGGCGTGACTGCAGTGGCGAACGGACACTTTGCTGCTCAACATCAGAACGAGACAGCAATCATTAGCCAGAATGATCTCTGGTTGGATGTGGGTGCCGAGTCTGCCTTCGAGGTTGCCGATATGGGGATCGCTCTATTAGACCCAGTTCTACGCCATATCCCGGCTTGGTCTTATGCGAACGAGGTAGCTGGGCCCCGCGCCGGAGCAAGAATCGGCTGTGCAGCGATATTGGCCGCCGCCGAGACGGGTATCAATGGCTCGGTCGGAAGCACGAAATACCTGATTAGCGTGCAGCAGGTGTTCGGCTGGATTGGGCTAGGTGCGGGAGTCAGCAGCGATGCTAATCCTGAAGAGCTCATCGTAGTTGGAATTGGAGCGGATGTATTCGAAAACCGAATCGTAGACGGACTAGGAGTGCGAGCCGATGTCGTGTTGACCCGTGATGGTGGGCCAGAGATACGACTCATTACCCCTGCTGTGCTTGATGCCGATGGGCTAATGGAGAGAATGAGTCTCAATAGCGCCAATCAAATATTGGATGCTTTGGTGGATGCGATCAATCCCGATGCGACCAGGCCTGCCTGGCGTGCCCTGCCTGAACAGACTGCTGTGTTAAATAATGAACCTTCTCGCTGGGGCAATGGCGAGAACACAGATCGTTTGATAGAGATCGAGGGGATACTCGATCAGGTAACCGAGCGGTCAGCGGTACCCGGTCACGAAGGTCCGATCAGAAACGTCATCTATAACGCGATGCCTCAATGGGCAAAAGAATTGGCTCAGATTGATGAGATGGGCAATATGTGGGTTGAGGTAGGTCCGGCCGGTCAGGCTACCGTGTTCTTGGCGCACATGGATGAGGTAGGTTATGAGATCGAAAGTATTGACCGGAATGGAGTAGTTAACCTGACCCGTTTGGGTGGCGTAGTTACGACAGCCTGGGAGGGGCAGCCTGCATTGTTACAACTAGACCCCTTCGTCAACAAGGAATCGCAGCCGGAGGCACCCTCATTGCGCGGTGTTTTCAATACCCGCAGCGCGCCCGAGAAGAAACAGCCCGATGCAGTGACGGCCTGGTTCGGTATGAATAGAAGGCAATTGGCGGCGGCCGGTGTCCGCGTGGGGATGGGCATTACCGGGTATAAAGAAGGACATAGGATGGGCGCCTTTCGTTACTCTTCACGATCGTTAGACGACCGTGTAGGCACCACTTCCCTGCTGTTTGCTCTTCGTCAGATTGACCCCGAGGCGCTGCAAAACAGAGTCGTCTTCACCTGGACCGTTCGAGAAGAGGGCGGGCTGCGTGGGGCGGCGGCGATGGCAGAACGGCTAGGTGATAGAACTCGCCGCGCCTATAGCATCGATACCTTCGTCTCTTCAGACACGCCTCTTGAATCGCCTCATTTCGCGTATGTGCCGTTGGGCGCAGGGCCGGTGCTGCGCTCCATCGAGAATGCAGGCATGGCAACCCCTTATGAATTCGATCGCAACCGCGGTATCGCCGAGGCCGCTGGTATAGACGCGCAGATCGGACTTACGCAAGGCAGCACCGACGGCACGACATTCACTATCTATGGCGCGCCAAATGCAGGATTATCATGGCCCGGCAGGTACAGCCATTCTCCTGCCGAGATTGCAGACCTGAGAGATGTGGCTGAATTAATAGACTTAATTCAGGCAATGGCGGAAGCACCTCAGGGACCCTAGAACTCATCAGCAGTTATGCAGGACGCAGCAATGAATAGAGAACAAATATCAATGAGCCCCTACGGTGATTTTCTTGGCATCAAGATTATCGAATTCGCGGCAGGAAAAGCCATCTGCAGCTTAGAATTGGAAGATCACCATATGAATACTGGCGGTCGTGTGCACGGGGGCGTACTAACATCGTTAGCCGACACGGCTGCGGGTGTTGCTGTGCGTTCAGTACGACCCGAAGGTAAGCTGTCTGCAACCACAGATCTCAGCATCTCTTTTATCCGACCACCCATGGGAAAATCTCTTGTGGCGCATGCCGAAGTCATCCATGCAGGCAAGCGCTTATTCCGGACTGAAATAGCGGTCTATTGTGAGGACAAATTAATCGCAAAGACTAACGCGACTTTTATGATTGTCGATGCTAAAAAGAGCTAAATTGATTGAAGGAGCTTGTTGCCCCAAGGAACGGTTAGCTATGAAAATCCTCTCTCTTCCCATAAGAAGCACTCTCATAATTCTCATTGCAATCGCTGGCAGCTCGTCGCTCGCTTGCACGAGTATATATATAGGGAAATTTCAGAATTTTTCCAACACACAGCCAATTGTCGTTAGGGCAACTGTTGTAATACATGGAGAAAGTCTTAGAAGTAGGGCAGATTATTTTGAGGAGATGACAGTAGTAGTTACAGATGTGATCAAAGGAGATTTCCCGTACCGCTCTTTCACATTTTTTGGTGATACGGGAATGTCCTGTCTGCGCTACATCACTCGAGAAGAGTTCCAGATAGGCAGTGAACACCTTTTTATTCTCCAGAATGCAGAGGCTCGCCAACCCTTGTTAGTTGCTGGAGAGTCGTCGGTGCGGATTGAGGGCGATACGATTTACGGGCGCGATCTTTTTGAAGAATATACCATGCCGCTGGAGGAACTTGTTGAGTTGGTAAAGTGATTGCTCATGATGAATACATGAGCTGTAGGAAAAATGGATGCCATCTGCGAATGAGATGGCATCCGAGGTAGTTATATCAGAAATTGAATCGCAGTCCAGCAGTTACAGTACGATCCTTGTTCGGTCGCGCACCATAAGGTTGGCGACCAAGAATATCTTCCTCGCTCGTTAGATTCTCAATGCGTGCATAGAGAGTCAGCGCGTTACTAAACTGATAGTTCGCCGAGATATCCACAGTAAATGTGTCGTCAGTCTTCTCGAACGCATTGCAGGATGCTCTTACACAGACTTCGTCTACATAGTTGCCAGTAAGATAAGTAGCCCAGTTATCCTTCTCAAAACCTACAGATGCAAGAAATTGATTCTTCGGCAGGTAGGGCAGGGGGTCTCCCTTGCTCACTGAGCCAAAGAAGGCTGTATCGGCGATGTTGGTATCAAACTCGCCATTGATATGCGTATAGCTTAGCGATACGGGAATTCTGTAGTCGCTGCCGCGAGCCAGATTCGTGCTCACTAACAACTCAAGACCTGCAACGGTAGCAGCGTCGCCATTGAAGGCATCGCCGATCACGCAATCTGAACCAGACGAAGACGTGCATTCGCCAAGTATATTGTCGTAGTCACTCAGAAAACCGATGAGTTCTGTCGACAGAGAGCCATTGTTATAGCGAAAACCTAGCTCATAGTTGATTGCTGTTTCCTCGTCGACGTTCGGCGAATTACTCGGAGCGGTAAAGCCCTTGTGCACACCGCCGAGTAGAGATAGAGAGTCGTTCACTTGATACAGAATGCCCAAGCCAGGAAGAAAGACCTGCGTGGCGTTCTTGCGCGAATCGCGAAAGCTTCGTAGTTCGCCATCACGGTAACGAGTGCGTTTCTGATCGATATCTTCATAGCGCAGACCCGGTGAGAGAGTCCAATCGCCGATCAGAATATTGTCGTGAATATGAATCGAAATCGCCTCCGCTTCCTGTACGCGGTTGCCAGCATTTCCGAGAATACCGAGGTCATCTAATACTAGCGCGCCATTAACCTGGCTGTAGTTACTATTGCGCTGTAGCCGATCTTCCTCGTCTTCGTGAAAGCGAATGCCGAATTCCAGATCGTGCATTGTGTCGCCTACCATGCCATTCCAGTTAAGGCCCAGCTGCACGCCTCTGGAGAAATATTCGCGATTGTTAGAACGAAGTTGAATGCTGCCCGTCGCCGTGTCGCTTGTACCATCCAATATAGATTGCAGTTGATCTGAGTTGAGGCCGCTCAGGTTCGCACCGCTATTTATCGCTTGAATCACATTAAACCAGCTGGTGCGGTCGAAGTCTTCAGCGCTAGCGCTGCCATCGAAGTCGATGCCTTCCGTCTTGAACCAGTTGCGTTGATGCTCGTTGTTGTAGGCAGTAACAGACAAGTCGAGTGAATCGCTAATGTCATAGCCGTAACGCAGAATCTGCTGCTCGTGTTCAGTTTCGATGTTATCGAGCTCCGAGATGCCGTAGCGACGGAAGGCGTTATTGCTGAAATCGCCATCAGTTAGGCCGAGGTAGCTCTGGTTAGAATCCTGATCGGTAGCCTGTAGTTTTAATTCAATAGCGTGAGGCGAATTCATCGGCGCATAGCTAAGCTTGACCGTGTAGTCCTCAACATCCAGTCCGGTATCGTTGCTGCCCCGATCGATAGACTGAAATCCATCCGACTGCCACTGGTGAGTCTCTAAAAGAAAGCCAAAACCGGAAGCTGTTCGGCCACCGTAGGTGGCATGAACGCGATAAGTAGCATCTTCACCAGCTTCAGTAACTACGTTGCCAGCCATCTCAGTTGGGATAGGTGTAGAAACCATGTTGAGCGCGCCGCCGATCGTGTAAGGGCCCTGCGTAATCGCGGCAGGTCCTTTAACCACTTCGATAGCGCTCAGCCTGCCAACAGTAGGAAAGTAATAAGCCGAAGGTGCGGAGTAGGGTGCCGGTGCAATAAGCACGTTGTCTTCCAAGAGAGTAATGCGGCCACTACGTTCCGTAGCCACGCCACGAATACCGATATTAGGGCGTAGCCCATAACCGTCCTCTATCTGAATCGCCACGCCGGGCACTTCGCGTGCGATGCGTTGAATATCGCTATAGGCAAACTGCTGCAATTTCTCAGTACCTATATAGTGGGCAGAACCGGCGATTCTCTGCGCCTGTTCCTGACTGCCGATGATGGTGACTTCTTGGATCGAGTCGTTCTGTTCCTGGGCGTTAGCGAGGGAAGTGCTGGCGGCTGCGATGGCCAAAGTAAGTAGTAATTTAGAGTGAGTCATAAACCTTTCCAGAATGCTGCAAATTCATAGTGGAGTGATTTTAATGCAAATGAGAATGATTATCAACTGTGCATAGTTATCATTTAGATTTGATGCCTCAGCGCTAGGATAAAGGGCTAGCTGGCTTCATTGTTGCTCAAATGCGCATTTCTATCAGCGCGATAGGGGCTAGCTTTCTCAAATACAGTTTATAGAACTCCTATCAATTCGATGAGATACTGCTTGGGTTCGAAACGACCGTGCGTGCTTATGGAGCGAAGCGTGTTTTCTCTTTATACAAATGGTACGTGCACTTAAGGTGCTAGGCTAGAATGAAAATTACCTACTATTGCGCAATGAGCTCAGACGAATTTATCGCTAGAGAAGATGGTGATGTTTCTTGGCTTGATGACATGAATAGTGATGAGTCTGAATCGAGCTACGACGAATTCTTTGCTAGCGTGGATGGACTAGCTATGGGTCGTGGCACTTACGATTTTATATTCAATTATGGATCTTGGCCTTATGGCGATGTGCCAACATGGATATTCACAAGTAAGAGCCTAATTCCTTTAGCTGGCGCGAATTTAAATTTAGTCAAAACAGTAGATGATTTTATACTTGAAGCCAACACAAAAAAAGTTAAGCACATTTGGCTAGTGGGAGGCGGTAAAATCGCTTCTTCTTTCCTGCAAAGAGGTCTTCTGACACACCTAAGTATTACCGAAGCACCTATACAGCTTAATGCAGGGTTACCACTCTTCTCCGATCACAAATTGGAGAATATTAAATCGATAAAAAATCAATCAATTCAAAAGCAAGGGTGCAAACAAATAGAAATTGTTTTGAGAGAATAGAAAACACATAACGAACGCATTGCGCGCCTCATATTAAAGGCGTTACTTGCTTTGGTCCTTCTGAATCCTTTGTTTAATCTATTGTTATTACCCCATTCATTTGAGGTTAGTTCGCATCCATGGAAGCAACGATTAGAGAAAAATTTGAATCTTATCCTGATGAAATTCAGCCATCACTCATGCGGCTTCGAGAACTCATTGCTAGTGTGGCGAAAGAATATGACCTTGGTGCAGTGGAAGAATCCTTGAAATGGGGTGAGCTAAGCTATTGTGTCAAAGGGGGGAGTGCTATCCGAACTGGCTGGAGGCCTAAGTCTCCTGATAAAATTTTTGTTTTCTTTCATTGCCAAACAAAATTGATAGAAACATTCAATGAAATATATGGCGAACTGTTTTCATATGAGGGCAAGAGAGCAATCGTCTTGAAGCGCTCGGAGACGGGATCCGTACAAGAATTAAAACACTGCATAGGGCTAGCGCTTCGATATCATAAGCTGAAGCACTTGCCATTGCTTGGTGTATAAAATTGCATGAGTGAAAGAGAGCGCTTTGCGCAAGAGCGAGGTGAAAAATTGAATATTGTTCAGCTGTCCAGAGTCGTGCTTGGATTGAGCTGGGTTTATCATGGGCTGTTTCCCAAGCTTCTCTTTTTAGCACCGCTAGAGCTAGAAATGAGTGGCAGCATTGGGCTTACTGAATCGAACACGCTGTTGCTGATACGGTTCGCCGGAGTATCCGAGATAGTATTCGGAATACTGGTCTTGGTATGTTACCGAAACGTCATGGTTCTATATTTAAATATTTTGGGCTTCATTGCGTTGTTGGGCTTTGTGCTCATAATGACTCCCCATTTGATGGTGGAAGCATTCAATCCTGTTACAACCAATGCACCCCTGTTGGTGTTGACTCTGCTTCTACTTCAGGAAGCAAAGAAACGCGGCGTCGACAGTTTAAAATAATGAGTACAATCGCTTGCTGCTACGGGTAACGGGAGGTGTGCCTAATTTAGTTGCTTCCTAATCGTTCTCTGCATTGCCGGCACTATCGATTCAGTAAACCACTCATTTCGCTTTAACCAGATTTGATTCCTCGGTGACGGGTGAGGCAGCACGAAGGTTCTTGGTGCAAGGTCTTTCCACGCTCGTACGCGATCCGTTAGGGTTTTGTGCTCGTCTTGCAGATAGTGGCTTTGAGCATAAGCTCCGATTAGCAAGGTTACTTCTACGTTTTGCAAAAGCTGCATTACGCTTGGGTGCCACTTCGGCGCGCATTCTTTGCGAGGAGGTAAGTCGCCGGACTTTCCCTTGCCGGGATAGCAAAATCCCATCGGAACCAAGGCGACGTTCTCGACATCGTAGAACTCGGCCTCGCTTACCCCCATCCATTCTCTAAGACGCTTCCCGCTGGCATCGTTCCAAGGCACCTTCGATTCGTGGACTTTTATTCCAGGTGCTTGACCGATGATGAGTATCGACGCATTGGGATGTAGCCTGACGATAGGGTTCGGTTCGGGAATGCGTCCTTCACATTCCCGGCAATTTTCTATCGCTTGCAGGGTTAGTTTGAAGTTATTCGACGTCTGCTGACTGCTACTCATTTTGGGTTCCTTAGAAATTCTGCGCTCTAGGACAGAGTAGACCTTCAAGCACGGATAGTTAGCTCAGGGAATCTGGCGAAAGCTATCAAGTGCTAATCCTGCCCTGTAGCCGAGTGTCTCTGTAAACCCTTTTCCGGGTTCCGCGTTATATAGACCACAGGCATCGGAATCCACAATGCAGTAACTGCAGCCGGATTGAACGTCTAGCTACTTAAAGCAAGTCATTCTCCGGTCACCTGATTGTAATAGCTTAAGCAAAACTGTGGACTACTTGGCAGTTAGATTGGTCGAATATGATTAAATAACCCGTGTTTACTGGGATAGAGCGAGTATGAATATGAAATATCAAGGAACTAGCTTAACGCGATATGGGAGGAGAATACTGGCCTGTAGCCTGCTATTTTCCTGCTTTGGACTGTATTCTGCTGCTGCCTCGGCACAGCTACCCGAATTGGAGAGTCCATCGACGGCAACGGGCGCGTCGACCACGGCGAAGTTTTTCGGTGGGGCGACTGCGGATAACAGCAGCACTTTTGGATCCAGCTTCGGTGGCGATCAGCCACTGGACATCTTTACCGAGATACAGGTTGAGACTGCCCATGTGAATACGGTGGGGAACGTCTACCTGCTGATTCAGTTGGGTGCGGACATATTCATGCGCCTCGAATCGGGTGAGTATGCAATCTGGGATCAGACCCTGCCGAACTTGCAGGCAACATTGCCTGGCCGAACTCTGCAGGCGAGCGAGCCGATCACGATTCTGGAGAATGTGGCGTTCGGGCCCGCTGGTTTAGCTGGTGCGTCACTAGCTATCTTTCTTGCCTATGACACGACCGCGGCGCCGAATGAGTTGTACTACAGCGGTGTACCTCTTACGCTCTCGATAGATGCAGAGGTTACTGAACCGGCTGATCCTGCGAGTCTAACTTTTTACCTATCAAATATCTCGCAGCCTATAGTTCAGTCGCAGTGTATCGTCTGCCACACCACCACAGGCGTGGCGTCAACTAGTGCACTGCACTACGTTAATAGTAGCGTGGAGGGTTATCAGGAGCTTAACTACAACACGCTTCTAAATTACATTGAGAATGTGCCAGGCGGTGCCTCACTGATTCTTTCACAGCCACAGGGGCTTACCGCTCATGGTGGCGGCGTGCAACTCGTAGCTGGCACTTCTCAATTTAATGATTGGTCGACTTTTGTAACGACGGCGATTAACGAAGTCGCGAGTAACGGCAGCGGCACCAACGTGCAGAGCATATTCGCCGCCGTCGCGAAGATGGACAACGAACAGACGCTGCGCAAGGCCGCTCTGTTGTATGCAGGTCGTCTGCCGACAGATCAGGAGGCCGCCAGTGTAAGTGGCGGCACCGAAGAAGACTTGGCAGTAGCAGTTCGCGCGCTGATGTCTGGTGATAGTTTCGAAAGCTTCCTGATGGAGACGGTAAATGATCGCCTGCTTACGCAGGCGTTCTCAGCCAGCGTATTTAGTGTCGTGAATCGCTTCTACTACCCAAACTCCCTTCAGTATTATCAAGTGCCAGGTCCCGCTGGCTCTGATAAGCGTCTCACCTCAGAGGCGCTGGCGCAGGAGCCGATGCGCCTAGTCGCTAATGTCGTGACGAACGAGAGACCCTACACGGAAGTGCTGACGGCCGACTACATTATGGTGAATCCATTTTCGGCGGAGGTCTACGGAGGAAATGTTACCTTCGACAATTCCAGTGATCCTGACGAATGGCGTGAGGGCAGGATCACCGACTACTTCCGTTGCACTGTCTGTGGGCAGAACAACCCGAACGCCAGTTATAACATCGCGACAGATTATCCCCACGCAGGCCTACTAAACTCTCCCGCTTTCCTAAGCCGCTTTCCATCGACAGATACCAACCGTAATCGCGCCCGCGCACGCTGGGCCTACTATTTCTTTCTCGGAGTCGACATCGAAGGACTCTCTGAGCGCACGACCGATCAATCTGCTCTGGCAGATGAGAACAACCCAACACTGAACAATGAAAACTGCACCGTTTGTCACAACATCATGGACCCCGTAGCGGGCGCCTTCCAGAACTACGGTGACGAAGGATTTTACAAAGACCAGCCCGGCGGTCTGCACTCCTTGCCCGGCTCTAATCGATTCGATCCAGACAGCGACTTTCAAATCGGCGACACCTGGTATTCCGACATGCTTGCGCCAGGCTTTGGTAATGAACTGGCCCCGAATAGTGACAACTCCATTCAATGGCTAGCCGACAAATTCGTAAATGACCCGCGCTTCGGCTACGGCACAGCCTATTTTTGGTATCCGGCAGTAATGGGCCGCGATGCTTATGCGCTTCCTGAGAACCCGGAAGACATTGATTATGAATCCAAGCTCGCCGCCTACAGTACCGAACAACAGATGATGCAAGAAGCCGCGGCTAGTTTTGTTGCTGGCAGTGCCGGCAATGGCGATCACAACCTTAAAGATTTACTGGTGGACCTGACTCTTAGCAATCAATTCAGAGCAGATTCTGTGGACGCGATTACCTCCGTCCAGAAAATAGAGCTAGATAGGGTTGGCACAGGGAAACTCCTTACCCCAGAACAACTGAACAGGAAGCTCGAAACCACCACAGGCTTTAGCTGGAATTACGGCAGCTTCAGCGCCCTGGATGAAGTTTATTTGCTTACTTACGGCGGCATCGATTCGTTCGGCATTACCGACCGTGCTACTGACCTGACAACGCTGATGAGTACGGTGGTCACCACCATGGCAAATGAAGTGTCATGCCCGATTACATCGCAGGAGTTCGGCCTCAGCCAGAATCAGCGTAAGTTGTTCCCCTTTGTGGAGTTGAACAGCCTGCCAACAAATTCAGAGAGCGCCATACGCAGCAATATTCAGCACTTGCACAGCACGCTGCTCGGCGAAGAGCTCGGTGTGAATGATCCTGAGATTGACGCAACTTATGATTTGTTTGCGGCGGTCTGGAATGCGCGCCTAGCGGCGAACAAGGGCCCGAGCGTGATCAGCGAATCAGAAATATGCATTACTGACAACGTAGTGAGCCCAGTGTTGACCGATCCGAATCAAACGCTGCGCAGCTGGGCTGCAATCGTTAATTACATGATTCGTGACTATAAATTTATTCACGAATAGTAGTTCACCTATAACTCAGATCCATAGAGAAATACAGAGAGTCGAGTCACTATGAACAGACGCGAATTCACAAAATTTTTAGGCATGGCAGGCTTGAGCGCAACGGCTTCCTTGCCGCTGGGTATCGCGCAAGCTGCCGAACCCTATAGCGGGCCCTTCTATATAAACCTTGCCGCGATTGGTGGCTGGGACGTAACAAGCTTCTGTGATCCGAAGTCGAATATTGCCGGCGAGCGCACCATCAACAACTGGGCCGACTCGGCCAGCATCGAGCAGATCGGTAATATCGCCTACGCACCGGTTGCAAATAACAAGGCATTCTTCGAACGCTTCTATCAAGACATGATGGTGATCAATGGCATCGATACACAGACGAATTCTCACGACGACGGAAGGCGTCACACGTGGAGTGGTCGCTTGGGTTTCGGTTATCCCAGTTTTGGGGCGATCGCTTCGAATGCGATTGGTCCAGAATTGCCACTGTCGTTGGTGCACGCGGCCGGTTACAACGAAACCGCCGGTATTGCTCGATTTAGTCGCTTGCAGGACCCCGATGTTATCAGGAACCTGGTTAACGACTCGGTAGTGCAGGATGGAGATACAAGCTACGGGCTTTTCGAGGACAATGAGTTAGATCTGATTGCCCAATATCAAAACTCTAGGCTGGCTCGACTGCAGAGTAGCAATCAACTCCTGCCGCGACAGATCGACGGCATGAATTCATTGCAGCTAGCGAACGCGACTCGGGGCGACCTGAAGCTGTTCGCTGATCTATTGCCTAGCAGTTTCGAGGGAGGTCGCACTAACCAGGCTGCCCAACTTGCCTTGATCGCTTACCAGTCAGGTCTCTGTGTGTCCTGTCAGTTAGGTCTTAGCGGATTCGATACGCATCAGGATCACGATGTTGATCACTTCAATTTCATGCAGGAGTTGACGGATCTCGTGACCTATATTTTCGACACGGCTGAAGAGGGCGGTTTCGCCGACAAGATCGTTATCACACTGGGGTCTGATTTTGGACGTAAGCCCTATTACAATGCAGGCGGTGGCAAGGATCATTGGCCCATAGGCAGTGCCATGTTCATTCAGCAGGGTGCCGCCTGGGGCAACAGAGTCGTCGGTGCAACCGATGAGCTGCACAACGCGCTGAACATTAATCCGAGCACACTACAGGTCGATAGCTCGAGCGCAGGTGTGGGTCTCGAGCCCAAACACTTGCAACAGGCTATTCGAGAGCTTGCCGGAGTTGACCAGAGTGCGGCTGCCTTGCAGTTTCCACTTGATGCTGAAGACGTAGACTTCTTCAATCCGTCGAAGCAGACTCTGTAAACTGTTTCCGATTCGCAAGGCTGTGCTAAGTTAGAACCTAGATTATCGACTGGCTAGTTTCCTATGAACAAACTAAATCCTGGCGACTTATTTCCAAGTATGCAGCTGCAACTCGTTGGTGGCGGTTCGCTTTCTCTTCCTGACGGCCTTGTATCCCCCATGACGGTCGTACTGTTCTTTCGTGGACATTGGTGACCGTACTGTCGCCGGCTGTTGGCTGGCTTTGAAGAACGCCGTGCTGCGTTCGAAGAGCAGGGAGTCTCGATCATCGCGGGTACGGTCGATCCTGAAGAGAAGCTCACCGATATTGCCGCTGGTCTGGGCTATCCACTTGCACACGGAATGACTCGAGCTGACGGTGATTCTGTTGGTGCCTGGTGGGAAGAGCGAAGAGATCATATTCAACCCTCCGAGTTTGTTCTCTCTAAAAGCGGTAAAGTGATGTTCGACACCTACAGTAATTCTCCCGTCGGAAGAATGGATCCGGAAGAAACCCTGACGCTTATTAAGTACCTTAATGAACTTCGCGCCAAGGCCAAGGCGGCAAGCTAAGCTGGTCTCTTTGCCAACAGTTCCTGCAAGAAATATGCAGAATTACAGCAGCTAGGTTTGCTAAGCGCATCACACGCGCAGATTGTTCTATCGATGTCCGCCTGTGCTAGACTGATTGGTATCTTTTCGGCCATAGGCACTAGCTCCGGAGTGAGTTTGTTAGCCACTAGTATTCGGTTGATACTGTAAGAAATCCTTGGGGGGATAGCAGTGATCGATACACAACTTTCTCGACGTGCATTCTTGCGGTCAGCCAGTGGTGCGGCCAAAGGTTCAATCATCGTATTAAGCCTTCCGGCTATTCTTGTTTCCTGCGAGAGATCGAAACAAGCGAATCTACGCAATGAAGAATTTTCTTTGCTTACCGAAGAGGAAGCGCAGGAATTTCATGCGATAGCGGCGCGGATAATTCCCACCGATGAGACACCAGGTGCATCTGAGGCAGGTGTCATCTACTTTATCGACAACGTGCTCAATGATGACAGAGAGGCGGAACACGAAACGCTTCGGCTTGGTCTTCGAGAGTTACAAATTGGGGCCGCGCTTAATTACAGTGCTGCCTACTTCCACGAACTTGAACCTGAGCAACAAGATCAGCTACTAACTGAAATTGAAGACACGCCATTTTTTGCCACCATTCGCTTCCTAACCATTGCAGGTATGTTTTCCCTGCCTGAATACGGCGGTAATCGCGACAAGATTGGTTATGAGCTTATTGGATTCGAAGATCGCCATGCCTGGCTGCCGCCATACGGTTTCTATGATGCTGACTATGTAGAGCGAGGAGAATAGACATGGCTGAGGCAAATACTCAACCCAGCTACCCGCTTCGTGAGGAGGTAGATTTCGTCATCGTCGGCTCCGGTGCGGCGGGCGGTGTCATGGCTAAGGAGCTCTCAACTGCTGGATTCTCTGTCGTTGTCTTGGAGCAGGGGCCGCATCTACAGGCCGCCGATTTCAAGCACGACGAATGGGGCTACGATGTAAACAAAGATCTCACTTGGGGTGCGCGTCAGGGTTATCCTCAGACATTCAGGAAGTCGGTGGATCAAGAGGCCGAGACTCGGGAGAGCGTGCTCGACTATGCCCATAACGTTGGCGGAAGTAGCGTGCATTTCTCTGGCAACTTCTGGCGCTTCAGGCCGATCGATTTTATGGAGGCCAGTGTTCGCGGCCCAATCTCCGGAACGAACTTTGCAGACTGGCCCATCACCTATGATGAGCTCGAACCCTACTACACAAAAGTAGATTGGGAAGTGGGCGTGTCGGGATTAGCAGGGCCATGGGACCCACCGCGGTCTCGGGAATATCCATGCCCGCCGATGCCGATTAAGTCCTCCGATGTCTTGTTAGAGCGTGCCGCGAAACAGATGGGCCTTACGCCGTATCCGGCTCCGGTAGCAATCTTGTCACAGCCTCATAACGGTCGTCCTGGTTGCATCCATTGTGGCTTCTGTAACGGCTACGGTTGCGAGGTCAATGCGAAGTCTTCCTCTATGGCCTCGATGATTCCGCTGGCTCTCGATTCGGGCAACTGCGAGTTGCGCACCGGCTGCACGGTATCGCGAGTGAATACCGACGAGAATGGTCGCGCCAACGAAGTGGTCTACTGGGAAGAGGATGGCACTGAGCAAGCGCAGCTAGCGAAAGCTGTCGTGCTCTGCGCAAATGGAGCGGAGACACCTCGCCTGCTATTGGCATCGGAGTCCGAACAACACCCAGATGGATTGGCTAATTCAAGTGGCGTTGTAGGTACAAACCTCATGTTCAATGGTTACTCTACTGCAGTCGGCCTGTTCGATGAGCCGGTTAACGCCCATAAGAGTGTGCCGGCAACACGCGTATTGCACGATTTCTACGAGCTCGACCCAAGTCTCGGCTTCTATGGCGGTGGCGGTATCGATGGGCGGCATTTTAGTGCCGGCAGACCCATGAATATGGCTCTAGCAGGCGGCCTTTTGGGTGGCGGCCCTAGTTGGGGCAGCGAGTATAAGAAGAATCTGCAGAAAGAGTTTACCCATACGGCGGCATTCGATGGGCACACCACGTCCTTGCCCTTGGCTACCAACACGGTGACCCTGGACCCGAATGTGCGGGATAAATGGGGTCGAGCCGCGATGTGCACTACCTACTCGGATCATCCTGATGACATTTCTACGATGAAGTTCTTCTACGACAAGACCATGGAACTATTGGATGTGGCTGGCGCTACGAAGTCTGTTGGTTTCTATGCCGAGGATGGCCAGGACGGCAACGTGCATCTTTTGGGCACCTGCCGCATGGGTAACGATCCTAGTAATTCGGTCGTGGATAAATTCAACCGATCCCACGATGTGGAGAATTTGTTTATGGTCGATGGGAGTTCGCTAGTGACCTCTGGCCGCGGGCAGCCTACCATGACTATCATGGCATTAGCTTTCCGCGCAGCGGACAATATCATCCAGTTTGCGCGAAGGGGTGAGATCTAGTTAGGTTTTGGAATGGATATAGTATTATTAAATAAATACCGATCCTGATTAGCGACTCAAATCAGTCTGATTGAACGTCAATTCGCATCAGTAAGAGTTTTTCTTACTGTA
>NVUL01000097.1 GCA_002401885.1 SAR86 cluster bacterium
CAGGGTAAGCAGCCCCGCCGCTATGCCGAGCAGCTTCCATGAGGCACGCCAACCGTATTCATCTACCATCCATGTCGACAACATCGGAAGTATGATGCCCGAAAGTGAGATCCCCATTCCCGCCAGAGCGACTGTCCTGCCGCGACGCTGGACAAACCATTTCCCTAGGGTGACATTAACCACCAAATTGCCGATCAGTGCCGCGCCAGCTGTAAGCATTAATCCATTCAGTAGCAACCACTGACTGAGCGTGTTGATATTCCCGAGACTATAAGTCGCAGCAGACAAAATGAATGCGCCCACGATTATGAAGCGACGTCCTCCATAGCGATCTATAGCGGAGCCGATTACGAAGCCAGTACAGGCAAGAACCACCTGCCCTATGGAGCGGGATAGGCTGAATTCAGCTCGAGTCCAGCCAAACTCCTCTGTCATCGGAATGAGAAAGGAACCTACGACGTAGTTGGACATGCCAACGGCAACGAATTGCGTGACGAATCCCGCCACGACGATCCAGTAACCATAGTAGATGCGATTAGATCGGAGGTTTTCCTTCAAGCTTTCTTCCGGCAGGTTTTAGGTGGGGCAGCAGTAACTGCGTCTTACCGCAGGGAGATCCACGGAGCGCGCAGTCTAATCGAAGAGAGCCTTATAGTATATAAAGAGTACGCACACCAGAAAATTTCAAGTAGTGACACCTGACCCTTTTAGAAAAAACTAAGATTCAACGCGAGGATATCTAATTTCTTCGCCGGTTCTCAGATACACCGTTGCGGCCACCACGTCCGCGCTGCACGTTAGTCCCTCTGGATGACTGTCGAGGTGACACTGAAGACCTGTTATTCCTAGTCTGATTCCCCAGTTCACGCCTCCGGTTATTTTGTCGACCCTGTCTTTCCAACACGTTACTTCTGTGATCAAAAGACGGAGCGTTTTGCACACTGCGCGAGCCTCGATCGAGCCCAGCCCTACCAGGCCGATCTCTCCCCTCACTCTCAGCTCGCTGGCCTCGATCCTGACCACCTCTGCCGTCCTGACGGCTGGAAACGACGCCACCACTATTGCCTCGAAACACTGGAGGAACTGCACGCTCTCGGTTGGGCACTATCCGACCGTTCGACCTAGAGTCGTGATCGCGGCGATCATAATCGCGCGAACCGCCGCGACGTGAACCTATGTTGCGTGAACCCGAGTTACGTGACCCATAACTACGGGAACCATAGTTGCGGGAACCAATGATCGCTATGCCGCTGTAGGGTGCGTTATAGGCTGGGCCGTAACTCTGCCCACCGAAACCGGCATAGTAGAACTCATCGCTCAAATTCGTGAACACATTGCTTAGCAGGTTTATCTCACGATAAAGGCGTGGATCATGGTCACGCCGATCGGCTACAAAGAACGCCTGCTCGAGACGTTCATAGCCGCGTCTAACATCTTTAAAGCGTGAACGGATTCGAGAATTACTGCGATTGCGCCGCAGCGATTCCGCAAACTGTGCCGCCTCTCTTCTCAGCGTTAATGCACGCTGACGAACGGAGCCATAGTGGCGGGTGTAGCGGAGCTCGTCTGCGAGCTGATCACTAAGCAGTTCGATCTCAGCAGCGAGGCGTGAGAGTTCGAAATGCGTGGCGAAGACAGTGCTGGGTGCCAGAACCACTAGCATAGCGGTAATGCCTGCCCAACGAGGGATATTTATTAGACTCATTAGTCTGCTTTTCATGACAGCCACTCCTTCACGAATAATCTCGATACCGCTATAGCAGTATAACTGCAGGGGCTGAACACGAACTTAATGGAGTTCGCCTAACTATTTATTCTCCAGCCATTATTCCCTATCTACGATGGCCAGATATCGCTCAATAACCTCTGCAACGCCCATTTGCAGAGACTCGACCACGAGCGCGTGACCGATCGAAACTTCGAGAATATTGGGTATCTGCAGAAACTGCGCTAGGTTCTGCAAGTCCAGATCGTGCCCTGCGTTGATACCTATGCCGAGCTGACCCGCCCTTGCTGCCGCCGCACGATAGCGCTCGAAGACTGACTCCTGCTCCGGACTCCCGTAGTGGCTCGCGAAGTCTTCTGTATAGAGTTCGATGCGATCTGCAGCTACGCTAGTCACGTGATCAACCATCTCAGTATCTGGATCTAGAAATAGGCTGCTACGAATGCCGCTGTTACGAAGCTCGCTCAATACCTGTTGCAACACAGACTGATTCTGCAGAATATTCCAACCATGATCGGAAGTCAGCTGCCCGGGAGAATCAGGTACGAGCGTGCATTGATCTGGACACACTTCTAGCGCCATCTTCATGAAATCTTCCGAGGGATAGCCTTCTATATTGAACTCGACCTGTGGCTTGTCTTTTAGCAGTTCGCTAAGCGCATACACATCGCGCCGAGTTATATGACGCTCGTCTGGGCGTGGATGCACAGTTATGCCCTTAACACCCAGCTCTATCAGCTGCTCGCTGAATCCAACTACAGAAGGAAAGTCTCGACCTCGAGAATTTCTCAGTAAGGCAATCTTATTTACATTAACGCTAAGTACTGTCACCACAATTCCTTAAAGCAACTATCGAACGGGATTCGAGTCGATATGAATCAACTCTGTAAAAATTTAAGTAGTATCTTCTGCAAGGCTTGGGGTTGTTCCGCATGCAACCAATGTCCCGCGTCCATGATTAATTTTATCGATGCCGCAGGAAACAATTCTTTAATCTGCGCTTCATGCTCGGATTTTATATACGGCGACAAACACCCTTTTACAAATAGAACGGGCTTGGGAAAACTCTGCGTCGCCACGAGTTCTGTCCTAAGTGCAGGGTAATTTTCCCGTATCGCGTCCTTATGTAGCCGCCACTCGAATAAACCTTCTCTATTACGCACTAAATTTGTTAGTACAAATTTTCGTGTTGCTTCCTCTGGAATATAATCCTTGAGCGTTACTTCAGCCTCTGTTCTGCTTTTGATCTCATCAAGTTTAACCGCATCCATGGCTGCCAACACATTCATGTGACCGTCCGCATCCTCAGGATAGCTAACCGGCGCTATATCAACAACCACCAGCTTATCCACTAGATCAGGGAAGCTGAGCGCAAGTTGCATCGCTACTTTGCCACCCATCGAATGTCCAACAATACAACAGGATTTAAATCCTAAGCGAATAATTAGCTCGCGAACATCCTCCGCCATTACTTGATAATCGAGCTGATCTGAATGCCCAGAGTCACCATGATTGCGCAGATCGACCCCATAGACAGCGTACCGCTCCGCCAGCTGTTTACAATGCCATCCCCAGTTGCTCAGGCTGCCAAATAAACCATGGAGCACGAGCACGGGCACACCAACTTCTGAATACTGTCTGTAGTTTAATTCCATGATGGCCCTACTAGGACAGATCCTTAAGCAGATCCAACACATCATCATGATGAGTCTTGGTCCTTACCTTATCCATGATGCGCACAAGTCGCCCTTTCTTATCGATGATAAAGGTTGAGCGCACAATACCCATGTATTCGCGACCCATGAACTTCTTTAGATCCCACACGCCGTACTTATCTGCGATGGCATGATCCTCATCTGCTAACAGATCGAAATTCAAACTCTCCTTTTCTTCAAACTTTGCCAATCTCTTCACCGAGTCTGGGCTCAGACCCAAGGCTACCGCATCAAGCTTGGCTAATTGCTTCTTGGAATCGCGCAAACCACAGGCCTGCACAGTACAGCCAGGGGTCATGGCCTTTGGGTAGAAATAGAGCACTACATTAGCGCTGCCTCTAAATTCTTTCAAACTTACCTTCTCTCCTGCTTGATTTAGCAGGGTGAATGTCGGCGCCATATTACCTAATTTCAAAACGGTCATTGTGTTCTCTCTCAGATTCGGTAAGACATGTCATGCATGAATTGAATAAGCGCCATTATACCCGCTAAGTTTCTATTCACTAGCTGGCAAGATACGATGATGTCTGGTTTTTCTCCACGCGGGTAATGGGTCCCGCCCCGATGAATTACCATTCTCTAAGCTGGTTTTCGCCATGTTACACTGCCCAAATGAGCGCAAGAGCTGAATCCATCGTAGTACTCACCGGAGCAGGTATCTCCGCCGAATCTGGTATCAAGACTTTTCGCGCGGCCGATGGATTGTGGGAGAATCACCCCATCGACGATGTCGCCACACCCGAAGGTTTCGAACGCAATCCGCAACTAGTTTACGAGTTCTACAACCAGCGGCGACAGCAATTGCTATCGGACCCAATCAAGCCCAATGCAGCACACAGCTATCTCGCGAAATTTGAGCACGAGTTCCCTGGAAAGTTTCTATTGGTTACGCAGAACGTAGATAACCTTCACGAACGCGCGGGTTCAGAGAATTTAGTGCACATGCACGGCGAGTTATTAAAGATGCGTTGTCTTAATTCCCAGCTGGTATTCGATATCATTGAGAACTTCAACTTCGATACCAACTGTCGTTGCTGCCGTTCACCCGGTAATCTACGACCACACATAGTCTGGTTTGGCGAGATGCCTTTCCACATGAACAAGATCAATCAGGCTCTGGAAAGTTGCGATGTTTTCGTAGCCATCGGCACCTCTGGAAACGTGTATCCTGCGTCCGGTTTCTATCAGACTGCAAAGATTCGCCGTGCACGGACTGTTGAACTGAACCTTGAGAGAACAAGCTCAGGGTTTGATGAGCACATTGTCGGCAATGCTTCAGAGATAGTGCCGAAATATTTTGAAAATTTATTGCAGGCTTGTTGACGCAGAATTTCTAGGCTGTTGATCGATATGCACAAAGAAGAGGTTTCTATGGTTCGTAAAATTGCCCTTAGTCTAGTCGGGCTACTAGGCTTGTTTCTAATTGGCATTGCCGTCATCTATTTACTGACCATGCCCTCGAGCCTGCCGCAAGACTCGGAAAGTGAAGAATGGCTCCAACCAGGGCCCTTTGCCGTAGGATTCTCCGATTTCATACTCGTGGATGAATCTCGCGAAACTATGACTAATGGCGATGCACCCCGGCTCTCGAATCGAACATTTCCCACGAGCATCTGGTATCCCGAAAACGGAGAGGGAAACTATCCTCTGGTGATCCATAGCCACGGCTTCGTTTCGGAGCGCACTGATTTAGCCTACGTCGCGGAACTTCTTGCGAGTCATGGCTATGTTGTTGCAGCAGCGAATTACCCTCTTACAGCAGGCGGTACTCCCGGCGGCCCCAATGCCGATGACTTAGTAAATCAGCCCGCCGATGTCAGCTTCCTAATCGACTCCCTTCTACAGCTTTCCGGCAGTGACAAACCCTTCGCTGGCGAATTGGACCCATCGCGGATTGCGCTAATGGGCTATTCTCTGGGCGGCATTACCACTACTCTAGCTACTTACCATCCTCGACTGAGAGACGAGAGAGTCGCTGCGGCAATTTCGATAGCTGGGCCATCGGCAGGACTCGTTAGTAAATTTTACGAAACAACTAACGTGCCTTTTATGATGATAGCTGGCACCTTGGACGCGCTGATAGATTTCAATTACAACGCAGCGGTAATCCCTGAACGAGTACAGAACAGCGTGTTGATTGGAATTGAGGGAGGAACTCATTTGGGTTTCGGCTCGATCTCCGAGCCCTGGCTGCGCCTGATGAATCATCCGGACGGACTAGGCTGCACAGCTGTATTGTCGAACTTGGGCTCTGATCCAAATGCAGCATTCATACCACTCGGCGATGAATCCGATGGCATTGTTTTGGATTCCTCTATTCCCGAGATATGCGCGACCATGCCCAGCGAGAAAGCACTGCATCCTGCGCGGCAGCAGATGGTAACCAGCGTCGCGGTACTGTCCTTTCTCGAATTCATTTTCAACGAAGACCCGGCCGAGCGAGAAGCCGCGTATGAACAATTGAGCCACGCACTTCCAACAGACATGACTGAGGCAATGTTCTCCCAGTCTTCTGAGCCACAGAGACTGTTACTCGAAGAGCTTTGATTAAATTCTGACCCTAACCGACTGTGGTAAGAGGCAGTTCGTACCACTGCACAGCTGCAACTTGATTTGCAATTCGACGGACGAGGAAAGCATATCGTCCGCTACTGAGCTGCGCCGAAGTGTAGCCGTCATTGTGAGGCTGTTCCGATAGATAGCCACGTTGCCTGAAGCGCCGACTCGCAGCTTCCCATTTGCCTTCGGCATACTGACATCCTCTACAGTCCAATGCCGCTCACTGTCCGCTAGCGCAACTTCGATAGGATAAAAATTTTCGACATCGATGTTTTGTGCCGTGACATGCCAGTTGTCCGACAACATGACCTCTATTTCGATTTGAACAGCTTCTGCGGATGTGGAGCGCATCCGGCGACAAGAAATCTTTGCCTTACCACCTTCTACCCATTGCACGCGATCTCTCGAACCCTCTTCCCGGTCTGACATTAGTCTCAGCATACTGGGATGACTCAAGGGACTGTCATTGATATGCCCCAAGAGCGAGCCTATACCTCGGTCGATTCTTTCTAGCAATGCCTGCTCGGTTTCACCCTTGTCAGAATCACATTGCTCATTTCTTCTCGCTAGCTGCAGAAGGCAGTGCAAGGCGGTCGCTGCCGGTGAAAGTATTGCACCGTCACTAGCATTTCGTGAGCGGGTGAGCTGTGGCCCTGTTTGCTGCTTCGGGCTCAGGAAAAAACCAGCATGTTCCTCGTCCCAAAATTCGGTAATCGCAGTGATCATGAGTTTATCTGCCTGCTGTAGATAGATCGTCTCGTTAGTAGCATCGTATAGGGCGATTAGTGCTTCGGCGAAATTCGCATAGTCTTCTAACTGACCTGCTATGGAGACTGTGCCCTCGAGATAGATGCGCTTCAAACAACCAGTCTCGTCTACGTTGTTGCCCCACACGAAGCCAGCCGCCTTTCGAGCAACACTTAGATAGCCTTCATTACCGAGTGTCGTGGCAGCTTTGACAAAGGCTGTCATCATCGCTGCCGCCCAGGCGACGATTAGCTTGTCATCGCGCAGTGGGTGAATACGTTTTTCTCGCGCAAGGTAGAGCTTCTGCA
Organism: SAR86 cluster bacterium; assembly: GCA_002401885.1. Classification (GTDB taxonomy): domain Bacteria; phylum Pseudomonadota; class Gammaproteobacteria; order Pseudomonadales; family Pseudohongiellaceae; genus UBA9145. The sequence goes on from NVUL01000097.1 coordinate 7,056, forward strand.
ACACGTTATCGAGATTCTCTGTGAAATTTTCGATACCAGATTCTGCTGCATATTCTTCCAGGGACTTGGATAGGTTGAGGATATTCGAGCCTTCGAAATTGCCGAGTACGCTGGGTGAATACAACAGACTTACTAACTGCATCTCGGAAGCATCTAAAACGTCCCGCAGCTCATCGACCGACCAGGTAAAGAACGTGCCCTCTTCACCTTCACTATCTGCATCGGTTGCAGAATAAAAGCCACCTTCGGATAATTGCATATCACGAGCAACGTAGTTTAAGGTCTGTTCGCAAATGCGGCGGAAGAAAGGTTGACCACTTAGCTCATAAGCCTGCAGATACACCAGAACCAATTGCGACTGGTTGTAGAGCATCTTCTCGAAATGCGGCACTAGCCACTGCTCATCCACGCTGTAGCGATGAAAGCCACCGGCAATCTGGTCATAGATGCCTCCACGCCCCATGCCCTCGAGCGCCCTATCCACGAAACCCATCGCCTTTTCATCACGCTCCCTGCGAATATGATCCAACAGTAAAAGCAGCAGTGGTTCCTGCGGAAATTTGGGCGCACCAGAGAGACCGCCGAAGCTACGATCTTCGCGTTGAGACAGAGCCTCGACAGTGCTTTCAATGATGTCTACCTGCAGCGAAGCCGCTTGTTTACGTTCGCCGAGGATTCTATCGATGCCTTCCGCTATTTGCTTCGCGCTAGATTCCAGCTCGGTATACTTCGTCTTCCAAGCCTCGGTAATCTGATTCAACAGGGAGATAAAGGCAGCAGCGGGGAAATAAGTTGCTCCAAAGAACGGCTTGCCATCTGCTAACAGGAAGCTGGACATGGGCCAGCCACCCTGTCCCGACACTAACTGAACGCCCGTCATGTAAATCTCATCGATGTCTGGGTACTGTTCTCGGTCCATTTTTATGCAAATGAAATCTTGATTCAAAACCTCCGCCACGTCGACGTTGTCGAAGCTTTCGACCTCCATAACATGACACCAATGACAGGTGGAGTAGCCTATCGACAAGAATACAGGTTTATTTTGAGCCCGTGCGTGCTTGAAGGCTTCCTCTGACCAGGGATACCAATTGACTGGGTTATGGGCATGTTGCAATAGATAGGGAGAATCCTCACGAATGAGCCGATTAATGAACAAGGCCATCCCCTGATCATCTAGATGCTCGGTACGTTTATCGTAACTGCCTTCCTTCCTTTGTTCTAATGCCCGTAATTCAGATGCAATATCGCTCATAGGTTGCTTTTCTAGTCCTTTGGACAAAGTAGGTTGTAGATTAAGATTCTGACGCAGCCACTTGTGGCCAGATTTTGAAATGACACGCGATGCCAGAGACCGCCGATGCTACCTCCCAGCCCCGTGCCAATAAGTTTCTTGGCCCATGAAATAAAAATGGCCTGCTGCTGTTCTTTTATAATGAATTGCCATGTTTCTGCACATGCAATTCTCTTACCCTTTAAGCCCTCGCCCAACGAGGGCTTTTTTTTGAATTAACTGCCCGTGATACTTAAAGAATACGTAGAAACGATTAAAATAATTTTGCCAGTTCCTCAGGAAAATAGGGCCGCTCGCCATCTTTCAACGAGACAGCAATAATCTTGGCCTCGAGCATCAGTTCATCGTCTGTGAGCCTTCTAATCTCTTGCTCGAACACCACCTTCAATCGACCCAATTTCTTGACCGAAACAGACACACTAAAACGATCACCCGGCCTGAGAGCTTGCTTGTAATCCAGCTCGGCTCGAATAACAACTATGATTACTCCGAGCGCTGTTAATTCGGCAAAATCCAAGCCACGGCTATTCAGAAACTCGTGCCTCGCATGTTCCAGATAGTTCTGATACACGGCATTGTTTACGATACCCTGAAGATCACATTCATAGTCCCGCACCTGAAGCTCGGTGCTAAAAAGCGATTTACCCATCTTAGATTCCCCAGGCCGAATCCAATCCGAACCCGACTACAACATAAACAGCCTGTCACAGCTGCCTGTAAATAGAGCGTAGTCTAGCACTTGGGAATCAATATCGTTGGCCTGCCAGAATATTTCGTGCAAGAATCGGAGCTAGTGTAAGAGCTCCGAGTTCGCCAATTAAAAAAAATCTGATTCAAAATGAGGCTATTAATGACACCTTCCAAATTTATTTTTACCGCCGTGCTCGCAACTTTCGCTCTGAGCTTTTCCCAGCTCTCCCTAGCCGATCATCACGGCGGCGTCAGCGCGAAGACTCTAGCGCAATGGGCAGAAGGCGAGCATCGTAGCGACACCAATCGCACACGAAACGAATCTCGAAATCCTGTGGAGACTCTGAGTTTTTTTGGCTTAGCAGCTGACATGACCCTAATAGAGATTCTTCCAGGTGGCGGATGGTATACAGAGATATTGGCTCCCTATCTTCACGATCATGGCAAGTACTACGCGGCTCACTTCTCGCCAAATGCCTCGGCGTCATATATGCCACCGAATCTACGCAACTTCGAAACGAAGATCACGGCGGACCCAAGTCTCTACGGCAAGGTTACCGTGCGGCATTTGAATCCTCCTCACGAGGTTGCCATTGCACCTCCCGAGTCAGCGGACATGGCACTTACGTTTCGCAATGTACACAATTGGATCATGGCGGGGCAGGAACACGAATACTTCGCCACGTTCTACAAAGCATTAAAACCAGGTGGAGTGTTAGGGGTGGTAGAGCATAGAGCCAAGCCCGATGCTGGCATGGACGTCATGCGCACTTCCGGTTACGTCACCGAGGCCTATGTTAAGGAACTCGCTGCGGGGGCTGGATTCGAATTTGTGGCCAGCAGCGAGTTAAACGCCAACCCGAAAGATCCTGCCGTCCACCCTGAAGGTGTTTGGACTCTGCCGCCTAACTATAGGATGGGCGATGTGGACAGAGACAAATATATGGCCATCGGCGAAAGCGACCGTATGACACTTAAATTCGTCAAGCCACTCTAGAGCAGTAGCAAGACTAAGCCAATACCATGAAAAACGCTTCTCCTGTTTGCGTCATCATCGACGCCGGCGACTACATCGGCGCCGCTATAGCACGCCGGTTCGCCGCTGGCGGCTTCATTGTGTGTCTTGGACGACGTAATGGCGAGAAGAACGATGCCTGGACCCATGAGATGGATATCAGACCTTTCGCAGAAAAATTCTAAACCTTGCTCGCATCACTCTTGTTCAATTCACTCTTGTTCAAATCAAAAGGTACGAATCAAATTATGACAATTAAAGCAGAATTCCATTTCGATTTTGGCAGCCCAAATACCTACTACTGCCATCGAGTTATACCAGCCATCGAACAGCGCACTGGCATCACATTCGACTATGTGCCAATTTTGCTAGGCGGAGTATTCAGAGCCACGAACAACAAGTCGCCTATGGAAGCCTTCGCCGGCATCAGGAATAAATCTGAATACAACGCCCTTGAGACAAAACGCTTCATACAGAAACACGACCTTTCAAAGTTTAAATTCAACCCCAACTTTCCCGTAAATACACTGCATATCATGCGTGGCGCTGTCTGTGCTGGTGATATGGGCATAGGTAAGGAATACATCGAGGCGGTATATCAATGTATGTGGGAGCAGGAACTCAATATGGCTGATCCCGAAATTATTAAGACCGCTCTGCTAGCCGCAAACTTACCAGCGGATGAATTGCTAGAGGGAAGCGTAGAACCCAATTTGAAGCAGAAACTGATAGAGAGCACCGAGGCTTCGGTAAACCGAGGCACGTTCGGCGCACCTACATTTTTTATTGGCGATGAAATCTTTTTCGGAAAAGACCGTCTAAGAGAAGTTGAAGATGAGATCGTCGCTCAATTGGCGCGGTCATAGACTCGCGTTAGACGAATAGCCCCGCGAAATGACTCCGGCTCGATGGTCATCTCGACTCGCAATCGATTTCCACCCTCTTCGAGCGTGTAGGTCTCGAGCGTGAAGCCGCCATCGCGCGGCCTAGCCTCGACGACTAGCGACGCAGCCTCCCAGTTCCCAAACGAGAAGTCTTCACCACCCTGCGCATAGAAATTATTGGCCGTAGTTCTGCGCCGACGACCATCTGTGTGAAAGATACGCTGATAGTCATCGGCATAGGTGAATGTGAATTCCGGCTCTGCGTATTCGATACTCAATACATCGTCATAGGTGATGCGGTCGTACAGTTCCTGCTCCTCCGGGCCACCTCGATAGAAGTCTTCTGGACGCTTCCTGAAAAAGCGCCGAGCTACCTTTCCCCCACCTTCCTTGATCGCCTCTTCCACTTGATCGTCGCTATTGTCAGATAGCTCTTCATTGATGAGCCAATCTCCTTCCATTAGCTGGCGATTTTCGAGGTCCGCAGCCTCGCTGCCTGACTGCTGCGCGTCAGCCAAGAAAACAGTAAATAGTATCAAGAGCGCGCACAGGCTCTGTGCCGCCTTACCAATAAATTCCAGTTGATGGCTCACAATGTTCATCCAGTTATCTAAGAGTGTAGGTCAGTAGCATTAGATCGTCTTTCGCCATTCGGCGATCGCCTTCCCAATCTCGTGCGGTGAATCCTCCTGTAGAAAATGATTTCCCGAGACCGTCACCTCGGTCTGATTCGGCCAAGACCTACAAAATTCTCGCTGCGGCCCTATCAATATCGCACCCGGCTCAGCATTGATAAACAGCTTGGGCAGATCCGCTTCAGCAAGCCAATCAGCATAGGCCTGCACGATCTGGGCGACATCTGCTGGCTCCCCATCGATAGGTATTTGTCGTGGCCAGGTAAGAGTCGGTCGCCGGTCCTCGCCACTATTTTGGAAGGGACGCCGGTAGACTGCCATCTCCTCCTCGCTCAGATCTCTCAGAATAGAGCCTGGCAGCACTCTCTCAACGAAGGTGTTCTTTTCAATTACCATCTCTTCACCAGCCTCCGAGCGAAAGCCTTGAAACACGCCTCGAGCCGCCTCAGGCCATTCATCCCATGATACTGGCCGAACGATGCCTTCCATATAGGCAATACCCTTGACGGCATCACGATGTCTGTTTGCCCAATCGAAACCGAGAGCTGAACCCCAATCATGAATAACCAGAGTGACATCGCGCTCGACGCCCAGTGCTTCCAAGGCGCCGTCCAGATAATCTCTATGCTCAGCGAAGGTATAGGAGCTGGCGCCGGGATTATCTAGCTTATCGGAATCACCCATACCAATGAGATCGATTGCAATACAGCGACCCTGATCCTGTAGATGCGGCATGATATTTCGCCATAGGTAGGAAGAGGTAGGATTGCCATGTTGGAAGATGATTGGCTCGCCTTCGCCCATCTCCACGTAAGCCATCGTTTTTCCCTTAACTGTGATTTTCTTCTTGGCGTGTTCCGTGGCACTTATCATTACTTTCTCCATGGTCACTCTGACTTCTCAAAGCTATAACATCTGGTGTGCGGTGTCTTAAGAGAATAAACCCCCCTGCTCGTCAATTCAATTACGGTAGCCGCATCAACCTAGGATTGCGGCCTCGAGCTTCATTTGAACTAGCGCCTAGTTATCGGCTATGCTCCAACTCCACGGCGCGAATAAGACTACGGCAAACAGGAGAGAATCCGAATGACAATGCAGAAAACACCTCTATTGATGTCCAGAATACTAGGCAGGGGTGCAATCCTGGATCCTGATGTAGAGGTCGTCACCATGCAGGCCGAGGGCATGCACCGACAGACACTGAAGCAAACCTGGGATAGAGCGAATCAGCTTGCCCACGCCCTTCAAAAACATGGCATCGAGGTAGGTGACAGAGTAGGCAGCTTCATGTGGAATAATTATCGCCACCTCGAGTTGTATCAAGCAGTGCCCTCCATGGGTGCCGTACTGCACACGCTGAACATCAGACTATCTCCGACCGACCTCGAATACATCATTAATCACGCGAACGACAGGGTAATCTTCGCCGATGAAGATTTACTCCCACTGCTGGAGCCACTCTGGGGCAAGCTGCCTAGTGTCGAGCTTCTCATCATCTGCCGTCATGGCGAGGGCGGCGAGAGTTCATTCGAAAACCAGATTGACTATGAAGACTTTATCGCAGGCGCGGATACTACTTACGATTGGCCAGACATAGATGAAAATTCACCTATGGGTTTGTGTTACACGTCAGGAACTACTGGCAAACCGAAAGGCGTAATGTACACAAACCGCTCTACTTATTTGCATACGCTTACCGAATGCCTAACAGATTCTATAGGTTTATCTTCACTCGATTCCTTGCTCGGCATTGTGCCAATGTTTCATGCCATGGGATGGGGGCTGCCTTTCTGCGCCTCCATGCTGGGCTGCAAACAGGTTATGCCGCATCGTTTCATGGTGCCGGATGCTTTTCTTAAGTTGATGGATGAGGAAGAAGTTACTATCTCTGCTGGTGTTCCAACTATCTGGCAGGGAGTTAAGGCTGCACTTGAGGCCGCTCCCGGAAAGTATGACCTCAGCAAACTAAAAAGTATGACCTGTGGTGGATCTGCGCCACCGGTTTCTATGATGCGCTGGTACTGGGACAGTTATAACGTAGAAATGATTCAGGGCTGGGGAATGACCGAGACAAATCCTCTTGGCACTTTGTCGAGAAAAGTGGCCAAACGCTCACACATAAACATATCTGAAGATCAACAATTTGAAAATATTGCAAAAGCCGGCCTTGCCATGCCGGGACTTGAGATCGAGATATTCGATGAGGAATGGAACCGCCTACCACACGATGGAGAGGCAGTAGGTGAACTCTGCATTAAAGGGCCATGGATTGCATCGGAATACTTCGACGACCCACAACCGGACAAATTTCATGACGGCTGGCTAGTAACTGGCGATGTCGCGAAGATTGATCCTGAGCAGTATATTATCATCGCCGATCGCTCTAAGGATTTGATCAAGTCGGGCGGCGAATGGATATCATCGGTAGACTTGGAGAACCATATCGTAGGCATGGACGAGGTTGCACAGGCTGCGGTTGTAGCGCAGCCTCACCCGAAATGGGATGAACGGCCAGTTGCGCTGGTCATCATGGAGGAAGGCAAGTCGTTGGATAAACAGGCTGTGCTCGAACACTGCAGCAAGATCTTCGCCAAGTGGCAATTGCCGGATGATGTGATCGTCACAGATGCGATCCCCCTTACCTCTACAGGTAAGATAGACAAGAAAGTCATTCGCGCAAAGTTAGATGCCGATGGCTACCAGCTACCTAGTTTGCGCTAGTGAGAGAGGGAGCCTCTGGTCAGTTATGACCAGAGGCTCCCAAGACAATCACTGGCCAGGGTCG
>NVUL01000098.1 GCA_002401885.1 SAR86 cluster bacterium
GACAGCAGTGCTGTCTTTTTTTTCGAGTCAATTTTCATGCTAGAACGTCTGTCTAATCTTTAGGGCATACTTTACGCCGGTGCCGTAGCAGGAGTCTTCGACCTCTTCTACAATTCCAGCGGCCGTTGCACCAACATAGCGAGTTCTTGTCCTGCAGCGGGTTTGGTTATTGGCGTTTTGTATATCGAAGCGAAAAGTAATGCCGTTGAACGCTTGTTTTTCCGCGAAGAAGTTTACACGGTAATCACCAATTTCGGTTTCCGTGTCGATGATATCTATTTGTGTCTGGCTGCTTCCATCGCGCGCGAAATTGAAGTAGCTGAAGCCATAACTGAAATTGTATTTGGTGATGTCGTGTCGGAAATTGGCGCGCCCGAACCAGCGATTGTTTCTGCGTAGGCGTCGCTCCGTACCGAGGAAGGGGTCAATTACCTGCGAGTCTTGTACACTAAATCCGAGTGAGAGTAGCGCGTCAGGAACGCCGAGGTAGCCAAGACGCGTGCTAGCGTCGAAGTTGGCCCCGTAGCGTTTACCATCTCCAATATTGCCCCGTGCAGACTGCAGGTCGGTCGGGTTAGGAGAAACATCGATGCGATCGATTACGTCAACCAAGTCTCGGTAGTAAAGCTCGGTATTGAGCACGCCAATACTATTGGGCAGGCGAAATTCCAAATTCATCTCGTAGTTCCAGGCCTGCTCCTGCGCGATTTCGGGATTACCGGCCTGCGTATTCTGGTCATCGTCTGAGTTGTCGGCGGTGGCGCTGAAATCGGAGAAGCTCAATTGTGAAACAGTTTTCTCAATTGTCGTGCGAAGTTGCAGGGATTGAGTAATGTCGAACCGATAGTCGAGCTTGGGGCGCACAAAAGAAAAGTCTCTTTCGTTGACGACGTCTCCGGACTGGGTAATCGTCGATGTTTCATAGATCAATGAGCTTTCTAAGGACATGCGGTCGTTGATCTGCCAGTTATGAATGGCAAAATTCTCTAAACGTATTTCCTCAACCGTAGAGCCCGCATTGCTAACGTCTTGCGCTACTAGCCCGCCGTGAGCGCCTGATGCGATGCCGGTACCTGACAAGCCTAGGCGCAGGTCTGAATCGCGTATCGTCTGCGCGCCCTCGATGCCGAGCTCCATGCCTTGAGTGGGGCCTAGATCAAAGGTATAGGAGGTGCGACCGATGCGTTCGCGATCGCGGCCCGCAGAGAACAGGAAGAGATCCTTTTCCTCTGATTCGGCAAATACATCGAAGCGATCCCGCGTATAGCTAAAGTCGCGATCGTTCACAATAAATAGGAAGCGGTACTTACTGCCACTGTCGAAGCTGTATTCGTAGTCGCCACCGATCTCCCAATTGTTTCGATTGCGTTGTTCATCTTCGCGTTCGTGGGTCGTGATTAACGTGCCGGTGGTATGGTCATTGATGACCCGCGTTATATCAGTAGGCGGGTTGCTCTCGGCAAAGAGTCCATTGAATTGCACCATGCTCTTCTCAAACTGGTAGCCAAGATTGAAGCTGGTCTCGTACTCAGTTTGATTGCGCAAGTTTTCCTGGAATCGGGTCTCCAGTAACTCGCCATCGGGGTCAACGCTGAATTCATGGGTAAACCGGTTTTCGTAACGCGGTTCGGCTTCGATATGAAATAGATAGTTGAACGCGCCAGTCTGACCTGTATAGGACAGCTTGGCACCAGGGTCGAGAGTGTCGTCGTGCAGCCAGTCCATATTGACCTCGGCGGAGATGCTGGAGCGGGACTGTGCATCGAGTAGTACGACGTTAACAACCTGGCCGCCGCCACGGATATCCATATCGTCGGAGGTGCCACGTATAATTTCAATGTAGTCGACCTGATCGGCAGCGATACGACTCAACTGACTGCGCCCCTCATTGCTTTTGCCGGTCGTGCGTTGCCCGTTGATGAGGATTTCTCCTTCGCCGGAGCCTAGGCCGCGACTATTGCCGCGATTATTCCTGTTGCCGTTTAAGGCGAGACTTATTCCAGGGATGCGATCAATCATGTCGTTGACTGACACCGGAGAATATTGTGCGAAGAAATCTGCCTCGTACACTATAGTAGATCCGTCGGCGGCCTGTGGTTCGACTTGCTGCGCATAGCCCTGATTCGCTCCCGCTATAGCGAGGCCAAGAAGGCTAAGTCTGATAAGCTTTTCAGGCAGTGAAAGACGCCGTGTCATTGTAGTGCTCCGTTGCTATTTCGAGTTTCACACCAAAATCTTTCTTTCCAGAATAGTTTTGCTGGTCGTCAAGTCGAATTGAGGTTCTTAGAAAGTCTTTGGATGGATCGTTGTTATTGCTTTAACGGGGCGAGATTATACTGATGGGATTTCTTCAATGCTGTTACAAATTGTGTAATAAAGATGGCAAAAGTGCCATATTTCGCTGTTTCGCGAGGAATTTCGCTTTGCCCAAGAGAATGGCTATCGACCTTGGTCGGAGGAGCTTTAGCAGATTGCGATAACAATCTGCTCGCTTGAATTTCTACCAGGTTGTTTTTAAAAAGTACCGCGTATCTTTATAGCGTACTTCTCACCTGTGTGGCTGCATGAATCTTCTAGCTCGCTTAGTGCGCCAGTTGCAATCGTGCCGCCGTTATAGCGAAGGCGAACACGGCAGCGCTCACTCTCATGGGGATTGGTAGCTTCGAATCGCAAAGTCATTCCTTCCCAGCCCTGATACTCTACGAACAAGACCGAGAATGCGTCTGAGTTATAGGATTCGATTCTGTCGATGTCGAACACCTTCCGGCCGTCCAGAATGCTGTTTCGATAGGTGAATCCATAGTTTATATCTCGTTCTGGCATGTCGTGTCTGAAGCCGAGGCTGTAGCTACCTCGGCCCTGGCGATTGAGGCGCCTATCGATGCCGAGGAAAGGGTCGGCAACGCTAGAGCTTTCTAGATCCAGTCCGGTAGTAACCAATATTCCAGGTTGGTCTATAAAACTCAAGCGAAGACTACCGTTAAGACTTAGTCCGTAGCGCTCACCGTCGCCGATATTACCATTGGCAGACTGGATGGTTGTCAGCGTTGAAACATCGACCCGATCGATCACGTCCTCGAGGTCGTGGTAGTAGATGTTCGAGCTTATAACACCGTTGTTATTGTTGAAGCGGTACTCGAGATTTAGGTCGTAGCGCCAGGACTGCTCCTGTCGCAATTCGGGATTTCCAGCGATCGTATTCTGATCGTCATCGCCTGAATTGGTATTTGCAGTGAAGTCATTAAAACTTAACTGCGAGACATCTTTTTCTACGGTCGCACGAAATTGTAGAGATGGTGTTATATCGAAACGGTAGTCTACCTTCGGTCTGATGAAATCGAAGTCGCGTTTCTTGCTGACATCTCCAGATTGCGAAATCTCCGAAGTTTCCACAATCAAGGTACTCTCAAGCGACATGCGGTTATTAATTCGCCAGTTATGAATCATGAACGATTCGTAGCGAAGTTCTTCTACCGTCGCATTCGCGTTGTTTATCTCTGGTAGTCCGCCGAAGATCGGCGATGCAATTCCGGATCCGGACAGCAAGCCCAGTTGTAGAGAGGAATCGAGAATCGTTTGTGCTCGTTCTATGCCAACTTCGATATTCTGGCTGCCAGCAAAGGCGAAGGAATAAGAGCTGCGAATAATCCTCTCCTGATAGCGATTGAAGTTCGCGAGGAACAAATCCTTCTCGCGAGTTGTGGCGCCAATATCGAAGCGCTCGCGCAGGCTGTCGTCTTCTTTCTTGTTTACGATGAAGAGGGTTTTCCAGCGCGCGTTGTTGGCGAAAGTGTGCTCGTAGTCACCACCGATCTCCCAGAACTCACTGCTATGATTGGTGTCATCAAATTGCACTGTGTCTTTTCTTGGCGCGCTCAGAAAGTTAAAAATAGTTCTTTCTTCTATAAAGGGAGCATCTCTGTCTTCGTATTGTGCGTTGATGTGCGCTATATCGTTAGCACCGAATTCGTAGCCGAGGTTAGCGCTGAACACCAGCGGCTGTGAATCGGTGGTTGTAACTCGGCTGACATTGTCGTTTGGCGTTCCATCGGCTAAGAAGCTGTTCTCAAATCCTTTGCGTCTTTCCCATCGTGGTTCGGACTCGGCACTAAAAAGGTAGTCCAACGCGCCGCGCTGCCCCGTGAGTGAAACCTTTGCGCCGGGTTTTAGTTCGCCGTCGTGAAGATGATCAGTGTTGATCTCGTAGGCGATGGAGGAGCGGGTCTCCGCTTGCAGCAGCACGATATTGATGACCTGGCTGCCACCACGAACATCGAGTTCGCCGGAGGTGCCGCGGATGATCTCGATATACTGCACTTGATTTGCCGGTATCCGGCTGAGCTGGCTACTGCCCTCGTTCTCCTTACCGGTTGTGCGTCTACCGTTGATTAGGATCTGGTCGCCGCCTAGGCCTAGACCGCGTCGACCAGCGCCGCTGGAGCTGCCAGGGCCGCCATTTCCGCCGCCACCATCGCCGCGTGCAGTATTGATGCCTGGAATGCGATCGAGCATGTCGTTAACGGAGAAAGGCTCGTACTGAGCGAAAAACTCCGCCGGGTAGGTGACTGTTGAATCGTTAGTCGTGGGCTCTTGTGCGAGCGAGGACATAGAGAATATGACTCCGCTTAAGAGAAGGACGATTGAAAGAACACGATTCGAGGCTGAGTTACAGCGCATACAAGACTCCGGGAGATATAATTTTTAATTGCTCTGAATTTCGCATTACGGGCAATGCCTGTGCGAAATTGGGCGTAAGTATGCACATAATCGACCCGCTAAAGAATCGCTGGTAGAGTCTTATTTGTGACATTTTGTAATGTGTCCAGATAAGCGCTGCTTTGCGCTTGTTCCGGGAATTGAGGATAATGGCCGCCTGCGAACGAAGCGGGCCCCAGAGGGAATACTGGAGCCGGCAAACAAATCCAAATAGCTGAATGCGTCTTTAGGTAGACCAGAGGTTTTAAATGCAACGTGAATCCATGGAAGTCGATGTAGTCATTGTAGGTGGTGGGCCAGCAGGATTGTCCACGGCGTGTCGGCTTTTGCAGATGGCGAAGGAAGCGGGGACTGAACTTTCGGTCTGCGTACTAGAGAAGGGTTCAGAGATTGGAGCGCATATTCTATCGGGCGCGGTATTCGAGCCTTCGGCACTGAATGAATTGTTTCCAGACTGGCAGGAAAGGGGTGCTCCTTTAAATACCGCGGTAACGGGAGACGAAGTCTACTATTTGCCCTCGGCCAAAAAATCCTTCAAGTTTCCAGGGCTATTCGTTCCCAGACCGATGCATAACGATGGCAACTATATTATCTCGCTCGGCAACCTCTGCCGCTGGCTGGCCGAACAGGCGATGGAGCTAGGCGCGGAAGTCTTTCCGGGGTTTGCGGCAGCGGAAATTCTCTACAATGAAGACGGCAGCGTAAAAGGTGTTGCTACTGGAGACATGGGCATTGATGCCAATGGCGAGCAGAAGCCTTCCTTTGAGCCCGGATTCGAGTTTCATGCAAAGTACACGATTCTGGCCGAGGGCTGTCGCGGTCACTTGGGCAAGGAATTAATCAGTAAGTTTCAACTCGACAAAGACAGCGATCCGCAACACTACGGGCTAGGCCTCAAGGAAGTCTGGGAAATTCCAGAGGAACAACACAAGGAAGGCTTGGTTGTTCATACGATTGGCTATCCGATGATAGGCGATAGCTTTGCAGGGACTAGCGGTGGCTTCCTGTACCACATTGAAGGCAATCAGGTATCTCTCGGCCTCATCGTGGATCTCGGATATAAGAATCCACACATTAGCCCCTTCGATGAATTTCAGAAATTTAAGCAACACCCTACAATCAAGCAAACTATAAAAGGCGGTAAGAGAATCAGCTATGGAGCGAGAGCGCTTATAAAGGGCGGCCTAAACTCCTTGCCGAAGATGACATTTCCCGGCGGACTGCTCATCGGTTGTGATGCGGGTACGATGAACGCGGCCAAGATCAAGGGCAGTCACACCGCAATGAAGTCTGGAATCATCGCGGCAGAAACATTGTTTGCTGCACTGAGTGCCGAGTCGACTGAGAAAGAGCTGGTTGACTATGCTGCGCGTTTTGCCAATTCTGATCTACACGACGAGCTGCACAAAACGCGAAACTTTAGCGCAGGATTTCACAAGTTCGGGTTTTGGCTAGGCAGCGCACTAACTTTTATTGAGCAGAATATTTTCTTCGGCAAGTTCCCGCTGACATTTCATGATAAGTCGCATAACTATGCGCAGCTGAAAACGGCGGCAGAGAGCCCGAAGATTTCCTACCCGAAGGCCGATGGTGAGATTAGCTTCGACAAATTGTCTTCGGTGTTCCTCTCGAATACCAATCACGCGGAAGACCAACCCTGCCACCTGCAGTTAAAAGACTCATCTATCCCCATCGAACACAACCTGCCGCTGTATGATGAGCCGGCACAACGCTATTGTCCTGCAGGCGTTTATGAGGTCATTGAAGAAGCGGATGGGAGTAAGAAGTTTCAGATTAACGGCCAGAACTGCGTGCATTGTAAGACCTGTGATATCAAGGACCCTTCGCAGAATATCCACTGGGTGGTGCCGGAAGGTAGCGGTGGGCCGAATTATCCAGCCATGTAGCCCTCACCTTGAGTGGGTTTACGGCGCCGCTGCGGTTTTTCTTTAAGCCCTGAGCGTCGACATGCTAAAGTAATATGCTGGAATTTTCCTCGTTAGTCGGGTGAATTAGCATGTTTCGTCAGCTACCAGTGATCCCTCCAAGTCTACTGCCGATACTCGGCATGGCACTGTTGTTTTTCTCCTCCTTGAGCGCTGCTCAGGAGCAGATACTCAGAGATCGCTGGGTCGAAGTGCGCAGCGATAATTTTCAAATCTACAGCCAGCAATCTTTGAGGCAGACGAATCGATTTGCGAATGAGCTAGAAATTTGGCGTCAAGTCGCCTCCTTTACAATTTCTGGAGTAAATAGCTTTCCCAAGGCTAGCATTCCCAATCTGGTCTACCTGTTCGATGATGTAGAGACATTACAAACTATTGTCGCTACTAGCGATTCTGCTTTTTTCTCCTCTACCCCTCGTGCGAATTTTTTGGCTTTCGCGTTCGACGAGGAAAGCTCAATCTCTTTAGGTTTTCATCACTACGCTCACTTTCTCGTGCGTAATTTTAATGATCTGAGTCTCCCGCGTTGGTATGAGGAAGGACTCGCCGGCTATTTGGGTCGCGTGCAGGTAGATGGAGATGACGTGGAGTTTGAGCGCTTTAGTCGCGCTGGCAATGAAGTGCTCGCTAATGTTTTCGCGTCACTGTCGATGGATCGGCTTCTCTATAGTGATGATGCTCTAGCGTCGCCCAGAGTCATTCAGATCGCAAATATGAAATCTAGCACCTTGCTACACTATTTACTGCATGCCTATGAAGAAGAGGGCTTCCCAGATCGCAGGGCGCAATTACAAAGTTTTCTGAAGCATTTGTTGGAGGGCCGCAATCTTCGCTATGCATACGACCGCTCATTTGAAGTTACTACCGAGCAGCTCGACGAAGAATTGCACTCTTATTTATTAACTAGTCAGAGGCCCGCAGGCACGATCCAGACCGACTACCTGATCGAGCCGGAGCTTCTCGGCAGCGGTGCCATTGAGGGAACTCCCTTGGCGACGGCGCTCGCAGAACTCGCGCTCAACTCCGGGAATGCGGAGGTGGCGGAGATAATGTTCGAGATTGCGTTGAAGCAGGATGCAGGATTTGCGCGCGGACTGTCTGGTATAGGCGACGCTTTGCGCATGAGCGAGACGACAGGCATGGATCAGCGCATAGCCAGGTACTTTATCGAGGCGGCTGAGTTGGCGCCGCAGAATCCTAATATCCTATTGGACTATGGAGAGTATTGGGAGAGCGAATTAGAAGACTGCGAAAATCTATGGCCGCTTGGTGAGAGGCGCCTGATAACCGCAGACGTGTACGAATATTTCAATCGCGCTGTAGAAATTAGGCCACAGAGTCCGGAAGCGAATCTCGCTATGGGTGAGTACTACCTCTTGCAGGGGAACGATTGGGAGCAAGGCGTTTCTTATCAGCAGCGAGCATTCGAGTTATTGCCCGCGGATACTTTTATCTTGGAGCAGGCGGTTCGATACGCTATTGCTGCAGATCAATTTGAGGAAGCCGAACGATTGATAACAGAGCTAGCTCAACCGATTCACTTTTTCGGAGAACCTCGGTGGGTGACGCAACTGCGCGAGAGATTGTTAAGAAAGAGACGTGGTGAACCTTATGACGTTTGCGATTAGGGCTTTTAGGAAGAGTTCTTGCGTGGGCTTTAAGCTTTCAAGCTGGGCGACTTGCTTGCTTGCTGTAGCGCTCTTATGCTGCTCCGTGCAGGTTGCGGCAGACTCGCTTGATGAAGGGGTGCAGCAAGACTCCTTCTTGCTCACAGTTGCGGACGCGCTGGGCGCGTATGATATAGATGTCACGTCTAACTTGAATTCACGTGAGGTTGTGCGCCAGCGGATCCAGCGGCCGAGGCTGGGGCGTTTTCCGGATCTGCCCATCGACAGCCTCGCTAGTAGTGAGGAGATTGCCAGCTGGGAGACTGCCTACAGGGGATCTGAGCTAGGCGGCGTAGCGATCTTGATAGATGGCTTTGATTCTGTGTCTTCAGCGGTTTTTACCGAGCGCTGGCTTCAAAGTGGCAGTGAGCAGCGCCTGTTTGTTACTTTTTATGCAGACGATTTGGCCGCTGCGGAAAAATTGGCCGACGTTGCCGCTGACTATGGCCATGCCATTGAATTGGTTTTCGATGTTGGCCGTGCGACTGTCGCCGCTGAATTGTATGCGACTGCGGCTCAGCGGCTGGCGATAGATAGCCGCGTCGCTCGCAGGTATAGAACCAAGGTGACTGAACTCGAATACCTCGGCGAGCGCGTGCGCAGGAAAAGTAATTCCTTGTTTGTCGATGACGGGAATAGAGGTGATGGCTCTCTGGCGCGCAGGGAACCTTCAGTGTTCTTGAAAGAAACTCTCGGCGACGAATTCAATCAATCTACTATTGAGGCGATCATAGTGCCAGGTGGTGTCGCTCTGGGAGAGGTCGCTAGTCTAGGTTTCGCGCCGACGGAACTCGTTTTCCGCGATGGCGAGTTGGCCCTAGTCGATGAGGAGGGGATGAATTGGAGGTTGCCCGAGATTGGGTTGGAAGATGCGAAAGCCTTGTTCGATTTTGTGGCTAGGTCGGAAGTTATTAATTCCGATGCCATCGTCGATATAGACGCCGATGGCAAAGTGCAAATCTCCTCGGTACTGCGCGATACCGATGTGGGATTTGCGATAATGCATGCCGATACGCAGCCGTTTAAATTTGTGCCAAATTTGCGGGTTACTAAGAGTGTGATCATCGATATTGGAGTAGACTGGCAGCAGGTCGCAGAAGGTGGGCGGCTGCAGTTTGAGGTAGACTACGAGGTGCGATTTCTCTCTGCGGACAATATGCGTATCGCTCAGACCCAAGCAGCATTAGAATATCAATTCAATTCCGCGGGAAAAACCTCTGATTATTTAGATAGTTGGGGGAGATACGCGAGTCGTTTGGACGAGAAGCTAGATTATTCCGGTCTAGGTCAGAGTATGACGGAAGTTGCGACCTACGCAGGATGGATAGGCTTATTCCGACGCCTGCACGAGGATCAGTTGAGTTTTCTGCGGGGTCGTTACGAATTCATGAAAATTGATAAATCTGGCCAGAGAACCCCCAGTCGCTACTAACCACTATGAGCAAGATAATGACGCTAGCATCTCAGAGTTTTAGAGGAATCGCAGTTGTTGCATTGTCTGTGGCTCTGGTGGGCTGCATCGGTATCGATATCGATACTCAATTTATTCAAGATGAAGAAATCCACGCTGCCATAAATGATCAAAGTGCAGATCGTTATCCTGAAATTGACCCCCTCTATATTTCAGATGAAGTGAAGCAATTTATCGATTCCTACATCCAGCCTAGAGATGGCGAGGAAACTCGCGTAGACAAACTGCAAGATCTCCTTTACGGCGAAAATTTTCTGCATATTCAATATTCAAGTGAGCAGACCCACACTGCGATGGAAGCCTTCTACGCGCGGAAGGGAAATTGCCTAGGTGTAATGAATTTGTATATAGCAATGGCACGTTATGTTGGACTGGATGCCAATTTTCAAACTGTCGATGTGCAACCAAGCTGGGATCGCCGTGGCAATCTATTAGTGTTGAGTCAGCATATTAATGCGAGTGGCAGGATTAGTGCGCGTCGGACTTACGTCGTCGATTTCACGCCCGAGATTTCATTGCAGCAGCTCACATCGGATATCGTCTCGGATGGGGTTGCGCGTTCTCTCTACTTTAATAATTTAGGTGTTGAGCAACTTATTGAGGCGAATTATGAAGAGGCCCTGATCTACTTTAAAAATGCTTTGTTCTTGAATGATGAGTCGTCTATTGCCTGGAACAATATAGGCAGCACTTATAACCGTTTGGGCAATAGTGAGTATGCCGAGTATGCTTATCGCATGGCATTTAGTATTGACGATAACAATGCAACGGCGATTAACAATCTTGCCAAATACTATCGCCGTGCTGGTAATCCTCAGCTAGCAGGAGAATACGAAGAGGCGATTGAGCGATTCAACAATAGAAATCCCTACTATCATTTCGCTCTGGGAAGTGTGGCGTTTGACGAGGGAGATTTCGACGAGGCGCGTAAGTCATTTCGAAGAGCCGTGCGGCTAAAAGAGGAGGAGCCAGATTTTTATTATGCTCTTGCTGGCACCTATTTACGATTGGGAAATGAATCTGAGGCGAAGCGCTACACGGATACTGCTGCTAGAATCCTGGCACTGTATGACAATGTCTATAGGCCGAGTAACAACAAGGTAAAGATTATCGATTCATCTTCTATCCTGCGCGACTCAAGCTCCAGTATAAGTATATTCCCGCCAGGGACGAGAAGATGGCGTAATTAGTCCTTGCCCCTGGTTGCGCCCATTTTTTAGTTCAGGTCCGCATCCTGCCAGTAGCGTGTACCCTTGATAGTCGCCTGTAGCGCTAGACCACTTTGGGTTAATTGATACACCGTTACATTATCCAGCATCGCTTCTCCGCTCACAGAGCCGCCTAAATCTCCAGCCTTCGCCGCCGCATCTGCCTGTCCACCAATCGATATACCCACGTCCATGAAGCGTTCCAGTGCGTCATTATTGTGGAAGACGAAGATAGCGCGAAAATCTTTCACACCCGCACCTATGCCGAAGCCTACTTCCCCCATGCGCATATAGGTGTCGCTGCCATTGGATCGAACTACACCGATACCACCACCAAAACTGGCTAGGATGAGATTGATGTTGGCGTTGGAAAATACCGCATAGCCACTCGCGCTCGCTATCTGTGCTCTCGTGTCGGGTTTGAGCCCATAGAGCTCCGTGAGTACCTCCTGGCGCATCTCTTGAATAGCCTGCCTGCGCTCGCTAGGTGTTCCTCGAGTCATGCCTGTAGCCGTGCACGAGGCTAGAAATAGCAGTAGTAACACTGAGGTGATTAGTCTGGCTGGCATAGTGCCTGTCTTAATGTTCATGCTCGTTTCTCCGGTAGAGGTACCCTAATTAGTTGATGCTGAAAAGCCATTCATGACTTTTCGGACTGCCGTGTGCCAAAAGCTGGCGTGAAAGTGTCATTGCACTGGCTTCTGGCCGTCGCATTGCCCTTACGGGCAATGCGACGGCCAGAACAATGCATGCTACTGCAATTTTCTTGTCGACATTTTAGCTACTTATGAAGCCAGGTGATTGAACTCGATATCGAGATACATTTTTCAGGATCGACTAATTAACTTCGCTGATAAATATGTATCCTTCGACAAGCTTCTTAACTTCGTCAATCTTAGCCTTGTCGGCCACATCGATGCTGAGAACCAGTCCTCGCTTCTTCTCCAATTCACCGGTAACAGTCGCATCTATAGATTTTCTGGCTAGTAGTTCAAGGATAACTTGTTTTGAAATTTTTTGACGAAGAGTTGGTCGAAATATTTTACCGACAGCGGTGAGCGGCATTGCATCAATAAACTCGATTCTTTTTGGAATCGCCGCGCGCTCAGACATTGTGCTGGCGCAATGTTCGATAAGTTCTTGTTCAGTCGCGTTGCTACCAGCAACCTTGACCACATAGGCCATAGGCAGCTCGCCCGCATAAGGGTCGGGCAGTCCTATTGCAATGGATGTCACTACGCTAGCGTGGACATTGAGTGGCTCCTCGATCAATTCTGGGTCGATGTTGTGGCCACTGCGGATGATGAGATCTTTAGCGCGTCCTGACAGATAGAGGAAGCCTTCGGCATCCATATAACCGATGTCACCGGTATTGAACCAGCCATCCTCGACCCAGGCAGAGGCATTATCGACATTGCTCTTATAGCCCTCAAATACCTGTGGACCTTTTACCAGGATGACGCCGCTTTCACCTAGCGGGCAGTCTTTAGTGACCGTAGTTCCATCGACGTGGGCAATGCGAATCTGTGAATAGGGTACGCGCATGCCGACGCTGCCGGGTGGTTGGATAAGTGGAGCGCGTGAAATTAACGCAGTTGTTTCAGTCATGCCATAGCCGTTGCCTACCTCTACGCCAAAACTCTTCTCGAAGCTGAGTTCGAATGGCAGCGAGAGCGGTGCAGCACCCGAATTGATATTGGTCAGGCTGCTGATATCGGCGTCGCCTACGGGAATATCCGCTAACGCCATGAGTACAGTTGGAACGGCTGAGAATTGCTTCACCTGAAAACGCTCGATGTGATTCCAAAAGTTCTTCATCGCTACCGGTGAGCGAAATCCGCCAGGCGTCATCAGTACGATGCGATATCCCACAGCGAAGGCGGCAACTCCTTGAATAATACAGCCGTAGATATGAAACAGTGGTAGTCCACAAAGCACGGTATGCCGTTCCATATGCGCTGTATAGACTTGCATCAATTGTCCGAGGAATGCCATGTTGCCGTGCGTCAATTGAGCCAGTTTGGGGCGGCCGGTCGTGCCTCCTGTATGGAAGTAAGCGGCCTTCATCTCGCCCGAAAACTTTCTCCCACTTGTTAGCGATGTGCCATCCATCTTCGCAATAGCCGAATCAAAATCTAGGATGTCGAAATTTCCCTTAGACAGCTCTGCAGATTCTTGATTACAAAGGCCGGGTAGATTGACTTCCAGCAGTGTAGTAACACCTGCGCACTCGGATACTGCGGCGCGTACTTTTTCGTTGATGTCGATATGCTCTGATTGCGCTAGGCAGATGACAATCTTGGCATTGGCTGCGGTAATGATTTCGGCAATATGCTCCGCTTCTAGCATAGGGTTGATTGGATTGGAGATGCCGGCTGCCTGTGCGCCCCAGATGGCAAAATGAGTCTGTGGCAATATCGGCAGGATAATGGAAACCGCATCATCTGCAGTGACGCCAAGTTCGTTTAGTAGATTTGCTGTGCGTGTAACCTGTGCCCCTAATTCGGCGAAGCTGACTGTTTGTGGAGGTTCATCGGGCAGTCCCTGTAATAGAAATTCCAGTGCGGCTTTATCTCCGAAGCGATCAGCGCTGTTCATTATCAAATTGTAGCTGTCGGTATAGGGGAACTGCTCAGTTAACGGTGTTTTCTCAAAAGCCTCTACATCGGCGATGGTTTCCATGACGGGTTCGGAAGTCGGAAGTTGCGACTGGTCAATCAAGGGTAGCTCTCCTGGTTCTGACTGGTACTTTCTGCAATGGCTGCCCGGCTCGAATTGCGTGGCATTCAGACTGGTTTTTCTTTGGCAGTTTATAGCACGGAATTGGCTTGGTTGGCTGCGTAATAATTGCGATTAATTACTGCGGGTATTGGAAAATTTCACCATCGTTGTGAGGGCATCGCGATACTCTGAGGGAGGCAGTACGTCGAGACAGGCAAGCGCCTGATCGGACTCTGACTTGGCGAGCTTGCGAGCGTAATCCAACGCGCCGCAATCTTGCACGATCTCGATTACTTGCTGCAGTTTCTCAGCTTGCAGCTGTTCATCGGCGAGCACTTGCCTAATTAACTGCGCTAGTTCTTCGCTACCGTGTTCTAGAGCGTAGATGAGGGGCAGCGTTGGCTTTCCTTCGGCGAGGTCGTCACCTATATTC
>NVUL01000099.1 GCA_002401885.1 SAR86 cluster bacterium
AGTAAAATACACTACTGCTGGGACAAATAAAATAGCTTACACGTATCTTAAATCACCCTAGAGCCCTCGTATTCTCTTCAGCTTCAATTCAGGTTGTTCTTGTTAGATTGGCTATCTAGGCTGGGAATGGCAAGGAAATGGAGCGCCTTATCTCAGCTGCTAATGCGATATTGATGAGTGAGGATTGAACATGAACACTAAGATGATAGGCACAGTAGCAGTATTGGGATTGGTATCCGTTCAGGCATTCGCGGAAACTTCTTATGAAACTGCAGCAGTGGTTGAATCGCGTGCTATCTATGAGGTTGTCGAGATTTCAACCCCGCAGGAACAGTGCTGGGAAGAGGAAACGGTGGTCGACCGGCGTGGAAGTGACAATCGCTCGAATACGCCGGTGGTACTAAGCACTATCATTGGCGGGGCCATCGGCAACGCCGTGGGCCACAATTCGTCGAATCGGCGTGTGGGGGCGGTTCTCGGCGCTGTGTTGGGCCACTCAATAGGACGTGATATTATGCGTCGCAACGAGCGTCCAGGCAGCCGCGAATATCAGACCGTTCAGCGCTGTGAGACAGTCTATCAGCAGCATGAAGAAGAGAGGCTGGTGGGCTATCAGGTCACTTATCTTTACAACGGAGAGGAGTATTCTGTAAGAACCAATACTGACCCAGGTGATGAAATCCGGGTTAGAGTTAGTGTTCAACCGGTATTGTAAGCACTACATACCCTTGAAAAATACACTGTGGTTCCCGGGGATAGAGGGATATTTTGAGCAAAACATTTATGTTTAGTTTTTTGGTGATACTACTCCTTGGCGCAGGGGAGTTCGCTCATGCCCAAAATATTCCCATTCCTCCCATCCAGATCGATATCAATAGAAACGATAACGGAAGAAATAATACGCAAGCCAATCCTCGGGTTACAGAGCGGCAAGCGGTAGAAATTGCCAGACAACGATTTGCCGGCAGCATCCTCCGCATAAGTCTCGTGGGCGAGGGCAATAATCAGCGCTACCAGATTCGCATGGAAAACGAGGGCAAGGTATTTACAGTCTTCGTGAACGTCAGCACTGGCAGAATCAGCGGTGGCGGGTAGACCATTATGCGATTACTCGTAGTAGAAGATGAAAGCTTATTGCGCCAGCAGCTGGAACAGGGGCTAACCAAGCAAGGCTACGTAGTTGATGTTGCCGAAGATGGGAAGATAGGTTTGTACCATGCAACCGAGAATGACTTCGATGCGGCTATCATCGACTTGGGTCTGCCAGAAATAGATGGAATTTCTCTCATCCAACAGATTCGTACGGCGGGTAAGAAATATCCAATCCTGATCCTAACCGCGCGCGGTGATTGGCAGGATAAAGTCGCCGGTCTAGATGCAGGTGCCGATGACTATGTCGTTAAGCCTTTTCAGTTGGAAGAAATCGTTGCTCGATTAAATGCCTTGTTACGACGCGCCGCTGGTTTTTCTAAGCCTAAACTCGAATTCGGTAGTTTGAGTCTCGATATCTCTGCGAAGCGCCTATTGGTGGATGAGCAGAGTGTTGATTTAACGGCCTACGAATACAAGATGCTCGAGTATCTAATGCTGCACCCAGGGCAGGTAATCTCTAAGACCGAGCTTACGGAGCATCTCTACGCGCAAGACTACGATCGCGACAGCAATGTATTGGAGGTTTTTGTGCGCCGCCTAAGGCAGAAGCTGGACCCCGATCAAACGCTGAAGCCCATTGAAACTGTTCGCGGTCAGGGTTACCGATTTAGTCTTGAAGAATCGTAACCAGAGTCGAGCGAGTTAGAACGGTCGCCATCCCATGACCACGCCTGCAAATCCCACCAACTACTCCATACAGACGCGACTTGTCATCTCGTTCAGCATCTTGCTGTTTGTGTTTTTAGGGTTGACTGGCGTCGTATTAGATCGCGCGTTCAGGAACAGCATCGAGGCGGGTGCTTCCGAGCGTCTTCAGGTGCAAATATATCTGCTGTTGGCGGCGGCGGAATTTTCTGATGGCGAATTCTATTTTTTGGAAGACCTGAGAGAGCCTGGGTTTAATCAATTGAATTCGGGTCTCTATGGGTTTATCAGTCGGCCTAGTTTAGGCGAATTATGGCGAAGTGACTCTGCGGGGGTCTTCAGTCTTGCTGACCCGCAAGTGCTGCTTCAGTCAGTTCAGGTCGGTGAGACGCAGTTTTCCAAAACAATGAACGCGGACAGTGAAGAGTATTTCGTGCTGAGCTACGGCGTTCTCTGGGAGAATGGCATTAGTGAATATAATTTCACGGTGATGGAAAATGCCGCGGCGTACTATTCAGAAATTTCAAACTTCCGCACAAGTCTTTGGTCGTGGCTAGGCGGTGTGGCATTGTTGTTGCTGCTTCTTCAATTTTTCCTTATGCGCTGGGGTTTGTCGCCACTGCACAGGATGGCGCGGGATCTGAAGCGCATTGAAACGGGAGAAAGAAATCAGCTTTCGGAAAACTATCCTCAGGAACTGCAGGGAGTCACAAATAATCTCAATGTGTTGATTGAGACGGAGAGAAAGCAGCAGGAGAGATATCGAACGACACTGGGCGATCTTGCTCATAGCCTAAAAACCCCCCTTGCCGTTATCGCTGGCATTATGCAAACGCTATCAAGAAAACAGGAAGATAGCAGTGAGCAGCTTGGTGCAGTCGAGGAGCAGCTGGGCCGTATGAATCAGATTGTCTCCTATCAGTTGCAGCGAGCAGTTCAATCAAACCACAGCTCAGCATTGGCGCGACAGGTGTTGGTGAAGCCAGTTGTGGAGAAGGTGCTCGATGCTCTGGCAAAAGTGTACAGAGATAAGTCGGTTTCCGTAGCTACGCAATTAGATGCCGAGGCCCTGTTTCATGGAGACGAGCGTGACCTGCTCGAAGTTCTTGGCAATGTTCTGGATAACGCGTTTAAGTATGGTCGGGGAGAGGTCAGAATCAGTATAGATTCTGAAACCGATGAGTTTCAAGGCCTAGAGATAGCCATAGAGGATAATGGCTATGGCATCAGCGAGGAGAAGCAGGAATTCGTACTGCAGCGTGGGGCTAGGGCAGATACCCTGGTCCAAGGGCAGGGCATTGGTCTCGCTGTAGTAACCGATATCGTCAGCAGTTATGACGGCACGATAGGTGTCGGGTCGAGTGACTTGGGTGGCGCGAAGATCAATATGCGCTTCGGTTCGCCTCGACAGACTACTTGATCAGAGGCCCCCTAAAATACAAGTCCGGCCACTACGGCACAGAGCGTCATTAAGAATAGAAACCACTTGATGCTTTCTTGAGAGGCCCGAACAGCAACCTTCACGGCAAGGTGTGCGCCTAGCATTGATCCGGTGGCTAGAATCAGGCCGGGTATCCACCAGACTTGATCGAAAGCGATGAAAACAAGCAGAGCTACACTGGTAAATGCTAGGGCGCAAGCTGTCTTGAGTGCATTCGCTCGCACCAGGTCATAACGCAATCCGCCCGCTAAAGCGGCTAATAGAATGAAACCCACCCCGGCTTGCACAAAACCGCCGTAAACCCCCGCTGCGAATAGACCCCACCAGGCGCCGCGACTGTCGCTAGGGCTGAGATTCTTACTCCCTGGAGGTGGAGCTATCACTCCGGGCCTGATCAATATGACCAAAGCCATTAGCAATATCGTGCCGAGTAGGATCGGTTTAAGGTATAGATTGGGCATTAATGCCGCTGCTATTGCTCCGCAGAGGCCTCCTGCTAAGGAGGGGATGAGTATCGGTACCAGTGCGGGCCGGTCTAGGGTTCCGTGTTTATCGTAGCCTGCCAGGCCCACAACGCATTGCAGCGTGATGGCAACGCGGTTGGTGCCATTGGCGATATCCGCAGGCAAGCCTAGGATCATCAGTGCTGGGAGCGTGAGGTTGGAGCCACCACCTGCCACAGTATTAATTCCGCCTGCCAGAAAGCCTGTGATTGCTAGCAATAGCACTGAGCCAAGTGTGATTTCCAAGAGCTTTTCCTATTTCCGAGGAGGGCTGGATGCCGCAGGATATAAGCGATTGAGCGGCAAAAAAGGTATACTGCGGCGAAGAGTCTGACGCAAAGGCACGCATCATACGGCCTTAGTCACGAGCTTGGTTTGTCCAGAGGCTGCTGTGATGTGAATTCTGTCACAATCTAATTAATTAAGTGCCTGAATTTACTAGTTCTTTTAGCTAAATCACAGACTTGCGCGGCAGATTCTATATGGTTAGCGTCGATAGAACTACCAGTAGCTATTCAATTACAGCCCGGATAACCGACAAACTACTTGTGCAGTTGCAATGATTGACCGGGAAATCTCAGTTTCAGCGTTATCTTGGTGTTTTTAGCGGCAGTGGAGTCTGAGTGCGAAGAAGATGCTTTGTGGCAGGATTGCGTGTTAAACGGGCTATGAAAAATTGAATAACTTTAATAAAAACAATGGCTACTCTTTGATTGAGCTTCTGGTTACGATCGGGATACTAGGCATATTGCTCGCTGTTTCGCTACCCAATTTTCAGGACACGATTGAAAGTAACGTGACAAATTCGCAAGCCAAGCTGTTTATTACTACGCTTAATCTAGCACGCAGCGAATCAATCAAGCGTGGCACGAATGTGGGAATATGTCCGAGCAATGACGGTCTAGATTGTGATGCAGCGAGTTGGTCTACTGGGTGGATAGTCTTTGTCGATGTGAATGGCGATTCAGATGGAGCCAGCGGTTCTATCGATGCAGGCGACATCATAATACGTGTATTCGACGCGCTGGGCGCAGATAGCGTTCTCACGGTCACCACAGATTATATGGAATACAATAGCATGGGGTTTAGCGCCACAGCTGGAGTTCAAACGATGCTGCTTTGCCCATCAACAGCAAATTCCGCTAATGCGCGTTCAGTTGAAATTGGCCTTTCGGGTCGTGGTCGGCGCATCGAGGGAGGATTAGTATGCCCTTAGGGCAAGGCAACGGTGCAGCTCGTCTATCCAGGCATTCAGGTAGCACGCTCATAGAAGTGCTGGTATCTCTGCTCGTGCTTTCCTTTGGCATGCTGGGTATGGCTGGCGTGCAAGGCGTAAGTTTGCGAGGAAACCAAGCTGCCTACTTTCGGACCATGGCGACAACAATAAGTGTCGATATCATTGAAAGAATGCGCGCAAATATCGTTGGGGTTGATGACGGTGACTATGATGATGCCACTGGCGCGGCAACGGCTAATTGCTTTACTGCCA
The DNA here is from genome assembly GCA_002401885.1 of SAR86 cluster bacterium. Classification (GTDB taxonomy): domain Bacteria; phylum Pseudomonadota; class Gammaproteobacteria; order Pseudomonadales; family Pseudohongiellaceae; genus UBA9145. The sequence continues at coordinate 5,231 of NVUL01000099.1, forward strand.
TCGGCTGCAGCTCAGCTCAGATGGCGACTCAGGATATTCTGGATTGGTCCGCGACGGTAGCAGCAGCACTTCCTCTGGGAGCCTCTGTGGTCTGCTTAGATTCGACACCAACCGATGGAACGGCCGCGGCCAATGCCTGCGACGGAGCCGGTAGTATCTATGCAATAAAATTGTGGTGGGACGATGACCGGGATGGTACGGCAGATCAGGCTTTTCGAACGACTTTTCAGCCCCTATAAGTGAGTGCGGCGGCAGTGAACATTATGCACAGAGCAGCAAGTGACATTTCAAAAGGTAGAGGCCTCAGCCTGATTGAGCTCTTGGTCAGCATGGTTCTGGGGCTGACTCTGGCGACCGGTGTCGTACAGATTTATGTAGGTAGCAGTACCACGGAAAGAGATAGGGAGGCGCGCCAACGCATACAAGAAAATGGGCGCTTCGCTACCAATTTCCTGTCGCAGGAAATTCGTATGGCCGGGTATCTGGGCTGTTTGAGCTCGATAGAAGGGGCTAGTGTAAACAATGTGCTTAACGGCCCTCCTGCTACGTTTCAGCCGCAATTCGGTGTTCAGGGCTGGGAGGCTACAGGAACTAACCCCGGTGTTATCAATAATGGCGCCAATGATGTTGCCGTTGTAGGGACGAATACTGCAGAGTGGACAAACGGCGAGGGGGGGCATGTTATTCCAACCTTCAATGCGGTACCGAATTCAGACATTATCCGTATTTGGAATGCTGCAGGAAGTGCTGGACTAGTTACTTCAATAACGGAAGGTGCTAGCGCGTCTATTCAGGCCGAGTCGGCTGCAGGAATTGCAGCCAACGATTTCCTGATACTAAGCGATTGTGAGCAGGCCGATTTCGTGCAGGCCTGCGCTGTTGTCGCCGACGCAGCTCCGGCGACTACCAGTACGATCACACTCTCTTCCGCTTGTAATCCGGGCAACGATTCGCCTGCAATCATTTCATCCGTGACCAGCGTAGCTGATCCGGCGGAAGTGGTTCGGCTTGAAGGCACAATATTCTATGTTGGTAAGAGAAATGATACTGCCACCAACTCTTCTTCACTCTTTCGCCGCCAACTGAGTGCAACCGGTACGGCAGGGGTCGCTGAAGAACTGATCGAAGGCGTGGAGAGCATGCAGATTCTGTACGGAGTAAATGTCGATATTGATGTTCGCAACACAGTAGATAGTTATCTTCCGGCGAATCTTGTGACTGAATTTTCCAAGGTAATTAGCGTAAGAATAAGCTTGCTCATGCAGTCGGTTGAGGACGGCTCGGTGCCTGCCCCGCAGATATATACCTTCGATGGAGTGCTCTACGATGGACAGAGTGGTAATGGTGCTTTACCCGTAGATACCAGAGTTCGGCGAGTTTTTACGAATACCATCAGTTTGCGCAATCGTGCGCTTGGCACGTAAATACAGCCTATGGGCATAATTGCGCGGAAACTAGAGTTTCATCACGGTATTCCAGCATTATTAGGATAGATTCATAGTCATGAAGAAAATACAAAAACATCTACCTACCAACCTGCCGCGCCAGCAAAGTGGCGCGATTCTGGTGTTCTGTTTGGTGTTTCTGTCTATTTTGACAGTAATGGGCACTTCGGGGATGGAAACCACGGTTTTGGAAGAGCGAATGTCTAGCAATATGCGCGATCATACTTTGGCATTCCAATCGGCCGAATCTGCCTTGAAAAATGCAGAAGCCTGGTTGCTAGCGCAGGATGATTTACCATTAGTAAGTGGCGATGGCAGCACTACGGTTTGGTCGGAGGATGCGATGGATCCGTCAGGAACTGACGGTAAGTATTGGTGGGATCATGCAAATATCGACGCGGCTTGGTGGAACACGAATGCTGATGCTATCGCGGGAGTGGCAGGAGTTGCTACCCAGCCTACCTACATCATTGAAGAATACCGTACTGTTGATAGCGGAGAATCGCTTGGGACGGGCGGCGGCGAAGCTCCTCGATCTAGAACTTTTCATCGAATAACCGCCCGCGGCGTTGGTGTCAATGCGAACACCGCCGTGCGCGTTCAATCTACTTTTGTCCAATCCTACAACTAGAATTTCCGGGGTAAAATCTGGGAGACCATTATGAGCTCAAAACTACAAATTCGGTTATTTCTATCATGGATCGCCTCGGTGTATTTGATGGCGGCTTCCACCACGGTGCAGGCAGCAGAGATGGCGCTGTCTCGTAGTCCTCTATTTTTAGGAACTTCAATTTCTCCGAACATTTTCTTCATGCTGGACGATTCCGGTTCCATGGATTGGGAAACGCTGACCCCGCGGTACCAGTACTTTGAAAACTATTGGAGAAATTACTCACTGTCTCCAATAACTGGAGGCTTATTCACCGGCGATTCGGGCACTAGCACCTGTGGCGATGAGCGAACCTACTATTATGTCTTCGACAATTCAGATGATGTGTACGGCGGTTGTAATCTAGAAGATCGTCCGGGCGCAGAATTACGAGATTGGCGTGTACGTTCCGCGGACTTGAATATCATGTATTACAACCCTTCCGCTACCTACCAGCCTTGGCCGGGATTCACTAATGCAAATTTCAATTCAGTCAGGAGCCATCCGGAGTCGACTAATCCAGGTTATAGCCAAACCCGCAATTTAGCCGGTTTTGTGTACGATGTGTGGATTGATAACCTCGGCTACGATGAAGATGGCAGTGTTACGGGTGAGGCCCGTGGCCCGAGTAGCGTGGTCGACGGCGCGAATGAGATGGTGGACTTGTGGGATAGTCATACGACCTACACCGTCAATTTGACAGATATAGATGTTGAATACCTTACAACGACTTTTGCCAGTGTTGATGGCGCTTTGAGTTCAACTTGTAATTCTGCCGATGCTGCTGATACACCTCAATATGAGGATTGTTTTGGTACGTCCAGATCTATAGACAACATTAGCGGTAGTGAAGAAGATCCTTGGGGAAGAACTTTCGGCCAGGCGCAGCAGAACATTGCTAACTGGTATCAATACCATCGTCGCCGCGCCTTCGTGATGAAGGCTGCAGTAGCACGCGTTATGGAGTCAAATGACACGTTTCGCTTCGGTCTAAGTATATTGTACGATCCCAATGACTTGTTTGAGGAAGTGCCGCTAGAAAGTGTATTAGAGGAGGATTATCCAACTCACAATGCGGCGGCATTGGATGCTCTTTTCGCTTACAGGCAGCGCGCCAGGGGTACTAGGCTACGGAGTGGATTGGAATTGGCAGGTCGATATTATTCTGATGCGCTTTCTGGCAAGACGAACCCCATTATCTCGGCCTGCCAACAGAACTATTCGGTTTTATTTACCGATGGTTACTGGTCAAGCAGCGACAGTCTAACCTCGGCAATTGTGGATAACGATGGCGACGGCAATAGCGATACGCTAGCCGATGTTGCGCACTATTATTATAACCAAGACCTCAGCCCGCTGCCCAATGATGTGCCCACTTCACCCTCCGATCAAAACGAAGCACAGCATATGGTGACGTTCACTGTGGCCTTCGGTGTTGTGGGAAATCTGGAGGATACAGACGATGATGGCTGGCCCAATCCTGCTCTTGAAGAAGACGGTGCTTGGACTAACGGCAGTATCAATACCGAGCCAGAAAAAATTGATGATACCTGGCACGCAGCGTTCAACAGCAAGGGTACCTTTGTTTCCGCTCAGACCACGGAAGGTGTGGCTTCGGCGATAGCTGAGGCGCTGCTGGAAATCTCCGACCGAATAGGCTCCGCTGCATCGGTTGCCACGAACACCGGTTCGCTGAATGCGGGAAGCCATTTGTTTCAGGCTCGTTTTGACAGTTCAGACTGGAAGGGTCAGTTGCTAGCATTCCAGATTAATCTTGATGGAAGCATCAATGGTACGACTGACTGGGAGGCTGGTGCGGAGTTGAATGCTCAGGATTATGATACCGGTAGAGAAATAATTACCTATAATCCCGATGCCGATGTGATTCCCGGTGGGGACCCGGAGGGTCAAGGCGTTCCATTTAGATTCCCTGCTGATTACACATCGCCGGATGCGCTCGTAGAAATGTCTACAAGTCAGACTGCAGCGTTGATGACCACTTCACCTTGGGCTATTAATACGGTAGATGTGAACGAGATTTCTACAAATCAGGCCTATGGGTCAGCCTTGGTAAACTATCTGCGCGGAGATGAAGCCAATGAGGGGGCGGGGCAGGATTTCAGAATTCGAGGCAGCATACTCGGTGATATCGTCAACTCCGATCCTAAATTCGTTAAGGAATCTACGGGACGTTATGCAGATGATTTTGAGGCAAAATCCTACAATGACTTTGTGACACTAAACGAATCGCGCGCCGGTGTTGTGTACGTGGGCGCAAACGAGGGCATGCTGCATGGCTTTGACGAATTAACCGGTCAAGAGGTTCTAGCCTATGTACCTAACGCTGCCTATGAGCATTTATATGAACTGACTTCTGAGGACTATGAGCACCGTTATTATGTTGATGCCGGTCCGAATATCATCGATGTCTTCATGGCGAATATGGATGACCCGAACAGTGTCTCCAACGGGTTGTGGAGAACCGCGCTTGTAGGTGGACTAGGAGGTGGGGGCCAGGGTATCTACGCTCTCGATGTAACCGATCCAAGCATTTATGACGAGGCCAATGCCGCCAGTATCGCGCTCTGGGAATTTGATGATGGTGATGATGTGGATCTGGGCTATACCTATAGCAGGCCGCAAATAGCGAAGATGGCGGATGGTAGTTGGGCAGCGGTATTTGGTAATGGCTACAACAATACAGAAGCTGACGGCAATGCGAGTACAACCGGTCATGCGGTGCTATACATTGTTGATATTGAAACTGGCGATCTCATCAAGAAGATTGATACTCTGGCGGGTGATGTGGCTACACCAAATGGTCTAGCGACTCCGCTGATGATCGATCATGATGCGGATTCAATCGTGGACTATATTTATGCGGGCGATCTTCTAGGCAATATGTGGAAGTTCGATGTGACCAGCGCCAATTCTTCCGCCTGGAATAGTGATTTTGTTTCAGCGGGCACACCTGACCCGTTGTTTACAACACCAACAGGTCAGCCAATCACGTCGCAGCCTCAGGCTACAACTCATCCAGATGACTTGGGTGGTTTTATGATCTTCTTCGGCACAGGAAAATACATAGAAATTCTCGACAATGATCCTACTGGGCAAACTACGCAGTCGTTCTATGCTATTTGGGATAAGAATACGGGTTCACTTACCCCCTTCAACAGTTCAGATTTGCTGGCACAGACGATCACCAATCAATACCAGCAGGAGTTCGATACCGATGGCGATAGCATTGATGATGAAACATTCACACTGCGTGACGTGTCGGACAATGAGATCAGCTGGGATTCTCATATGGGATGGAAGCTCGATCTGATACCTCTGAATGTAGAAGGTTCTGCAAATGTCAGTAATTTCGGTGAACGACAGGTCAGTAACGCAATCGTGAGAGGCGGTCGGATAATTTTTACGACGCTGGTGCCGTCTTCAGTTGAATGTGAGTTCGGTGGAACAAGCTTCCTGATGGAGCTTGATTTTAGGAGTGGTGGTGCTTTGGAATTTCCAGCGTTCGATCTGAATAGCGACGGAGAGTATGATGGCGACGATACTGAGGCATCGGGTAGAGCCTCAGACGTAGGCATTATGCCCACAGTCAGTATACTCGCAGACGGCGCGCAAGATGTTGCATTTGGCAGTGGTGCTAGTGGCGACATTGATGTAATTCAATTAAGCGTCGGAGTAGAATCTTTCGGTAGGCAATCGTGGCGGCAACTAGAGTAGGCGGGATTGTGATGGGAGTAATACGGTGACTAAAACTATTTCAAGAGTGGCGTTGATTTTGGCAAGGAGTATTGGCCCGTGGATACTATTAGTAGTGTTGGGTTTCTCCAGCGTGCTATCGGCGCAGGGTGTGCTTTCGGGGGCTCGGACTGGTACTATAGAGGGGATGCATCAAAGCGATGGTTACCTGACTATTTCTGGTCGAAACTATGACTTTCACAATGATGTAACTCTGGTATTTTACGATGGCGAAGAAGTGCTAACCAATTTCCTAAATGAAGGCCTGGTTGTTCGTTTTGTTGTTAACCGAGATGGAGTGCTGGCCAGAATTGAAGTTTTGGGGCCGCTAAATCTGATTGAGGCGCTCGTAGAAAGTTGAGACTTCCAGCGCGTTTGGATTGAAATTAAAGATCGAATTATGCTCTAGGCGTGTAGATATGCAACACACGAAACTGAATGGGTTTACCCTGCTTGAGCTTCTGATAGTTGTGGCTATCATGGGCATTCTTGCGAGTATCGCACTGCCAGCCTATCAGAACAGTGTACTAAGGTCCGCTCGTGCCGAAGCTAAGACCGAGCTGCTGCAAGTCGCTTCAGATCAAGAGCGCCACTTTTCGAATTTTAATACTTATGTGGACGACGCTACACCACTCAATACACCGGTAGTGGCAGGTCGCGATCGCACAACTCAAAACGCTTTTTACGCAATAAGTGTTGCTGCCTGTGCAGGCGGAGCAATTACGAATTGCTTCCTAGCCACGGCTACTGCTCAGAATGATCAGACAGCAGATGCCTGTACGACATTGACTGTTTCAAACACCGGTGCTCGCGGCGCGACGGGTGATACTACCAACGAGTGCTGGCAGCGATAGCGATAGTCGCCTGTTTCAGTCGCAATTCAACGGCCTTCCGCGGCTGTCTTCTCTAACTCCATCCCCATTATTGTCCAGAGCGAAGCGCAGTCGCGCTGTTCGGTTAACAATCAATTGTCTAGCAAGCTTATTATCGCCTGAGAAGGGGCAGTAGGTGAAATTCCCATTCTGGTAGTGAGTGACTCCCAGACTCGTTAGTTGCAAATATTGTTTGTTCTGAAACGCCCTAAATCTGATATGACCTTTCCCATAGGGGAATGTAACGTGACGGGCTAGTCTGTCGCTTCCGTTTATGACGCGATCGCGATTGCTATCGGTGAAAACAATGACGCCATCTTTCCAGCTGCCGCCGCAGGAAAAACCATCGATGGATTTACATAACGTGACTGTTGTTCCGTTTGTGATTGCAACCATTTTACTTAGCTGAATTGCGGTCGCCAACTTTCTCATAGTTACGTCGCCGGAGACGGATTGATTGAGTTCGCTGAAGTCGGGTATTGATATACCGAGCAGTATTGACAATATACCTAGAGAAATGAGTAGCTCCAGCAGTGACATGCCTAGGGTATCTTTCACTAGCGTGCATCTCCTTATATGACTGATCTATGTACCTAATTAAGTGTAGGCATAGAATCAGAATAATGAGATACGACGGCGAAAAATTTTGCTAGTTTGGGGTGGGAATTACGCAGAAGCGATGCGAGCTACTGAGGTGTGGTTAATCCGGGGCGGGGACTGGTCAATCCAGGCCGAGTTTTTTAAGTCTGTAGCGGAGGGATCTGAATGACATGCCCAATTTCTTTGCGGCTGCCGTCTTATTCCAGCGGGTCTCCTCCAGCGCCTTCTCGATGGCTTCAATCTCTATCGATTCTAAGTGCTTCTCGAGTGAGAAGTCTTTACCGATCTCGACGCCATCATCGTTATTTAAGGCCGGTGGATCGATTGCTGGGCTAATTGCAGGGGTTGAACTCGGCGCACTAATGAATTCGAGGTTCGAGGCTTGAATCGTACTTCCCTCGCAGAGCGTGGCGGCACGCTGCAAAATATTTTCAAGTTCTCTCACGTTGCCGGGGAAGCTGTATTCCAGTAAAGCCTCAATAGCCTCACTATTAAGCTGGCAGATCTCATCGGAGTTTTCCTTCGCAATTTTATTTAAAATACTAAGGCAGAGTTCAGGTATATCGTCTGCACGCTCTCTCAAGCTAGGTACTGAAAGCTCGATCACATTGAGCCTGAAATAGAGATCCTGGCGCATATTTCCTAATTCAACTTCACTGGCCAAGTTTTTGTGTGTGGCGCTTAGGATCCTTACATCGACAGATTCTTCACTTTGAGAGCCTACTGGCCGTATTGCTTTCTCCTGTATGACCCTCAGCAGTTTGACCTGCGTATGCAGAGGTAGGTCGGCAATCTCATCGAGGAAGAGCGTGCCGCCATGTGCTGCTTGAAAAAGTCCTTGTTTGTCACTGTCGGCTCCGGTAAAGCTGCCTTTGATATGGCCGAATAATTCACTTTCTACAAGTTCTCTAGGTATTGCGCCGCAGTTGACAGCAATAAATGGCTCACTAGAGCGAGAACTATTCTGATGAATCGCTCGCGCAGCCAATTCTTTTCCACTTCCAGATTCACCACTGATATAGATCGGTGCCTGACTGCGTGCCAGCTTGGCGATCTGTTCTCTTAGTTCCATTACGCGACTAGATTGGCCGGTTATAGACGG
>NVUL01000100.1 GCA_002401885.1 SAR86 cluster bacterium
GGGCATGAATTTCGCACAACCCCGTCAGGTTCTTCGATCAGGAGGCAATGTACTGGGTACCTTCTTGCAGGACGAGAACGAGGACGGATTGAAAGATCTCTGGCTATGGCGCGTTGAAAACATCTCAGTAGGAGACATCTTCGTCTGGCTTGCCCTCTCCGGCAGCATTGCGATAGAAGCGTTCATCTATCCAAACGACGGAGAGAGATTCGCACGCCGACCTTCGCGTAAGGTAACTATAGACCTGAAATTTCCTTCGGTGATTAGTCTGACGTCCACCTTCAGAGACATAGAACGAGAACTCGATGACGCGCGCCTTGATGCGAAAACCATTAGCAGCGTCGCCGACTTGGATAACGATATCGATCAGCAAGACCTAATTCTGATGGTTAACAATCAACTGCAATTCTTTTTGAATAGCATTCAGCCAGAGGACGTACCCGGCAACGAATCTGATTTGTTTCTCGGTGCGATGGACTATTCTAGAGAGCGCGACAACTACGAATTCAATATTCGTGATGTTATCGAAAACATCGTTATAGGAAGCAATCGCCACCTAGACGCAGTCGCCGATAGAACAGCCGACTCGACGATCGAATTAAGTCAGTCCGTTGTGGTTGGAGATATAATTCCAGTCAGGCTCAACAAAGATGAGCGCGATGATGTCATCATCTTTACCGAGACTGACAGTAGTCACATTCGGGGATTACTGTTACTCTCAGATTAAGTCGGTTCGCTCTATCTCCTAAAACCGAGCCCCTAGCATCGAACTAGTTCCGAGACTTTCTGGACAGAAACCATGAAACATGCAGTCTGGATAACCCTATTGATCGCGCTGGTAGTGGTAAATATTGCTGCCGAGCTCGTGTTCTACTTCAGTGGCGTATACATCGCTATGTTCTACCGCATCGTCTTGATAACCGGCATCACTGTCATCTCTGCGGTATTTGTAGGCGCAATGCTTTTAGTAGGTGTGCTGGAAGGAGAAAAGCCCCTTTCCGGTCATGTAAGTGACACACTCGGTGCTGATAAAAAAACGGACTAGCCATGAAGGCATTTATTGGTCTTTCCCTCACTGCAATTGTACTTGTTAGTGGGTTCTCCTATAGCGAGATGCAACAGAGTAAGTTGTTGACGCAACAGATCGCTGACTATGCACGTCAGAATTCTCAACTACTAACGCAAATCGAAAGCAATAGTCTGCAGAACCTAGAATCCTCCAAAGCGCTACGCTCCCTGCAGTCCGAATTGAGCAATCGTGACAGCCAGATAGCCGCCCTCTCGCGCCAGCTTGATTCCATGCAACAGCAAGTCGATCCTGACTATCAACAAGTCGAATCTCGAATTCGCCAACAACTGAACCGCGAGATTCAGGCGAGCAATAACACGGCGAATTCCGACCCAAGGCTTTCCGTGATCAAACTACTCTCCGAACTCGACCCCATGGCGATGGGTGAAATCATCGCTCTAAATTCTCAATACGGAGAGTTTATTAGAGGATTGGATGTCAGCGAGGAACGAGAGGAAGTAATCATCAATGCGCTGCACAACTTGATCGCGGAACAGAATCAGATGCGATCAGAGGTCATACAAGAGATGCAAGCCGATCCTCAGGCGGCCGATCGCGGCGATCTGCGCCGGCAGATGCAAGCGATATCCAGCCCCGAAGCACAAATGGAGGCTCTTTCCTACGATCTATCAGAATCAGAGCTGAACGCTTTCAATGAATTTCAAAAGCAAAGACAAAACACCTATTCACCATTTTTTTCGCGAAGCACTAGTTCAAGTAGTGGCTTCGTCAATGGCCCGACATTCTTCGGTGGCGAATTCATTCAAGGCGGGTCTGGACAATCTGGAGCAATTCAAATAATGCCAATTCTTCCTAACAACTAGGCAATTTCTCAAACCGACTTTCAGCAGACAGACCCACAATTAAATGACAAGTAGCGAGCACCGCTCCACGTTGTGCTTTAGCAGGAAATATGGTTTCATCGGATGCCGTTCACTGATTGATAACACTCAAATATTTAACTTATATTTCAATTGGTTAGAAAGAACGCTGGCGATTAAAAGAAGATGAAAAACAGCGCACTTGTTCTTGTATTTTTACTACTACTTACTTCTTGCAGCGATGAATTAAATCGTGCACGTCCCTATGTACTCACTACCGCAACTACAGGCGGTGCCTTCTATCCTGTAGGAGTTGCCCTTGCCACCATAGCTCATTCACAACTTGCGGAAACAGAAGGCATATCCCTCACCGCAATTAGTTCGGCGGGCTCACTCGAGAACGTAAAGCTACTGCGCGACAATCAGGCTCAGTTTGCCATCCTTCAGGGTCCGTTCGGGGCCTGGTCGTGGAGCGGCGAAGGACCGGTAAGCTCACCGCAGACACACATGCGAAGTGTTAGCGCCCTCTGGCAGAACGTCGAACATTTCGTTCTGCTCAATGAGCTTACGACGACCGGCGAGATCATGGACCTGGACACTCTAGACGGCGAGCGTTATGTGCTCGGCGCTAGAAACTCTGGAGCCGAACAGACCGGTAGATTTATTCTGGAGACGCTTGGCATAGACTACGAAGAAAAAATGAGTCTTGGCTACATGGGTTATGGCCCCACTACCAGCGCGCTTCAAGATGGCAATATCGTCGGCATGAATATCCCCGCTGGTGCACCCGTCAGCTCGATCACGCAGGCCTTTGCCCTGCTTGGCGATCGCATGACGGTACTTAACTGGACACAGGAAGCCCTCGACAAGGTAAATGCCCGTTACCCGCTATGGGATTGGTATCTGCTTCCTGCGGGCACCTACCCCAATCAAGCTGAGGAGATACGTACGGTAGGTTCACCGAATGTGCTTGTAACGCGTGCAGACATACCTGACGACGTCGTCTATAACGTAACTAAAGTTATCTGGGAAAATCTGGCTACGCTGCAAGAAATTCATGGCGCGACTAAGGACATGCGTCTCGAAATCGCTATCGACGGATTAGGCGCTCCTCTCCATCCCGGCGCTATTCGATACTATCGAGAGGTCGGGCTGGAAATACCTGAGCGCCTACTACTCGAAGAAACGATCCCGACTACCGATCAAGCAGAAGGGGCGTAAATTAGTCCATGGAATCTAACTATCTGCGCTGGGCCGCATTCTTCTTCGCCCTATTTCACATCTACTGCAACGTATTCGCTAGCATTTCAGAGCTCTGGCTCTCGGCCATTCACTTCGGTGGTTTCTGTGCACTCTGCGCGCTTATCAGCAATGAATCGCCGACCGTGCAGCGCAAGTCAGCTACCTATTGGTTCAATATCATTCTGGCTGTTACGGCAGTAGCCACTTCTTGCTATCTAATCTTATTTGAGAACGCGCTGTATGCCCGAGAGACTGAGTATATTGTCAGCGACTATGTCTTCTCGCTAATCGCCATCGGACTAGCGATAGAATTTACTCGGCGCACAACGGGCTGGTTTATGCCGGTGCTAATCTTGGTCAGCCTATCCTATATATTATTCCTGGGACGGTACATTGGGGGCGTGTTCTCCTTCCCCGGACTCAGTCTCGAGACCGTGCTGTATCGTAGCTTCTTCACTAGCGAAGGCATGTTCGGACTCACCGCGCAGATATCCTCTACGTTTGTCTTCATGTTCATTATTTTCGGATCGTTCTTGCTTCGATCCGGCGCTGGCGACTTTATCGTCCGGCTGGCTCAGTGCTTGGCCGGTCGCTACACCGGCGGCGCAGGACTCGTTGCCGTAGTCGGCTCCGGCTTGATGGGTTCGGTCTCTGGGTCTGCAGTAGCCAACACCGTCTCCACCGGTGTGATTACGATACCGATGATGAAGAAATCTGGATTCCCTGGAAAATTTTCGGCAGGTGTTGTCGCGGCCGCATCAACCGGTGGTGCGCTAATGCCGCCAGTGATGGGAGCCGGCGCCTTCGTTCTTGCAAGCTATACACAGATCCCCTATTTAACAATCATCGCCGCCTCCACCCTTCCAGCTATCCTCTACTTTCTGACGGTGTGCTACTTCGTACGCATCGAAGCAAAGCGATTGGGTCTGACGCTCACGCCTGCAGAGGATACGGAGAAAGTCTCGACTGTATTGAAAGAAGGCTGGCATTTCATAATACCCATGATCGTTTTAGTAAGCTTCCTCGTAATAGGAAGAACACCAACAACCTCAGCCGCATTCGCCATACTCAGCGTCATCGGTGCCTCTTGGCTATCTTCTACACCTATGCGCCTACCAGATATATTCGATGCAACGGTCGAGGGTGTAAAGACCATGGTGTCCACAGCACTTCTGTTAGTGGCAGTTGGCATCATCATCAATGTAGTAACGACTACTGGCGTGGGCAACGCCTTCTCGCTGATGATCGTAGAATGGGCACAAGGCAGCCTCCTCATAACACTCATTCTAGTCGCCTTGGCCTCGCTCGTTTTAGGCATGGGATTGCCAGTAACGGCGTCGTATATCGTGTTGGCCACACTTTCGGCACCACTGATATTCGACCTGATCTCACAGTCACAATTACTGATCGCATTGCAGGCTGGCGATCTACCCTCTAATGTGGTGGCGACCCTCAGCCTGTTCGGTGGTGATCCACTCACCGCACTGCAAGAAATGCCGCTAGAGATGAAACAGCTTATCCGTCAGGAGATGCTGGAACCCGAAATGCTCACCGGCATGTTGCTGAGTGCGCACTTGGTAATCTTCTGGTTATCGCAGGACAGTAATGTCACGCCACCTGTGTGTCTCGCCTCGTTTGCCGCGGCCGGAATAGCGGGAACACCGCCTATGGCTACAGGACTCACTAGCTGGAAGGTCGCTAAAGGTCTGTATTTAGTGCCGGTGCTATTCGCCTATTCGCCGCTAATATCGGGAAGCTGGCCGGAACGCATAGAGGTCTTCATATGGTCTTGCATGGGCTTGTATGCCCTCGCCGGTATACTACAGTGGCATCTTGAGGCAAAGATTAACGCAGGTATTGCCGCGCTACTTTTAGTCAGTGCAACTCTCTTGATGTGGACACCGTTTCCTATCGTCTATCACATTGTCGGCGCAGCGATCTTGTTCGGTATTGTCTTCATGCAAAACCGCGCGATAAAGGCTTCGGCCGCCAGCCCGGCCTAGTAGAAAAAACAGCACAAGAAAATACTCCGCAAATTTCCAAAACACAGTTCATCTTATCCAAGAGTAAATCATGAGCAATCACGCAGCTAAACAAATACATCTCATCAGCCGTCCTGACGGCATGCCTAGCAATAAGAACTTCAAACTCGTTGAAGTTGAATTACCTTCGCCTGCCGACGGCGAGGTGCTAGTCAAGAATCTCTATATGTCAGTTGACCCGTATATGCGCGGTCGCATGCGCGAGAACGCGGTCTATGCCGAGGCTTATGCTCTCGATTCTGTCATGTATGGCGGTGCCGTGGGCGAAGTCGTTGAATCTGCCGACCCCTCACTGCAAGCCGGCGACATCGTCCTCAATGGAGCCGCATGGCAGGATATGTTCATCGCAAAGGCGAACACCGTTAGTAAGGTGATTCCTTTTGATCTCGAGCAACTCTCACTCTACCTAGGCACACTAGGAATGCCCGGCCTAACCGCCTATGTGGGCTTATCCAAATACGGAGAACCCAAAGAGGGCGAGACGGTCTTCGTCTCTGCAGCGTCTGGTGCCGTAGGCGCTAACGTTTGCCAGATCGCGAAGCTCAAGGGCTGCCGCGTAATTGGTAGCGTCGGCAGTGATGCGAAGGGGCAGTGGCTGTTAGACGAATGCGGCGTAGACGCCGTAATTAATTACAAGACATGCGGCGACCTAAGCAAGGCGCTAGCCGAGGCGGCGCCCGAGGGTGTGGACGTCTATTTTGAAAATGTTGGGGGAGACCATCTTCAGGCTGCGCTGGAAGTTATGAACCCTTTCGGTCGTATCGCCGCCTGCGGCATGATCTCGAGCTACAACAACTCCGAGCCCGCGCCGGGACCGAATAACCTGATGCTAATTGTGGGGAAAAAGATTCGTATCAATGGCTTCATCGTGTCCGATCACGGCGATATGCGCGATCAGTTCTTGTCCGAAATGATCCCATGGATACAGGAAGGTAAAGTGAAGAGTCGAGAAACTGTCATCGAAGGCATCGACAACGCGGTTGACGCATTCCTCGGTCTCTTTAGCGGCGAGAACTTCGGTAAGATGGTTGTAAAACTGGGGTAGCTCTGAACAATTCGATGCTGCCCTACTAGCGACCTACTCACGCTTGCCATGCCGCGCTAGATACCGATCTAGCGCATTGGCGAACTCTCTCTTGTCGGTCTCGCTCATTTGAGCGGGGCCGCCAGTATGAATACCACTGCTGCGCAGTGTGTCCATGAAGTCTCGCATATTGAGCTTCGCCTTGATGCTGTTTGCAGAAAACACCTCTCCACGCGGGCTCAAGACTTGCGCACCCTTGGTTATCAACTCATCCGCTAAGGGAATATCGCTGGTGATTACCAAGTCATCCTGCTGCGCTCGGCGCACGATCTCGTTGTCAGCCACATCGAATCCCTGACTGACCTGAATCGCGGTGATATTTTTAAAAGGAGGTGTTTGCATGGCCTGATTCGCAATTAGACACAGAGGCACCCCAGTTCGTTCGGCCGCGCGAAAGAGAATCGCCTTTATTGGCTTCGGGCAGGCATCGGCGTCGACCCAGATCGTCATACGCTATCCCCGGTGTGCCGCTCTACTGTTCTGCTAACAATTATCATAGACCGGACAGTGGTAACTCCTGATCCTTCAGGTCTTCGACAGCCAAATTATGACTCAGGTAGTTCGAGCCAGAAAGATTGGCAAACAACGTCGTCTTTACAAGCTTGTCCATTATCGGCCCCTTAACCTCAGACAGGTGCAACTTGATGCCGATCTCGCTCAGTGTCTGATTAATTTTTTCCAAGGTCTGCAGCGCACTCATATCGATCGCATTGACGGCTGTGCACATCAAAATTACGTGCTCTAGCTTGGGCTTTTTTGCCATCAGGCCAAAAATGAGTTCTTCAAGGAAACGTGTATTCGCGAAGTAGAGACTCTCATCAATGCGAATCGACAAGATATTATCGCATGTCTCAACGTCATGCCTCTCCACGTTCCTAAAATGCTCAGTTCCAGCAACCCTGCCAATTACAGCCACGTGCGGCTGCGAAGTCTTGTATAAATGCATCGAGATTGAGGCTAGCACCCCTGAGGCAATACCGATCTCCACACCCACCAACAATGTCAGGAACAAGGTAATAGAAACAGCGACAAAATCGGCTTTCGAATACTGCCAGGACTTGCCTAGTGTAGAAAAGTCCAAGAGCGGATAGACCGCCACTAATATTATTGAGGCCAGAGCTACCTTGGGTAGCCAATACAGCAAGGGCGTGAACAGCAAGGCGACACAGGCGATGAGCACAGCGGTCAGTAGGCCTGCCGCTGGCGTCGCCGCACCCGCATCGAAATTGACCACCGAGCGGGAGAAGCCACCACACACCGGGAAACCGCCGGAGAATGCCACCGCAATATTAGCGGCACCCAAGCCAATCAATTCCTGGTCGAGCGCAATCTGTTCTCTGCGTTTAGCCGCCAATGTTTGCGCTACGGAAATTGATTCAACGAAGCCAATAATGGAAAGTAAAATAGCGGACCAGAACAAGTTGCGAATAAGGTCGAGTGAGAAATCAGGAACAGTCAGCCCAGGCAGCCCTGCCGGTACAACGCCAAGTAACTGCACGCCCTGCTGATCGAGCCGGAATACATAGCAGAGCAAACCCGTTAGTAAGGCAACGACGACGGGACCGCTTCGAGAGATACTGGTTACGAGTCTGCCACCGAAGCCCATGTTGGTGAGCAACGAGGCAAGTCCTGTTCTACACCAAATGATAATCGCTATAGAACCCAGCCCGAGACCCAAGGTAATCCAGTTGATCTCGTCCATCGAACCGGCCAGCGAGGTAAGTAGCTCAATAATATTCTGACCGCTCGAAGTCGTGCCGAGTAGATGCTGTATCTGGCTAAGTCCTATAATAATCGCACTGGCAGTGATAAATGCGCTGATGACTGGGTGGGATAAGAAATTGGCCATGAAACCGAGGCGCATCAGCCCCAATAGCAATAGAAATAAACCAGAGAGGAATGCTAGGGTCAGAGCTGCGACTACAAGCTGTGAAGGATCACTGAGACCTAGCTTGCCCAGTGCGGCGGCTGTCATCAGCGAAAGGACTGCGACTGGGCCGACGGAAAGCGTATTGCTTGTGCCAAAGAGCGCATAGATCGAGAGTCCAAAGATGCTTGCGTAAAGCCCCGCTTGAGGTGGCAGGCCGGCAATCAGAGCAAGGGCCAATGCTTGCGGAACTAACATTATCGCCACTATAACCGCAGCCATAGAGTCGTCGATCAGCTTTACTTTATCGTAGTCCCGCCCCCATCGGAGAATGGGCAGGTACTGCGAAATTGAAATTGTTCTGCTCAAGTAGTTACTCAGCTCATCCAGGGTAATTCTTATCTAGCTCATAACACTCAACTCAATGGCTAGGGGCTCTTCAATTGATTTTTCTTCTTTCGGCCGATCAGCCCTGCACACTTCACACAAGCAAATAGCCCAAGGTCTATGGCGATTGTTAGGAGCAACGCAATAGCCAAACCCCACTCAACGGCGAGCATGTTTAGCGGCACCGTATAGCCATACTGATCGAAGGTTTCATCTAAAAATTCATCATCGGCATATAGGATTACGTGCATCGCCGCGGCGAAAATGTTGCCGGACAGGGCCTCTCGCTCATTAGAAATGCGATTATACCTGTACACGATACTTCGTATGCTCTGCGCGTCACTTTCGAACACCAAGTCGTTGCTATCCGCGTAGTAAGTAATTAACGCTTCCATATCGCCAGAGAAAAGCAGATCGGCCGTGGATTGAAAGCCACTAATATTCGCACTGACTTCGAGGTAGTGCGCATCGATCCGTCGTTCGTATTGATCAACGAAATTGGGAACCTGAATACCTAGAAGCAGACCACCGGCAAAAATAAAAAGCCGGCTAGTGGTTTTTAGTAGCGAAAGAATCATGACTCACTGGCTCTCTAGTCGGGACGAACTTACGATACGCTCAGCTAGATGACCCTACTTCAGCCAGGGAGCCTCTGATCAATTATGGCTGCTCGTCAGGCCCCGCCCGAAGGGGCCTACACTTGATTTCGCTCTCTTCGATGCAAGTTTTTGACAGGCCGACGCATGCCTGAAAACTCGCGCCTCGATAGCGAAATCGGGTGTAGGCCAGAGTAGTCAACTAATTGATCAGAGGCTCCCTAGCCTTGTGAAAGCAGGCTTCTCAAGTTGATGATTGCGGCATTCGCTCGCGATATGTAATTCGCCATGGCAAGGGAATGATTCGCGAATATGCCGAATCCAGAACCATTTAGAATAATCGGAAAGAAGATCGATCGCTGACTGGCTTCCAATTCTCGAATAATCTGGCTAAGACTCGCCTCTGCATTCTTGTCCTGCAATACATCCCGAAAATCCACTTCAACAGCCTGAAGAAAATGCATCAATGCCCAGGTCGCTCCGCGCGCCTCATAGAAAATATCGTCAATCTGCAGCCAGGGTGTCTTAATCGATACCTCGGAGCGTACCGGTGTAGATTGCGTAGCAGCCATCTCTCCAGCGGTGTCCGTATTCACTCGTTGCGTTCTAACGCTCGCACTTAATCGCTGCGACAAACTACCGAGCCTAGACTCGACGGCCAACAACCAATCTGCAAGGTTGTCGGCTCGGGCATAAAACTGAGCGTCAGTGTTAGCCGGATCAGTGATACGCGCCAAATATGAATCGAGGTGGTCTATCGCCTCCGCGTATTCGCTTTCCGTTGCTGGAAACCACCAGCTGTCATTGCTGAAATTGAATTTTGGTTCACTGATGATTAAATCAGGATCTTCTGTTGATTGAGACTGCGAGCGACTAAAGCTTTCACGAAATGTGCGCGAAAGATCACGCACCTGTACCAAGGCGCCGAATTCCCAGTTTGGGATATTGTCGAGATAGAGGCCGGGCGGAGAAACGTCGTTACTCAGATAGCCGCCTGGTTTTTCTAATAATGTTTCCGCAACTGTAATCAACGCAACTGTTGTCGTGCTGCCCACTACATTGTCCCTACCGACCGACGCGAGCCTCTCTGCGGTCTTCTGCTGCACAGAGAAAGGTGCTGGTTCGCTGCTCCAATAAAAGCCAAGCAACACCGCAAAAATGACAACGAAACCAAAGCCAACGAGAAATACTCGCTTAGACAAGCTGCCGGCCCCTGTGAAGGAGAACGCTGAAGCCAGTCTAGTTTTCATGGAAGTCCAGAACATAGGCACAGTTTAGCATCTCGGGGTAACTTAGTGTATTTCCACTCGGCCGGTGAAATAGCAGGAAAGTGCGGCGTGACGCTAGACTATTCGCCGGTTGGCAGCCGCAGACGAATGCCGAGGCGGCTGGAGAGTTCGATATTGCCGCGCAGTCGATAACCAGATACCGCCTCGCGCATCACCGATACCATCCATCTCGCCAGGTCATCATTTGGCGCAGTAATCAGAAAGAAGGCCTCGTGCTCCCTCGTCTGTCTGGCGATATCAGCAAGCTCATTCTGAGCCAGCTCAGAATGAGCCGAATAATTTGGATAGTCCAGCCTGAAGAAGAGATCGTTAGAATTCATCTCTAGCCGAAGGGCCTCTGCCGTACTAGCTATCCCCGGATGACGCGAGTCGACGAAGCGCGCCCTGCCCAACAGGGTTTCCGCCTCATCGAATATACCGCGACGCATCGATTCCCCCGCCAATTGCAGATACCGCACTACGATGTCTTGGAGCCCCTCCAATGCGAGTTCATTCTTAGGATCCATAGCGAGCACGCGTTTGAATCGCCCATGTGCATTATCATCGACCGGAGTTAGCAATCTATCTTCACTCAGCGCCTGCAACGCCGCATATAAAATATCCGGAATCATGCCCCGGTTATCCGCACTACTTGACCCTGAATAAACCTCGGCATCTGACAACACTCGAATGTCGAGAACCTCGTTCGCAGATTGAGGCTCCTCCTCCACCGTCGATTCGGCCGGAGGTGTTTGGCAACTGCTTAACAGCAGTACACCCAATGGAAAGAATAAAAACCTAAGAGGCTGCATCGACATAGGGTTCAGGTCACAGAATTAGTTCAATAGTTCTGAAAAAGGAATGAATTCAAGATTATCGCCGATCGTCACTGCGGTATAGGGCGGAATGACGCCTAAACCGTCTGCCTGGCTTAGCGACGCAGCCACTCCCGAGCTTTGATTCCGTAGTGCCTGCAGGGAAGCCACCCCATCCGTATCTTGCACTAGCTGACAACGCAGATATTCCTGGCGCTCTCCTGACTCGGAAGCAGTAAAGCCGGCTGCTACTCGATAGGTATTCGGCGCGGTTTGCTGGCCGCCCAACATACGAAGCAAACAGGGCCGAACAACTAACGCGAAGGTAACGAAAGCGGAGACGGGATTGCCAGGCAGCCCAAAAAATTGCGCAGTCGCTATCTTGCCACAGGCCAGGGGCTTGCCCGGTTTTATGGCTAACTTCCACAACTGTAGCTGCCCCTCTTGCTCAACCACAGCCTTTACATGATCTTCCTCCCCAACGGACACACCGCCGGTGGTTATTACACAATCACTCTGCGCGGCCGCCGCCACGAGCGCTCGTCGCGTCCCCTCGAAATCATCCGCCACTATTCCACAATCTAGCACCTCTGCCTGCAAGCCTTCCAAGAGAGCATGCAGTGTGAAGTAGTTCGAATTGTAGATTTGGCCAGCTTTCAATTCAGTGCCAGGCTGCACTAATTCATCGCCAGTTGTTAACAGACTCACTCGCAGTCTTCGCGTAACGCTGACTGACTCCAAACCGATGGAGGCAAGCAAGCCGATGTCTTGCGGCTTTAGCCGATGACCCTGCGCAAATATCAACGCGCCGGCTTGTATATCGTCTCCCGCCTGACGCAAGTTCTCGCCCGGTTTTACATGCTTCTGTAGCACGCGAAGCACATCGCCGCTGACTTCGCAGTTCTCCTGCATCACTACGGCATCTGCACCCTCAGGTACTGGGGCCCCTGTAAAAATACGTGCGGCCTCGCCCGAGTTTAGCTGCCGGCCTATTTCTCCCGCTGCAATTCTCTGCGTGACCTTCAGCTGAATGTTTTCAGAATCTAGATCGGCGCTTTTCAGTGCATAGCCGTCCATCGCGCTATTGCGGTGTGGAGGAACATTAATTGACGACACACAATTATCAAACAAGACTCTTCCAGCCGCCTGTTCTAGCGGCACGCTTTCCTTCTCCGTTATCAACGGTAACAACGGCACCAGTTGTTCGAGAGCTGTGTCAATTGGCGTGAGTGACATGTCTTAGCTTATGCTCGTAGGATGGACAGTCATAAGGTGATATCACTCTCCGATTCGTCTAACTCACTTCGGAGGCGACCTACATATAGCGTCTTGATGGTCTCCTGCAAATTCCCGTGCCAGGACTTCTGCTTAATGCCAAAGGTATCAAACATTTTTTTACTGGAAAGCGTGGAGTTGGGTAGTTCCGGCAGCCGCGGTAGGATTTCACGAATCTTAGTATTGTCCAACAGCTGATAAATTTCTTCATCGTGGTTTGCAGCGTACTTGAGGACCTGCCGTGCGAACTCGATTTCCTTCTTAATCTCCAATCCGCTGTAGTGATATGTGCCCCAGACATTCGCGTCACAGTCCACCTGCTGAGTGACTGCCAATATTGCCGACGCAATATCAGTCGTTGCTGTCGGGCTAAACTTGCGGCGCGTAACCGTCAGCTCGCCATTGTGCTTCTTGATGGAATGAATCCAGGATTTAATTAGGCCTATTTTATGTTTACCGAAGAGCCAACCGGAGCGCATGATTATGTGCTTGGGATGATTTCTCACCGCATGTTCGCCAGCCAGTGTGTAATAGCCATAGACGCCCTTCGGGCTTGTTTCGTCATTCTCGTTGTAACCCAATTTTTTCTCGCCATCGAACACATAGCTATTAGACAGATGCAGCATGGGAATATCGAGCTGATTGCAGATCTGGGCCAACGTAGCGGGCAGCAAAGAATTGATTCGTTCACAGCGCTGTTCGGAGGACTCTGCCCGCTTTAGCGCACTGTGATTTCTGGAGATAAAGTCGGCCATATTGACCAACTGGGTGGGAGCAAAATCGGCAATCATCTTGGAGATAGAGCCCGAGTTGACGGGGTCGAAGTTCTTATCGGCAGGCGCGAGAAAGCGAATCTTGTTTTTCCGCAAAATTTCGATCAGGCCTCTACCTGTTGGACTATTCGCTCCTACTAAGAACAACTTCACTTCCGACTGACTTCCATTACTTAAAATACGTTATTTGAGATCGTTATTAAGGACCTAGGTACGTAGAGTCTGATCAAACGTAGCTCGAGTCAAGTAGAAGCTGGGCTATAGCCCACTGTTGCCAGGTGATTGAAGATGATTGTGAGGAAAATGTGATGCAGTTCTGTGTGGCCTGTGGTGGCCCGCTTATGCAGCGGGCCACCACAGGAATAATCCGACTAAACCCAGTTAGAAAGGTA
>NVUL01000101.1 GCA_002401885.1 SAR86 cluster bacterium
CCGCCGGGCCAGAAACCAATTGTCATGAGTTTCTGGTTTTCAAGCACGGCGCGTTCATAGCGACCCGCGAACTTGTCAATTATCTGTCCCATTACTGGGTAGAAGATATTGCCTAGATACCAGCTGAGCAGCACAGCCTCGTCATAGGGGGAGGGTTTAGTTTTGCGTGAGAACGGCGTGTTGCCCAACTGCTGCAGGAGATTTCTTACCTCGGAATTATCATTGCGAGCAATAGCGCGCGTTAAGTCGTTGATGATAGCGAGAACCGGGCCTGGATAAAATTGCGTGGGGTGTGCGGTTAGAGTTACACGTATACCGAATTCTTTAAGTATCTCAGCGAATCGTTCTCCTAAATTTTCCGACTCGACATTCTCAACCACGGTTTGCAAAATCTTAAGTTTGTCGACCTGATGCATCTTGCGATAGGCCGCGTCTTCGAGGGCATCAACTAGAACTACTTGCCGTTCGACGTATTGAATGATTTTGAATAGGAAGTTATTTTTGTCCACGGGAGTGAAATGCGGTTTGTGCAGGTCGAAAAATTCTTCGATTATTACGTCTGGCTTCTTGCCGTCATTGAGGCCTTGCTGGCAGGCGGCATCCAACAAGGGTAACAGCAAACCAGTTTTTTCTACGGCATCGAGCGGCAATGTAAGAAACAGGCCGTTATAGAGCTGGTAGTTTAGGCCAATCAGTTCTTCGAATTTATTGGATAGTGAATCGCTCATTGTTTTCCGCTTTTAGTTAATGCTTGGTTTTCAAACAAGTTTTATTCTCGCTCGGGTGGCGCCAGAACAAGTTGTGCTGTGACAGGGCTGCATGAACTTATTATATATCAAATATTTAGCCTCATTTAGCCTAACGAAACTACCCGCTAAACCCCCTGCAACTATACGGTAATTCCTACTTACGTTAGGCTATATTTTAGGTGTCAGGACGACTGCTTGGCCATAAAATCAGAGCTAAGAATTGAATACGTTGGAATTTATCTGTTGATCTACATCTCGTTCCACTTTGATACGAGTCGCTGTTTCGTTTCAGAACACTCCATTGCGACGGCGTTTCTCAGGTGCGCTAATTTATTGATCCTTAAGCCATTAAGATTTGGTACGGTACTTGCGTTACTTCTGAGTAAATAGTTCTGACTAATTAAATTAGGGATTAATTGAGTAAACTGTCCCTGTCATACGCCAAGCTTGTAGACGAATAGAGCAAAGTAATCACACCATGGGTAACAACTACATAAGAATCGCCCTTCGCAACGTCCGTAATGAGAAGGTTTACGCTATTCTCAATGTCACCGGTCTGTCTCTGGGAATTGCCTGTTTTATTATCCTGTCTCTTTATCTCAGGCACGAGTTGACCTACGATCAACACCACCAGCTGCATGAACGCATCTATCGTGTAAATCATGAGATTGATGATGGCAATAGCAGAACCAGACTTGCCCATTCTTCCCACTATCTCGCTCCGATACTACTGAACGACTATCCCGAAGTGCAAGCGTATGTCAGTCTGCGACAGTTGTCTTCGATACCGGTGCTGCTGCGCGCGGGTGATGACGCCTACTACATCGATGATATCTACATAGCCGACAATAGCGTCTTCGAACTTTTTACCCACGACGTGATCTATGGTAATCCGTCCAATGCACTCACCGAGCCAGACACCATCGCCATTAGCGCTTCCATAGCGCGGCTCTATTTTGGTGATGAGAATCCGGTGGGTAAGATACTCTCACCAGGCGAGTCGGACTATAGAATCACTCTGGTATTCGACGACCTGCCAGATAACAGCCATCTGAAGTATGACATTCTCCTAGCCAATCAAGGCAGTCTATCGCCGCTATCCAACGAGACGCCCCGGCGCCTGACCAATCTCTGGAATATGAATTCATTCAACTACCTGTTAATGCGCGAGGGTTACCAGTTAAGCAACGCCGACGGTGAAGTATTTACCGATTTCTTTGATCGAGTGATGGCAGCACTAACTAGGCCAGGGTATCAGACAAGGTTGTATCTTGAGCCATTGGCAGATATCCATTTGAAGTCCATAGCTACATTGGATCTACCTAGGGGCAGCACTTATTACCTTTTCGCATTCAGCATTGTCGCTGTGTTCGTGCTGCTGATTGCCTGCACCAATTACATTAATCTTGCCACCGCGAGGGCGGCCAGGCGCAGCAGGGAAATTTCCATCAGAAAGTTATTGGGCGCTAATCGCATTAAGTTGGTCTCGCAGTTTCTGTGTGAGTCTGTCGTATACTCGCTGCTGGCTCTGATCATCGCAGTCATGCTGGTGGAATTACTGATATTCGGAAGCGCGGAGGTGGATCTGCTGGGGAAGAACCTCAGTCTGAATATATTGCAGGACTTCAGAGTCTTTGTCAGCCTTCTTGCCTTTGGTTTAGGCGTCGGTGTCTTGGCGGGAATTTATCCAGCATTCTATCTCGCCGCTCTCGATACCAATCTTCATGGAGTCCATGGCTGGCGGCGGTCGCTCGGCTCGATGGTACGAGAAGGTCTAGTGCTAATCCAGTTTACAGTATCGATTGCGGTAATCATTGTCTCGGTGCTGATGTATCTACAGATGGACTATATCAATAACAAACCGTTCGGCTACGAGAAAGAAGACAAATTGATTCTGCAGATACGCGGCGCGGATGCTATAAGCAACATCGCGGCGCTGAAAAATCAGTTGGAAGGCTATCCACAGATTAACAAGACGTCGATGGTCAGCGGTAATCCGGTGACCAACTGGTCGTCTAATGCCGCACTGGACGTTTTGCTAGAAGATGGATCTCAACTCAATTCTCTTCACTATACGATACGAATAGACGAAGACTTTATCGATACCTTGGGTCTGAGTGTCATTGCCGGGCGAGGATTCGAGCCAAGCACATCACGCTCACAGCTACAAGTTATTATCAACCAGGCGCTCGCGAGAAAATTCGGATGGGAAGAGCCTATTGGTCAGACATTTACCACGGGTGACCCCTCAGAACCAATTGTTGTAATAGGAATGGTGGAAGATTTTCATTTTGAAAACATGCACAAGGAAATAGAGCCCTTCATGTTTTATATAGAACGGCCTGATTTTGAAGGTGCAACATCCATTGAAAAAGAGTATGCAACACGTGAGTTAATCCTCGACGTTAGTGGGGGGGCAGTCGACGATGTTCTCGCCATTGTGCAGAGGGAATGGCAGGCGTTCGACCCTCAGCATCCGCTTCAGTACAGTTTTCTAGAGGACGAACTTCAGAAACTCTATGCTTCGGACTCAAGGCAGATGGGCCTGATTGGGATTTTCGCTTCGCTCAGTATTTTCATCTCTTGTCTGGGCCTCTTCGGATTGAGCGCTTTCACCACCAGTCAAAGAACCAAAGAACTGGGCATTCGCAAGACCCTCGGCGCCTCTGTGCAGCAGCTGGTGATGTTGTTATTTCAGAACATTCTGGTGCTGATAGTAATCGCTTCTTTTTTGGCTTCGGGTATTGCCTATATTGGAATTAGTGGCTGGCTGGAGGGGTTTTATTATCGAGACGAAATGAATCCACTAGCCTTTGGCTTTGCGGGAGCGCTGACGCTGCTGGTCGCGTTTCTTACACAGACTGCCCAATCATTGAAAACAGCGTTGCAGAATCCAGTTGAGGCTTTACGCTACGAATAGGAACTGTCCCCGGAATTATCTACGATTAAGCAAAGAGCATTAAGCTAAAACGTTAGGTTTTTGTTTTTTCCTAGAGAAATATTCTCTAAGTCATTGAATTAATTCGCGGATCGGACGGGACTCGAACCCGCGACCTCCGACGTAGTAGAACAGCATTCATGATTAATGATGCTGTCACCAAGCCATTCAATCGAATAGATCGAGTTCGATGATATTGGCCATCGCCGCATAGCCGGCATCATTGGGGTGCAAATTGTCTTCGGTAAATTCGGCAAGAATGCGAGTTGGATTGGCCGGATCTTGCACCGCCTTCTCGAAATCGATAACGCCATCGAACTCGCCTCCGTTGCGAATGAAGGCATTGACTTCCTGCCGTACGAGCTCTCCTTCCTGAGTGAAGTAGGCAGCGCCCTCATAGGGAGTGAGCGTGGCACCGATAACTCTTATTTCTCTGGCATGAGCGCGGGCAATGACCTGCCGATAGCCGGCGATGACTTCTGCGGCAGATATTAAACTACCGCTGGGCGACATACCGATATCGTTGATGCCTTCCATTAGAACCATATGAGTCACATTGCTTAGCGCTAGCACATCGCGTTCGAAGCGAGCCTGCAGGTTTTGTCCGAACAGCGAATTGCCCTCTGTCGTTACTCTGTTGCCGCTTATGCCTGCATTCACAACTGCAAATTTTCGCGCGCCACTGTCTGCGAAGAGTCTTCTCGTAAAATGGTTTGGCCAACGCTGATTGGCGCTCGCGGTAGACCCCCAGCCATCGGTGATGGAATCTCCCACAACGGCGATGGCGGATATCGAATTGGAATTAATTACGTCGATGGCGGTCAGTAATGGCCATGCAGCGGTCTCTGTTTGGTCGGTGAGATCCAGAGAGTTAGTCTGATCTCCGTTGCCAGATATATAGTTGGTTTGATTCGACAGCGCGTGTGCAGTCAGAAATCCGCTGTCTCCGGGAAGATAGAGACTAACGCTTAGGTTTGTCATCTTCGGAAAGTCGTAGTCGAGAGGATCGCTAAAAACAACTGCGCCCTTGGGAATGGAGACAACGGATTGACCCGAGAATTGCAGAGACCTACTCGTGCCAGACTGGATTGAACTTCCTTCAGATTGCAATGCAATGCTGGCGGCACCAATTGCTAACGCCTCATTGCCATGGGCATTGCTTAGGCGAATGCGGACACTGTCGCCACCCACACTGCTGTGGACGATTAAACGTAGCGTCTGATCTTGCGGACTATTGTCGGGATCATCTTCGCCGGGCAGGGTACTCGGAGAAGTACTCCACGTTGTAACCCAGCGTGGGTCGCTTTGTTCCTGCGCTAAAGCGATTGGGCCTGAAAAAAGAGCCGTAAATAGGAGGAAGGCTGCAAGCAAAGAAACTGGAGCGCGCCTAGACTTTGTTAGGCTATTCTTCTGTTCTGATATTTTCATTATCTTGTGCCAACGCAAAAGTTAACTATTTTTTGTGCATCTCTTATACACGACCGATTCGTAATGAGTAAAGCACAGAAACCTGAAGATGAGAATCGCAATTCATGAGTTGCGATGGTCATCCGCGCCTGTTATAAACCCGAACTTCCCCACTGATGAGCACGGGGAAGACGGCCAAATTGGGAGGCTCTGAAAAGGGAAAAGCGTTATGGATTTACTACCTGCAATCGAGATGGATTCGGCGAATGGCGCGGATGTGAATGCGTCGATTATTTGGCTGCACGGTCTTGGTGCGGATGGAAGTGACTTTGCGCCGCTCGTGCCGCAATTGAGCCTGCCCGATAGTATGGGGATACGCTTCATTTTCCCACATGCGCCATCTATTCCGGTATCGATCAACAATGGCTTCGTAATGCCTGCCTGGTACGACATCAAGGAGATGGATATCGACCGACACGTCGATGAAGAGCAGCTGCAACAATCAGCAGCCGCAGTGCACGCACTCATCGATAGAGAGATCGAGCGCGGCGTCGACAGCAGCCGCATCATCGTTGCAGGCTTCTCGCAGGGCGGCGCGGTTTCCTTCGAGTCTGGGCTGACTTATCCAAAGCCGTTGGCGGGCATAATGGCGTTATCAACCTATTTCGCGACGGCGGCCAGCATCAAGGTTAATCCCATCCAAAACGGCATGCCGATATTGATCTGTCACGGCAGCATGGACCCAGTAGTTCCGGAGGCGCTAGGGCAGAAGAGCGTAGCTGCGCTGCAGAAGTTAGGGTTTGTGCCGGAATACAACAGCTATCCCATGGAGCATTCGCTGTGCCCGCAGCAGATCGTGGATATCGCTGACTGGATAGGCCGCACGCTGAACTGAGTTCCGTAGCCCGCAAAGCCAACTGCATTAAATCAACTGTTGACCTTAGAGTTAACTCTAAGCTTATACTTGCTCCTAGTTTCAGCCAAATGGCGATAAATTCGGGATCGAGAATATGTTGAAAATTAGTGAACTCGCAGAGCAGACGGGGCTTTCGGCCCACACCCTGCGCTATTACGAGAAGCATGGCCTGATTAATGCCAGCAACCGCAGCGCGGCGGGTTATCGTTTCTATACCGATTTGGACGTGCGCCGCGTGCAGTTCGTGAAGACTGCGCGCAATACCGGATTCTCTCTAGCGGATATCGGCCAACTGCTCTCCATACGGGTAGATAAACAGAGCCACAGCTGCCAGGACGTTACTGACATCACCCAGAAGAAGCTGCTTGAGGTAAATGCCAAATTGGCAGAGCTGCAGTCTATGCAACAGACACTGGAGTTGCTGTTGGAAAGCTGCTGCGGCGGCCCGGAGAATGCAACCCACTGTTCGATAATGGAAGCTTTGGATGCGGGTCTGTCCCGAGAAGACGAGAACTAAACGAGGATTCTTAAAGTGAACTTACTGACAATTTTCTGGAATTTGCTTATCGAGAGTGCACCCTGGCTGCTCATCGGTTATTTGTTGGCGGGCATCATCAAGCAGGTTATTCCCAGCGAGTGGGTGCATAAGCAGCTAGCAAAGCCGGGCTTCGTTTCCATCGTAAAGGGCGCGCTTATTGGAGCGCCTCTGCCGCTGTGTTCCTGTGGAGTAATCCCCACGGCTTTGGCTGTGCGCAAGGCGGGGGCATCTAAGGGTGCCACGTCTTCCTTTTTAGTGGCCACGCCAGAAACTGGGGTTGATTCGATCTCGTTTTCCTACGCGGTCCTCGGTCCAGTATTTGCGCTCGCGAGGCCGATTGCAGCGCTGACTAGCGCGATCATTGCTGGTGTGTTGGTGAATAGTTTCGACAACGAGGAAGCGCTAGCGGAACCGGTTAAGGCCGAGAGCAGTTGCTGCCACAGTAAGCAGCAAGAACAGCCTGAGGCAGAGCCCAGCCTAGGCGAGAAATTAATCAGCGCGGTGCAATACGGCTATGGCCGCATGATTTCCGATACGGCGAAATGGTTGGTAATCGGCTTGGTGGCGGCGACCGTCATTACGGCTGTAGTGCCGCAATCTTTCTTCCTGCAATGGGGAGATGGCTTGCTGGCCATGATCGTCATGGTGATCGTGGGCCTGCCTATGTATATCTGTGCAACAGCCTCGACCCCCGTCGCTGCGGGCTTACTCTTCGCTGGTATCTCACCCGGCGCCGCTTTGGTGTTCATGCTGACCGGTCCTGCCACGAATATTGCCACCATGGGTGTGATCAAGGAGCAGTTGGGCATGCGCTCACTAATTGCCTATATGACGGGTGTGATCGTGACTGCAATAGCCTGTGGGCTCATCTTGAATCAACTCTATGCTTTTTACGGCTGGGAGCTGCAGATTTCGATGATGGAGCACGGTGAGAGCTATCCTCTCTGGAGGCAGTTAGCCGCGGTGTTGTTGTGCGCATTGCTCGCGAGAGTTTGGTTGCAGCCCTTGTTCACAAGTAAGGCTGGTAAAGCGAAAGGGCCAGAGATGGTCGAGTCAACCTAGCTCAGGGTTATGCGATGATCGGCATCGAGCTGGAAAACGTGGTCGGCCGAGTCTGGCAGTGTCCGCAGGCAGTGCCGCGTTAGGCGCTCAAAATGCTGAATGAAACGTTCGATAGCCTTGCGATCCATCAGGCCACTGGCATCCTTCGCCGCAAGCGCGCGTAGCTTCTCCTCCTGCAAGCTGCGCCATTCCAAGACTTGTTCGAACCCCGGCGCTTGTAACATCAGCAGCATGTGGATTTGTTTGAATAGGGGTTGGTATGCGCCTGCGAGCTGTTGATTGACGTAGACACGCCAGCGGCCATCGCTATCCTCATTGCTTTCTAGTTCATTGATGGCCGGACTGAGTTTATCCTCCGGTTGTGGCTTTACCCCGACAAACCAGCCTTCGAGAATTACCAGGTCTACCGGCCCGCGTAGTTGTTCGCAGGCATCAAGAGCTCGGCAGTCATCCAGTGACTTGTCGAAGCTCGGAAGAGAGACTTTCTGCTCAGGGCCTGCTTCGGCGAGCTGTTCCAGCACGTGCAGCGCGAGATCTACATCGTGGGTTCCCGGCACACCGCGCGACCGTAATAGTGGGTGAATTCCTGCGGCCAATTCCTGCCGCTTCGCCTTGGAATAGTAGAAGTCATCGATGGAGAGATTGGCCACGCGATGCCCGCGGCTGGTAAGCAGTGCACTCAGCAACTTCGCCAGCGTAGATTTTCCTGTTCCCTGTGCGCCGTTGATGCCGATTAGGAATGGGCCTTGGCGGTTCTTTTGAAGCTTAGCTTCTAACTCGCGAACGAGCGGCAAGAAGCACTGCGTCGCATCGAGCAAATAAGTCGACGGAAGGCGCTCCTGCTGAATAAAATCTTCAATAAGCTGTTGATACATTGTGTGTAGATTAACAGTTAAGAAAATGCAAAGGCAAAAATTGATTCTGTGAACACTGTTCGGTGTGTTCGGAAAACATCCTGTGTTAGCATCGAATCAGTAATTCAACTTCTACTCTGACGACTCGATCAAAACTCTTTTCGCCCAGTGGCTAACGCCTAGTTCTTAGCATCCAGCTAAAAGTACCTAGCTCTTAACACGACAACCGATTCTACCTTAAATGAAATCTTCACTTCTGCCAGAACGACCCTTGATTATATCGCCTACCCTAGCAGCGACTATAGGCTTGGAGGAGGCGGTCATGCTGCAGGTATTAGCTGAGCTAATCCACGGCAAGGAAATTTGTCGGCGTGCTTCGAACCCGAGCCTCGATTGGGCGACGCTAAGCGACGGCGATTTTCAGACGGCTTTTCCTTTCTGGGCCACCGTAGACATTCGGCGAGTGCAGAACAGTCTACAAAACTTGGGGCTCATAGTTGTCGAAGCAATTGCAGAGTCACGCAGTAGCTTCTATGCGATAGACGAGCCCAGTAACGAGTCTGCCGATAACACTTCTGCGAGTATCCAGGCTGCGCCTTGCCGGCAGCCCGAAGTGCCTCGAGCTGTAGTTTCGAATCCGCCACCCTCGATCCCAACCAGTGGCAGTGCCTCATTGATAGCGCCTAATTGGCTGCCCAGCCCGGATTGGATCAAGAAATGCCAACAACACAATGTGCCAGAAGAATTTGTTAATTCCCTTATCCCTGAGTTCGTGAGCTATTGGCGCGACCGAGGCCAGGCACGTTTTTCTTGGGGAAACGCATTTTACAAATGGGTATTGAAGGCCTGGCGCGAAGAGCAAACTAGGAAGGGGGCGTATGAGCTCGCCACCCAGATGTCCGCCACATGGCGTCCTAGCGAAGATGCGATTGGCATCCTAGAGATTTCTGGTATTAACAGCAGCTTCATAGAAGATGCCATCCCTGAGTTTGTGCTCTACTGGCGCGAGCGCGGCATGGTTAACGGCGCATGGAATACGAAATTCATTGAGCATATACGCAGACAGTGGGCTAAATTTTCGGCATCATTTGGCTACGACGATACGCCGAAAGCTATTCCGGCAAGCTGGCAGCCGAGTAACGACTGTTTCGAGATATTAGCGCTTGCAGAGATCGATGAAGAGTATGCTAGACGCAAGATTCCCGAATTCGTCATGTATTGGAAAGACAGTCAGCAGGTTAAGTCATCTTGGAATACGGTATTTCTCCAATTCATCAAACAAGACTGGGCACGACAGCTGAAACAAACTGAGAGTGCAGATTTAGGCTATGAAGAAAATCAATCCCTTGTTGGATCAAGCCAGCAAAGAGTTAAAGAAAGATTCCAGCGAATTGCCGACCGAAGTTGGGCGGAATAGATCCGCTGCATTTGTTCGCGAAGGTGTGGCGGAATCTACTGGCGAATTTAACGATAACGTCAAGCTCGACCGTGTTGATGCGATAAATCAGATCTTCGCAGAATTTGAATTCGCTTATCACAATCAATTTCACAAAGCCTTCAGCGATGCGGAAAGCCAAATTATCGCCAAGAAGTATTGGCTGGGTACTCTCGAGCAATACTCTCCACTACAGATCGTGCATGCGGCAAAGCAGGTAATTCGAACACAGGAGTATCTGCCGTCGATAGCAGCCTTAGTTAAGGCCTGCGAGCAGAGCTTAGATTTGTTTGGATTGCCGTCGCCGCGGCAGGCCTATATTGAAGCCTGTGGCGCATCTTCTCCCAAGCGCGATTATCCCTGGAGTCACGAGGCGGTGTATTTAGCTGGGCAGGCTGCGGGTTGGTTTGTGCTCGCTACCGAGTCCGAATCGGCATCCTTTCCTCTGTTCGACTATCACTATCAGCTCCTCTGCCGACGCGTGATAAGTGGAGAGCAGTTAGAAGTGACCGTGGTTGCTCCTCTTCCGGACAAGGTCGCGCGTCTACTCAGCAAGAATGAGGCGAAGGCCCGTCTTGCAAAAATGAGAGACGAGCTGGGACTCTAAATTTTGCCGCCGCGCGAATTTCCGCCGTAACGCTGATCTCAGTCACCGGCTGAGCCGCTTTAGCCGTTTAACTTCTTGTACTTAACTCGAGTCGGATCAATGGAATCGCCGGTGCGTTTCCTGCGTTCCGCCTCATAGTCCGTGTAATTCCCTTCGTGCCAGACGATTTTGCTGTCACCCTCGAACGCTAGGATATGGGTGCAGATACGGTCGAGAAACCAGCGATCGTGCGAGACCACGATGACGCAACCGGGATAGGCCAGCAGACCTTCTTCGAGGGCGCGCAGAGTTTCTACATCCAGATCGTTAGTTGGTTCGTCCAGCAGTAAAACATTGCCGCCGCGCTTCAGCAGCTTCGCCATATGCAAGCGATTGCGCTCACCGCCCGATAGGTCTTTCACAAATTTTTGCTGATCGCCGCCCTTGAAGTTGAAGCGGCTGGCGTAGGCTCTGGACGAGACTTCATACCTGCCGATTTGTAATTGCTCCTGCCCATCAGAGATTTCCTGCCAGACGGTGTTCTCTCCATTGAGTTCATCGCGGCTCTGATCGACATAGGCAAGATCAACAGTCTCTCCTAATTCTATGGATCCACTATCCGGTTGCTCCGTTCCAACGAGCATGCGTAAGAACGTCGTCTTACCTGCGCCATTGCCGCCGATGATGCCGACGATGCTTCCCTTGGGTACCGAGAAGCTCAGGTTCTCGATCAGGCTTTTATCGATGAAGCCCTTACAGAGATCTTTCACCTCGATGACCTTGTCCCCCAGTCGATTGCCGGGAGGGATGTACAATTCAGAGGTCTCATTACGTTTCTGGAAATCTTGTGAATTCAGCTCTTCGAAGCGCGCTATACGGGCTTTGCTCTTAGACTGTCTTCCCTTAGGGTTCGCTCGTATCCATTCCAGTTCAGACTTTATGGTGCGTTCATGGGCGGCTTCCTTCTTAGCTTCTGATTCCAGTCGCTTCTCTTTCGTTTCAAGCCAGTTAGTGTAGTTGCCTTCGTAGGGGATGCCATGGCCACGGTCCAATTCGAGAATCCAGCCCGCGGCATTGTCGAGGAAGTAGCGATCGTGAGTGATGGCAACCACTGTGCCGTTATAGTCCTGTAGGAAGCGTTCTAGCCAGCCGACGCTCTCGGCGTCTAGATGGTTCGTGGGCTCATCGAGTAGCAACATGTCCGGCTTACTGAGTAGTAGCCGGCAAAGGGCTACACGGCGTCGCTCTCCTCCGGACAATTTACCTACTTCGGCATCCCAAGGCGGTAGGCGCAGGGCGTCTGCGGCTCGCTCTAAAATTCGTTCAATCTCCCAGCCATCGCAGGTATCGATCTTGGTCTGTAGCTCACCCTGTTTCTCCAGCAGCTCGCTCATCTCATCGTCGTTCATGGGCTCCGCGAATTTGTCGCTTATCGCGTTAAACTCTTCTACTAGATCGATGATCTCCTGCATGCCTTGCTGGACGTTGCCGCGCACATCTTGGTCCTCATCCAGTTCCGGCTCCTGCGGCAGATAGCCGATTTTGATGCCAGATTGCGCGCGCGCCTCTCCATTAAACTCTTTGTCCACACCGGCCATGATTCGCAGAAGCGTCGATTTACCGGAGCCGTTCAGGCCTAATACGCCGATCTTCGCCCCGGGAAAGAAGGACAATGAGATGTCTTTTAGAATTTCTCGTTTCGGCGGGACGATCTTGCCAACCTGATGCATGGTGTAAACAAATTGTGCCATTAAACTGTTTCCTAAGAATGACGTTGGTAAATTTAACGTTTCTGAAAATAACGAGTGTCTTGGGGCTGAAGCGGTTACTGTCTGCGGACTCAATTCCGCCGCAGCTGAGGCCGCAACAATGCTTGCACCTTGGGGCGCTATTATGGCACAAGCATAGTGCATTTTTCTGCCCATTCACGTCCCAGAATAGCAACAGAATACTAAGAAGTTTAATGCTCAAAGAAAGCTCATCATGTAGAATAGCGCCTTCAAAAATCCTGATCTGCGAACCAAGCCGCGAAAGTGAATCTGGCGTAATTCGGGAGAAAATTTCACATTCAAGTATTGCCCTCATAATCGGTAACCCTTCGGAGTAGCAGATGTTTAATAGCGACACTAATCTTGCAGATTTTGACCCAGAAATTAGCGCGGCCATTGAAAAAGAGAGAACTCGCCAAGAACAGCACATCGAGCTAATCGCCTCCGAGAATCACACAAGTCCTCTGGTTATGGAGGCGCAGGGTTCAGTGCTAACCAATAAGTACGCCGAGGGCTATCCCGGCAAGCGTTACTACGGCGGTTGTGAGCACGTGGATGTTATCGAGGACTTGGCTATTGCCCGAGTGAAGAAGTTGTTCGGGGCAGACTATGCAAACGTACAGCCACATTCGGGCTCGCAGGCAAACGCCGCTGTGTACATGGCGCTACTGAAGCCAGGCGATACGGTATTGGGCATGAGCCTGGCAGATGGTGGTCACCTTACTCATGGTGCCAGCGTGAGCTTCTCGGGAAGAATCTACAATGCCGTGCAGTATGGTCTGAATAGCGAAACCGGTGAGATCGACTACGAGCAGGTGAACGCGCTGGCTCAGGAACATAAGCCGAAGATGATTGTGGCGGGTTTCTCTGCTTATTCTCGTGTCGTCGACTGGCAGAAATTCCGCGACATTGCGGACAGTGTTGGCGCCTATTTGATGGTCGATATGGCTCACGTCGCAGGATTGATCGCTGCAGGCGTCTATCCAAGCCCGGTAAAC
>NVUL01000102.1 GCA_002401885.1 SAR86 cluster bacterium
GACCTTCCTGCAATGGATGACGATGACCTGCGCCGCGGCAAGCCGACATTGCACAAGGCATTCGACGAGGCGACAGCGATACTGGTCGGCGATGCGTTGCAGTCCCTGGCCTTTCAAATTTTAAGCGCGGACTGCGATGTGCTTGGAGCGGACAACCGCCTTGCCATGGTCCAGTTGCTCAGTCAGGCGGCAGGCGCCACGGGCATGGTCGGTGGCCAAAGTCTGGATTTCGAGGCGGTTGGGGTTAAGCTCAACATCCAACAACTTGAGCAGATGCACAGCCTCAAGACTGGCGCCCTGATTCGCTGCGCCGTGCTACTTGGCGGCATGAGCTGTGAAGGGATAAGCGACTCGCAGATGACCGCACTGGCGGCCTATGCGGACAATATAGGGCTGGCATTCCAGGTTCAAGACGATATTCTGGATGTTATCGGTGACACTTCAAAGCTAGGTAAACCGCAGGGCTCAGACAGCGAAAAGAACAAACCCACCTATGTTTCACTGTTGGGCCTAGATGAAGCGAAAGCTCTAGCCAACTCCCTCTCGGACAAGGCTATCGCCTCCCTACAGGAATTTCCGGCCAGCGCAGACACGCTACGAGCAATCGCCGCCTTTGTGGTGAGCAGATTGCACTGATCAGGGTATAATTGACGACTGAGCGACAGTGCTTTAACTTACGCCAGTTTTTACCCCCACTAGGCTGTAAGCTGCAGATATTGCAGGCCATTGGGGATTCTGGAGTTGATATACAACTATGCTTAACGAAATACCCCTGTCTAGGCCCGACACGCCGTTACTGGACAAGGTAGACAATCCTTCTGACCTAAAACTGCTGGAGCTGGATCAACTAGCACAGTTGGCGGAAGAGTTGCGCGCCTTTCTTCTCTATTCTGTGGGTCAGACCGGCGGCCATTTCGGTGCAGGCCTCGGCGTTGTCGAGCTAACCATCGCGCTGCACTATGTATTCGATACGCCAACCGACAAGCTGGTTTGGGATGTCGGCCACCAAGCGTATCCACACAAGATTCTTACCGGTCGCAGAGACCAGATGCTAACCATGCGCCAAGCGGGCGGCCTTGCCGCGTTCCCTAATCGCGGCGAGAGCGAATATGACACCTTCGGTGTCGGTCACTCCAGTACGTCAATCAGTGCGGCGCTAGGCATGATGGTGGCAGCGAAGACACAGGGCAAAGAGCGGCATAACATTGCAGTAATTGGTGACGGAGCGATGACGGCGGGCATGGCTTTCGAGGCACTAAATCACGCAGGCCATCTCGATGACAATATTCTCGTTATTCTTAACGATAACAATATGTCTATCTCCAACAATGTAGGCGGACTCTCCAGCTATTTCGCCCGCATGTGGGCAAGCAAGCCCTATAACTTCATTCGTACCGGCAGCAAGCGCGTACTCGCCAAGATTCCACCGGCACTGAAAGCAGCGCATCGCGCAGAAGAATACATGAAGGGTATGGTGTCACCCGGCACTCTTTTCGAAGAGATCGGGTTTAACTACATCGGCTTAATTGACGGGCATGACACCAACGGACTCGTCGATATATTAAACAACATAAAGACCCTACGTGGTCCGCAACTACTGCATATCGTTACGCAGAAGGGCAAGGGCTACCTCGAGTCCGAGAATGATCCCTTCGGCATGCACGCACTGAGCAAGATAGATCCTGGTCCAGCCTCGATGACTGAACCCACAGAGGCGACTGAAGAAAACGAAGAGCCAGCTCCCAAGACCCTATCCTCGCCGAGCTATTCGGAAGTCTTTGGTAATTGGATGTGCGAGGTTGCACGGCAAGATGAACTCATGGTGGGCATAACACCTGCCATGGGGGAAGGTTCAGGCATGCGCAAGTTCGCCGCAGAGTACCCCGATCGCTTCCACGATGTAGCCATCGCCGAACAACACGCCGTAACGTTTGCGGCGGGCATGGCCTGCGATGGGCTTAAGCCAATCGTGGCCATCTACTCGACCTTCTTGCAGCGCGGCTACGATCAGTTGATACATGATGTTGCCTTACAGAATTTAAATGTGATGTTCGCCATCGATCGGGCCGGCCTCGTCGGTGAAGACGGACCCACCCACGCTGGCAGCTTCGATTTGAGTTATCTGCGCTGCATTCCGAACATGCTAGTGATGACTCCGAGCAACGAAGATGAAACCCATAAGCTATTGTCAACGGGCTATTGTTTCGATGGGCCATCCGCTATTCGCTACCCACGTGGCAAGGGGCCCGGCCAGGAAATCGAGACGGGGCTGAACCCGGTGGAGATTGGCAAGGCCGTAGTTCGCAGACGAGGTAGCGCGGTTGCAATCCTTGCCTTTGGCAGCATGGTCAGTCCCGCTCTGGAAGCGGCTGATAAATTGGATTCAACAGTAGTGGACATGCGCTTCGTCAAGCCGTTGGATATCGATACCATCGGCGACATGGCTGCACAGCATCAATTGTTAGTGACTATCGAGGAGAACTCTTTGATGGGCGGTGCGGGCTCTGCCGTGAACGAATTCCTGCTCGCCTCTAACTACCAAATACCCGTCCTGAATCTAGGATTGCCGGATGCATTCTTGGAACATGGTAAGGTACCTCAGATGCTAGCGGACGTAGCCCTTGATGGCGTAAGCATCACCGCGGCTATCAAGAAAAAATTGAAAGACTGTAAGATTCAATCGGAAGCTATCTAGAACTCTTTTAGTTCTGAGACGGCACCCATCACCACCCTCGATCGGTCATCCATCATTCCAACGCCGGAGTACAACGTGTCGACTAGCGAAGAGAGAGCACTACGCCACAAGAAGGCGATGCAGCGTAAGAAGGAGCACATAGACGGCCGCATTGCAGCGGCTACGATCGACAAGGGCTTGTTGGTGGTACTCACCGGTAACGGCAAGGGCAAGAGCACTTCAGCCTTCGGCATGCTCGCACGCAGCGTTGGACACGGACTCCGCTGTGGCGTGATTCAGTTTATAAAGGGTCAATGGGAATGTGGAGAGCAGATGCTGTTCGCCGACAATCCGCTGGTTGAATTTCATGTAATGAACACGGGTTTCACTTGGGAGACTCAGGACCGCGACAAGGACATTGCCGCCGCCGAAAAAACTTGGACACACGGCGCGACAATGATGACGAATCCAGACTTCGATGTCGTGATTCTGGATGAGCTTACCTACATGCTTACCTATGGCTATCTCGACAAGGAAATGGTGCTGTCTACGCTGGAGAACAGGCCCAAAGGCCAGCACGTTGTCATAACCGGGCGTAATGCTGCCAAGGAACTCATAGAACTGGCGGACACCGTTACCGAACTAGGTGAAAATAAACACGCGTTCTACGACGGCGTAAAAGTTCAGAAGGGCATCGACTACTGATGGTTACCAACAGGACGAAATCATCGGAATGTCGACGTTGTAGTGTGGTAGTAGCATTTTCGTTATCGTTTTTAATTAATGACGCGCCCAACAATTTTTCTACGCGGTTGAAAAAACCCTTTTCGCGACTATTGATGTTGGCAACTCTTATCACTAGGGAGACGGCTCAAAGAATTCTTTCAACAAGTTTGCGGAAAATACTTTCGAAGATGTTGGTCTTTGTAATTCTAATCACTAGGGGGGCGGCTCATAAAATTCTTTCAACAAGTTTGCGGAAAATACTTTCGAAGATGTTGGTGCTGGCTACTCTTGGGATTAGTCAGACGGTGTTCTCTATCGAGGTGCGCGACGACGAAGGTTCGCTCGTGCATCTCGATAAGCACGCGGAGCGAATTATCAGTCTC
The DNA here is from genome assembly GCA_002401885.1 of SAR86 cluster bacterium. Taxonomy (GTDB): domain Bacteria; phylum Pseudomonadota; class Gammaproteobacteria; order Pseudomonadales; family Pseudohongiellaceae; genus UBA9145. The sequence continues at coordinate 3,784 of NVUL01000102.1, forward strand.
GCCCCCTCACTCACCGAGCTACTGTATGCCGCTGGTGCAGGCGATAAGCTCGTAGGCGTCGTGGAATACAGCGACTATCCGGACGCCGCGAAAGCGCTGCCGATCATCGGCCGGTACGACATGCTAGACATGGAGAAAATCCTGCAGCTGCAGCCCGACCTAGTCGTCGCCTGGCAGACAGGAAATCCGCGAGCCTCTGTCAATCGGCTCCGTGAGCTGGGCCTTACAGTCTACATCGCCGAGCCTAAACGGCTAGAGTCGATCCCCAGCCATCTCGGAAGATTGGCAACATTGGCAGGAACCGAAACAGTAGCGGCTTTAGTAATTGATGAGTTCGAAACCAAACTGGCGACTCTTTCGGAAAACTATCGAACTAAGACACCGGTTAGAACCTTCTATCAAGTATGGAATAGACCGCTGATCAGTGCCGGTGGCAACGAACTGATCAATGACATTATTGAGTTGTGTGGCGGCGTGAATATATTCGCCGACATCGAACTGGTGGCGCCGAAGGTAAGCACCGAGTCTGTGTTGACTAGAAATCCGCAGGCTATCGTAGCCAGTGGCATGGATATCGAGCGCCCGGAATGGTTAGACGAGTGGCTCAAGTGGGAGCAACTTAGCGCCGTTAGCACTAGCTCGCTATTCTTCGTGCCACCCGAACTGTTGCAGCGACATACCCCACGGGCACTGATTGGCGCTACAAGGATGTGTGAGCAATTAGATCAGGCTAGAGCGAAACTAGTAAGTAACTAGTCCCTCATACTCCGCCGCATTGTGGAACAGTAGGCTCGCGCCGAATTTTAGATCGCTACCGCTTCGCTCCTTTCCGGAAGCAGCAGTAACGGAAAGCGCAATCCGACTGAATGACGCGAAGGGTATATGCAGTGGATAACTGCGATTGAGCGGCATGCCCAATACGGTAGGGAGTACAACACGCAGCACACCGCCGTGGGTTACGACTAGTACATGACTGCCATCCGGCAGTTCGGCAAGCTCATTCATTGCCGCCAACACTCGATCCTTGAATGAAAGAAACGCCTCACCATTCGGTGGATGCAACTTGGACACATCTTTGCGAAATTCTTTGAACTGCGGCCCCGCCTCCTTTCGCCAATCGCTAAGCAGCATGCCATCCCAGTCACCATAGTCTATTTCCTGCCACTGCTCCGCTACCCGCAATTCAAGCGCAGTCACACCCGCAAGATGCTCGGCGAAAGCTCGGCAGCGCTGTAACGGTGAAGAAATCAGGTGGGTCCAGCTCGGCGTCGAAGGGGACAGTTCTCGCTCAGTATTCAGTGCAGCAGCTTTCTGCATCTGCGACCAACCCAATTCACTCAACGGATGATCGACCCGGCCTCGAAGCACGTCGCCGCCTTCAGGTTCTCCATGACGGAGAAAATCAACGGTGATCTGTTTTTTTGAGGAAGGCACGGGCTAGGTAGGTTTGCGGTGACCTAATTTATCGAACTTAACTGCCAAGTAACTCTCGTTGTGAGGATTGGCGCCGGTATGTATTGGAACGATCTCGGTGACATTGATTCCAATCTTGGTAAGAGCATCTACCTTTCTGGGATTATTCGTCATGATGCGCAAGCTCGAAATATCGAAATGATCCAGCATGGGCGCGCAGATCTCATACCCTCGGCTATCGGGCTCGAAGCCTAGCTGAACATTAGCCTCTACCGTATCGGCCCCGGAATCTTGCAACGCATAGGCTTTGATCTTGTTTAGCAAACCAATGCCACGCCCTTCCTGACGTAAATAGAGGATTATGCCGCGGCCTTCCTTTGCTACGCTCTCCATCGCATATTGCAGCTGCGGCCCGCAATCGCAACGTAGACTGAACAGGCAGTCGCCGGTCAAACATTCAGAGTGAACTCGACACAGTACTGGCTGATCTCCGCTTAAATCACCGAAGGCCAAAGCCACATGTTCTTTGCCATTAGACTGCTCTTCGAAGCCATGGATTGTGAATTGCCCCCACTGCGTGGGCAAAATTGCCGATGCTACAAATGAAACTGTCAAAAAACTTTCCTCTAATTCCTTCCGGCCTTAGCCTATGAGCACAACCAGGGCCTGCATACACAGGGCGGCCATTATACCTGCTAATACATCATCAAGCATGATTCCCAACCCCCCAGTTAGCTCTTTATCGGCCCATTTAATGGGCCAGGGCTTGAAAATATCCAGAAGGCGAAACAAGACAAAGCCCAGAAGCACCCAAATTAGACCGCTTGGCGCCATAAACATGGTAATCCAATAGCCCACAAACTCATCCCAGACTATGCCTCCATGATCATGAACACCCAGATCCTCAGCCGTCTTACCGCAAAGCCAGATGCCAAAAATGAAACTAAGCACTATCAATCCAGCATAAATGATGGGCGACATGCTCGGCAGCACTAGATAGATCAGCACGGCAACAACGGTACCTACAGTACCTGGAGCTTTAGGGGATAGTCCCGCCCCAAAGCCAAAAGCTAACAGATGTATTGGGTTAGCTAATATCGCTTTATTTGAGTTCATAGTCACTCTGGTCTACTACTGTGAGTTTACGTCGTGGCACTGAAATGTTGAAAAGCCTGTTCGGTGGCCTCGACTGGGGAATCATCAGTACCTAAGTAGTCGATTCCCTCGCCTGCATTGATGTCGCCAATACAGGTGATACTAACTCCTAACGCTTTAGCGATAGACTCCGCCTCGACACAATCTTTCTCAGCGACAGTGAAGCATAACTCATAATCATCGCCGCCAAACAGGGCCGCTCTCAATCTATTCTCTGGGCTAACGCAACACATCGCGGATTTGGAATAGGGTATAGCGCCCAATCTGATGTTGCCGGCTACTTCACTCGCATCGAGAATATGTTGCAGGTCGCCCTGTAGTCCATCGGATATATCGATAGCGCTTGAAAATAATTTCCCAGCTGCCGACGCAAGGCCAATCTGTGGCTGCGGTTTGAAGTAGGCGTCCTCAAAATACTGACGACATGCCGCGCTGGGCTCGCTCACAGCTAAGCTGAATTCGCTGCCCAGATGTGAGTCTAAGCCAAGCGCGAGCAGCGCTATCGCACCATCACCGAGTGTGCCACTGACGTAAATTTTGTCGCCCACATTCGCGCCACTTCTTCGCGTGGCTCTATTATTGTCTACTAGTCCTTGTACTTGAATACTAATACTCAGTGGACCTCGGCTTGTATCGCCACCGACCAAAGGACAATTGTATTGCCTTGCCAGATGTTCGAGTCCGCCGCTAAAGCCAGCTAGCCACTTCTCATCGCTATGCGGGAGGACCAATCCTAGGGTGAAGCAGTAAGGCTCAGCACCCATGGCTGCGAGATCACTAAGGTTTACCGCGAGTGCGCGATTGGCGATCAAGGAAGGATCGGCGTCTAGAGGAAAGTGTATACCCGATATCAACACATCCATCGACATCGCCAAATTTTTGTTCGGCGGAACCTGTAAGAGAGCGGCATCATCGCCGATTCCCAATTCGATTCCTTCACGCGGGAAAGATAAATTGGGTGTCGCGAAAAAGCGGCGAATGATTTCAAATTCTGAGTGACTGCGTGGCTTGTGCATGACGTCCGGTACCGGCGCTTGATCGACAACCGCCATAGATGGAAGGGCGGGGCTTCTGAATGAAAGCTGCTGCTAACTATTTAGTCGACAATTCCACGGAGCGAAGTGTCTTAGCTAGTTTATCCAATACGCCATTGATGTATTTATGGCTATCAGTCGCACCGAAGGTTTTTGCTAACTCAACACACTCGTTGATAACCACGCGATAGGGGATATCTATGCGATTCGCCAATTCGAATGTTCCGAGATACAACAGTGCTCTTTCTACCGGATCCAACGATTTCAACTCACGGTCCAACAAGGGGCCTATATGCTGATCCAGAGCTTCCTGCTGTTTAGGAATCTCCAGAAAGACTTCCGAGAAATATTCCCAGTCAATCTTCCCACCGTTCTGCTCATGAAATTGTGCTTCGATCTCCAGCGGCTCGGATTTATTGATATGCCACTGATAGAGAGCCTGCATGATGAGTGTGCGGGCCTTACGCCGCTGCGCTAGTGGAATCTTACTCTTAGCCTGCGACTTCTTCTTTTTGGGGGCCGAAGGATTCTCTTTCGATTCGGCCTTAGCGGGCGCCACCTATTTCTCCAACTGTCTTAGAAGGCTGACCATTTCTATTGCAGTAATTGCAGCCTCAGCGCCTTTGTTGCCCGCTTTCGTGCCAGCACGTTCTATCGCCTGTTCAATACTGTCTACGGTGAGTACTCCGAAGGCTACCGGCTTACTGCTGTCGAGACTAACCTGACTCAAGCCTTTCACACATTCACCAGCCACGTATTCGAAGTGCGGAGTACCCCCACGAATTACCGCGCCTAAAGCGATAACAGCATCACATTCGTCGCCGGATGCGATTTTCTTCACGGCCAATGGCAATTCGAAAGCACCTGGCACTTTAATAATGGTGATGTCTTTATCCATGACACCGTGCTTGCGCAGTACATCTATCGCACCCTCGAGCAGGTGATCAACGATAAAGCTATTGAATCGCGCCACAGCAATCACGTATCGCGCTTGAGCGTTGTTGTAGTTACCTTCTATCGTCTTTATACCCATTGCCTTTTCCTACCACTCTCTTTCTATGACTCATTCCGGCGTGAATATTTCCTGCCGTGTTTAAATTACTAGCGGTTCTATCTACGATCAGCGCTATCTCTCGAATTCAACGAACTCAACTACTTCCAAATCAAAACCTGAGATCGCATTGAATTTCGCCGGGAAGCTCAACAAACGCATCTTGCCTACGCCCAAATCCCTTAGTATCTGCGAGCCAGTTCCAATGGTGAGATCGCTGCCACTGCGATTAGCCGAACCGGTCTCAGAACCGTCGCTCAAGACATTGGCAATATTCTGCCCTAGATCCTGACCATAATCTTCACCGGATAATAACACAGCCACACCTTTGCCTTCTTCGGCGATTTTTCCTAAGGCATCGCTGAACGACCAACTCGTATGACTAGAATTGTATACGTCGCAGATGTCACGCAGCGTATTGGGGATATGGACCCGTACCAACAGTGGATCATTGGAATCCACTATTCCCTTGGTAAAGGCAAGGTGCAGGCTGCCACTAATAGAGTCCTTGTAAGAATGCACATCGAACTCGCCGTACTTCGTTTCCATCTTGTCGCTAGAAACTCTGGTAACAGTATGTTCGTTCGCAATTCGATAATGAATAAGATCGACGATAGTGCCAATCTTGATGCTATGTTTCTCTGCGAATTTCTCAAGATCGGGGCGCCGCGCCATCGAGCCGTCTTCGTTCATAATTTCAACGATCGCGGCAGCGGGTGAATATCCAGCCAGCCTAGCAAGGTCGCATCCTGCCTCGGTATGACCAGCTCTGCGCAACACGCCGCCCGGTTGCGCCATAATAGGGAATATATGTCCCGGCTGCACAATGTCTTCGGCGACACTGTCGCGGCCGACGGCTACTTGAATAGTGCGCGCTCTATCGCCTGCGGAAATTCCAGTGGTTACTCCCGTCGCCGCCTCGATAGAGACGGTAAAGTTTGTGTTATAGGGAGTATTGTTTTCATTCACCATGAGAGGCAGCTTCAAATACTTGCAGCGCTCATGAGTAAGGGTTAAACAGATCAAGCCACGCGCATTGGTCGCCATGAAGTTAATATCTTCGGTGCGCACACGCTCGGCGGCAATAATGAGATCACCTTCGTTCTCTCTATCTTCATCGTCCATTAATATCACCATCTTTCCCTGGCGAATGTCGTCGATGATCTCTTCTATGGAATTCAACTTCATAATTTCTTCAAACTCTTTTTAAATTCTCTCAAAAAACACTCTTTAAACTAGTGCCGATTTAACCAAAGCCATGCTTTCCCAAAAATTCTTTATTCAATCCTTCTTCGTTGGAATCAGTTCCCTGTAACAGCCTCTCGAGATAACGAGCGATAAGATCAACTTCCAGATTAACGCTTTCACCCACTTTGTAATCGCCGATAATCGTTTCTGATTGTGTGTGAGGAATAACGTTGACGGAAAATTTTTGACCACTTACCTCATTCACAGTCAGGCTAATACCATCGATACAGATAGAGCCCTTGGCGGCGATATACTTTGCTATCTCTTTTGGAGCCTCATAGACCAACCGCACACTTGCGCCGTCTGCGGACGATTCAACCAGACTGCCCACGCCATCCACATGACCACTAACGATATGACCGCCGAGGCGCCCACTAGCTAGCATGGCTTTCTCTAGGTTCACGCGCGTACCGTCCTTGAATTCCCCAAGAGCTGTACAACGCATCGATTCATTGGAAACATCGGCGCCGAAGAAATTTTTCTGGAGCTCTACAACTGTTAGACAGCAACCGTTCACGGCGATGCTGTCGCCGAGAACGACATCACTTAGGTCGAGCATTCCACTATCGACAGTGAGACGCCAGTCAGGCCCTAACTGTTGTAATCTGGAAACTGTGCCAATCGCCTCGATTATTCCGGTAAACATTGTGTTATTCACTTATCCGAATCAGTTTTCTGGGAACTTAAATTCAGACCGGCTTCAGTACGACGCGAATATCGCGATCCATCTGCCGCAGATCGGTAATCTCAAAATCCAAGCTATCCGACATAGACTCGATGCCCGCTATATTGAGCAAAGACCGGGCATCGCTACCAAGCAGTTTTGGCGCAATATAGACGATTAATTCATCTACCAATCCCGCCTGTATAAACGCTGCGCTTAGCGTAGCGCCTGCCTCTACCAACACTTCGGTACAGGAAAAATCGGAGGCCAGCGATTCTAGCACAGAATGCAGACTGACTCTCTTTCCGCTCTCCTGCGTTTGTAGGTATTCCACATTCGATGGAGGGTTTTTAACGCTGTCATGCGGCCCTAGGGAAAATATCTTTACCTCACCCGGCAACGAGAGAATTTTGGCCGCATTGGGAGTACGGAGCTGGCTATCGAGAATTACTCGCAGAGGTTGTTTTGCGAGAGCCTGTTCATTGCGAGCGAGATCGTCTTGATGGAGATTCAGCTCATCGATGCGGACATTCAAAGAGGGGTCGTCGGCTAACACTGTTTCTATGCCTGTTATCACGGCACTGCTTGCGGCACGCAGTCTCTGCACATCACTTCGCGATGCGGAGCCACTTATCCATTTGCTCTCCCCATTCGCGAGGGCGGTTCGACCATCCAAACTCATAGCTAGCTTGCAGCGAACATAAGGAGTGCCCTGCTCCCGTCTCTTGAAATAGCCAGGGGTTACCGCGCGCGCCAAGGCATCGAATTCGGTTAGTTGTGTGACGGCAATTCCAGCTGCAATTAATTTTTCAACGCCTTTTCCCGCAACCTCAGGGTTTGGATCGATACAGGCAATGACAACCTCGGAGACTCCTGCAGCGATCAGTGCGTCGCTACAAGGACCGGTGCGGCCAGTATGCGAGCAGGGTTCCAAACTAACGAAGGCGGTCGAAGATTTTGCCCTATCGCCTGCCTGCCTCAATGCCATCACTTCAGCATGGGCCTCACCCACAGCAACGTGCCAACCCTCGCCTACAATTTCCTGATTCGAAACGAGAACGCAACCGACTCTAGGATTCGGTGACGTATTGATAGAATTGCCGGCCAGATCTATGGCTCTGCGCATATAGACTGGCCAGTCAATAACTGCTGTCTCCAATTCATCGTTGCGAATTTTTTTCATAGTCTTCAAGAATGAGATTATGCTTTAACAGAAACTGGGTTTCTCGAGAGGCTGGCGACGAAGCGACCCGCCGATGCCAAGATTGGAAAATAGCCTGAGCTTATTTGGAGTTGTCTTCGGAGAGGCGGTCAATTTCCGCACGAAATTCATCGAGATCTTTGAAGCTACGGTAGACCGAGGCGAATCTAACGAAGGCCACTTCATCTAGATCGCGCAGCTCTTTCATCACCTGCTCGCCGACAGCCCGGGATTGTACCTCTCGTTCTCCGCTGGAGCGCAGATTTGCCTTGATGCGCGTAACCGCCTCTTCCACCTTCTCGATACTTACGGGGCGTTTCTCCAAAGCCTTGGTTAGGCCGGCCATCAACTTGTCTTCGTTGAAAGGTTCACGTATGCCATCCGTCTTGATAATTCTCGGCATCACCAATTCGGCAGACTCGTAGGTAGTAAATCTCTCTTCGCAGGTAATGCACTCGCGTCTACGGCGGACATTATTGCCCTCGGTTACTAACCGGGAATCTATTACTTTGGTGTCAATCGCGCCACAAAAAGGACAATGCATAAAAACCACTCATTCAACTAATATTCTAATATTGTAGTAAGAGACTATTTCGTTCGGCTCGTCTGAGGAGCCAGCTATCACTCGCTACCACTATTGATACACGGGGAAGCGTGCGCAGAGTTCAACTACCTTCTGCTTTACCTCGGCTATCACCGCTTCATTTTCGATATCATCGAGAATATCACACATCCAAGCAGTTAGATCGGCAACCTCAGCCTCACCGAACCCTCGCGTGGTGATTGCAGGTGAACCCAGGCGCAGGCCGCTCGTTACGAACGGCGGCTTGGGGTCGTTTGGAACGGCATTCTTGTTGACGGTGATATTCGCTAGCCCCAAGGCCGCATCGGCGTCTTTGCCGGTAATATCCTGCTTGATTAAGCTGAGCAGGAATAGATGGTCGTCCGTACCGCCGGACACGACATCGAAGCCTCTATCGATAAATCCCTTCGCCATAGTTCTTGCGTTGGCGACTACCTGCGCTTGGTACGCCTTGAAGTCTTCACTCATTGCCTCTTTAAAGCACACTGCCTTCGCTGCGATGACGTGCATCAATGGCCCGCCCTGACTCTCTGGAAACACGGCGAAGTTAAACTTCTTCTCAAGCTCCGGATTCGCTTTGGCGAGAATTATTCCACCACGCGGCCCGCGCAGGGTCTTGTGCGTAGTGGACGTAGTGACATCGGCGATATTTACCGGGCTTGGATAGACGCCGGCAGCGATCAATCCCGCAACGTGAGCCATATCGACCATAAAATAGGCACCAACGCTGTCCGCAATATCGCGGAATTTCTGCCAGTCGACGACGCGAGAATAAGCAGAGAAA
>NVUL01000103.1 GCA_002401885.1 SAR86 cluster bacterium
ATAGACAATGAATTCCGACGTACTCTTTAAGCCTTTCAGTCACCCGAAACTACACTTACCCAATCGCATCGTTATGGCGCCAATGACGAGACAGTTCTCACCTAATGGTATACCCGATGAAAACGTTGAGAAATATTATAGAAGACGCGCGGAGGGAAACGTCGGCCTCATCATAACCGAAGGCACAACCGTTAATCATAAAGCGGCATCTTCAGCTGTTCAGATTCCCTGTTTCCATGGAGAAGCATTGGAAGGCTGGGAAAAAGTCGTTAAGAGTGTGCATGACGTTGGAGGCAAGATAGCGCCACAGCTGTGGCACGTAGGTGGTATTCGCAAGCCAGGAGAGGGCCCACATCCAGACTATCCTTCGGCGACGCCCTCTGGGCTACTTGGCCCTGATAAGAAGGTGCTGGAACCTTTGTCCACGGCAGACATAGATGAACTGATTGCAGCCTATGCGCAAGCCGCCGCAGATGCTGTTCGCATTGGCTTCGATGCCATCGAGTTGCATGGTGCGCACGGCTATCTGATCGACAATTTTTTCTGGGAAGGCACGAATCAGCGAGACGACAAATACGGTGGCTCATTGCAGAGTCGTACACGCTTCGCTGTCGAGATCATGCAGGCGATACGCGGCGAAATCGGCGACGACTTCCCGCTTATTCTGCGATTCTCACAGTGGAAGCAGCAAGATTTCGAATCGAAACTGGCACAGACACCCGATGAGTTGGATCAGTTTCTCACGCCCCTGTCCGATGCCGGCGTGGACATCTTCCATTGCAGCACACGACGATTCTGGGAACCAGAGTTCGAAGGTTCCTCACTAAACCTCGCAGGCTGGGTAAAACAGATTACTGGCAAGCCAACAATTAGTGTTGGCAGTGTTAGTTTGAGTGAAGAGTTTGTGGCAACCTACCGTGATGGATCCGCAGAAGTTGCAGGGATAGACGAACTCCTAAGTCGCATGGAAGCAGATGAGTTTGATTTGATCGCCGTCGGTCGTGCGCTTTTGGCCAATCCCGATTGGGCAGACAAGGTTCGCAATAATGACATGGACTCGATAAAGACTTTTCGTAAAGAGCAGTTAACGGAATTGGTCTAATTCGCTTGTCACTTGTTACGCCTAAGGGATTAAGGAAATGACACGACTAAGCCACTCCAAAGCAAAACTAATTCTTATCGCGGCGGCTTTAGTACTACTGTCGATTGCGTTGATATTGTTTCAGCCACCTTCGGTTTCTAGCTCTGTTCAGTTGTCTGACTCTCCTGAAGCGATAGAGCGAGGAGAGTATCTAGTAATAGCGGGCGGCTGTATTAGTTGTCATCGCGGCGAAGAGGATGCCGAATCATTCATCGGCGGGCTGGCACTCGAAACGGACTTCGGTACTTTCTTTGCGCCGAATATTACGCCTGACATGGAAACAGGCTTAGGAAACTGGCAGGCCAAAGATTTCCTTCTGGCTCTAAAGCATGGCCGCACACCTAGCGGTAGTTTCTATTATCCGGCGTTTCCCTATCGCGCGTATGGGGGGCTCAGCGATCAAGACGCAGTCGATATCGGGTCTTATCTTATGAGTCTCGAGCCCATTAATAATTCAGTCTCCTCAGCACAGACGCCAGCCTGGTTGAACCGCTGGGCGATGGCGGGATGGAATCTACTCGCCGACATGAACGAAGTTGAGTTTGAGGCCTTCGATGATGAGCTAGTAGAGCGAGGTGCCTATCTTGCTAGAAATCTTGGGCACTGTAGTGAATGTCATACTCCGCGAAATGCCGTAGGGATTTTGGACGCTAACCGAGAATTCGCCGGAGCGACTCTTGGCGAGGACGTTATCGAAGCGATCGATGCGGCAGCGCTGGAAGAATGGACGGCAACTGACCTAGATCTATTCCTGCTTCTGGGCTTAAAGCCCGATGGTGATTTCGCCGGCGGGGATATGAACGATGTTATAGAACACAACACCAGTAAGATCAGTGATGAAGATAGAGCTGCGTTGGCCGCATTCTTCACGCGGCACAATCAGCCAGAATAAGTGCACTAAGAGTCGAAAACTCAAGCACAAAAAAGGGCAGCCTAGACTGCCCTTTTTTTATTAAGTTGCTAACTACATTCTAGTCAGTGTCAACTCGGAAATCATCGTGACAATTTCCACAACCACCACCTAGTGCTCTAAAAGCACCTAGTGTTGCGCCTCTATCACCACCGGCTGCGACGTCTGCAAAAGTACCAGCAGCTTCCATCAATGCCTGAGCCTTTGCGGCAAACCCAGTTGGGTCTTCCCAAATCACGTCAAGAGCCTCGGTCTCAACATCGAAATCCCGAGTATCAGCTGCCGCGAACAAACCAGGAATCATCGGTGCAAGAGCAGCAATATTACGTGCATTCTGTTCAGCGACCTCTGCATCAAAGGGTGCGCCTCTCGCCATTCCGGCGATAGGAATCAGATTGAAGTAGAGTAGTTTGAATACAGATTGACGCGTGTCGGTGGCTCCTGCAGCTATCAGTGCTGGTGTAGGTTCATCTTGGGCTGACGCTGTGAAGAATGAGCCCGAAACAAGCATCGCTAAAGCAGAAACCAGTACGAGTGCTTTTTTGATCATGTAGTTCTCCGATCCTTTGCAGGATATTTCTAGTTAAATTAGTTCGATCAGCCGAATTCGAGCAATCCAGAGCACCAAAACTCGTCCTCTTCGAAGCGGCAGTGGCAGACTATATTACAAGTGATTTGCAATTGTCACTGCTCCCATCGTAAATCTTTGGCGCCCAGTCGCACCCGTCCTACGCGGTCGCAATGGAGGAGACCTCGAAGAGAGAGGTTTTATTTCGGTTTTACGTAGAGCTTGCTATGCAGGCGAGTCTTCTCGCGTAGATAGAGCAACTAAACTAGTTAGCAACTTCTTTCCAGACGAATAGTCGGGTCGCCAGAATGAACGCGATGACAAACCACACCGCAATGCCAATTAGGCTTGGTGCAATAGACAACAGACTCGCGCCATTGTTGGCTATCTCACGCATGGCTGTGGAAACAAAGCTGAGTGGCAATGTCCTCGCGATGGGCTGGATTAGTTCTGGCATCGATTCTATGGGATAGAAAACGCCAGAAAGAAATATCTGCGGAAAGATAACTATATTGCCTACCGCCATAACGGCTTGTTGAGTTTTGGCCACGCTACCCAAACAGAAACCCAGACAGAGGAAAATAAAGGTTCCTAGCATGATGATGAAATAGAACGATGCAAAGTTACCGACGATACTGACATCTAGGGCAAACACCGCAAAAAGTATCAGCACGCTCAGTTGTATCAGAATTATCGCCATTCTTGCGAGTACTATGGCAGTGATAAAATCTCGCGGCTTGATTGGCGTAACGAAAAGTCGCTTTAGAATCCCCTTGCGGCGATATTCAACGATATTAAAACCACTGCCTGCGATGCTCAACTGCATCAGTGTGAACGCCATGAGGCCTGGTAGCAGAAAATCTAGATAGCGCTGAGATCGTGCTTGCACGTCCTCAATTGTGAGGCTAAACATAGGCTCGATATTTCTAAACTCGCGCTCAATTGAAATGAGGGTCTGCTCTAACAAAGGCATGATAAGACCAAGCTGTTGCACCTGTGCCGCATCTACCAAGAGCTGCAGTTCCGCGCCATTACTCTGTGCATCGAAATCTTCAGGCAGTATCAATACCATAGTCTGATCGCCTTCGACCAATTCCGTGCGCAGCTCTGACTCCTCTCCTAGCGTGACGTCGAACAAAGGGTTGTCGATCAACATCTGCACAAAGTCTGTAGATACATCGCTAGCTGAATTGTTCACGATGCCAAGCTCTATAGAATCCATTTCGCCGTTGTTAGCGAATGCGAAAACAGTCATAAAAATAATTGGGAAAAACAGGCTGAAGAAAATTGATTGCCTGTCACGCAGAAATATTTTCAGAAATACTTTGGACAGATGCAGTTGCAGTTTGGTCGGCATATTAATCTCTTAAGCCATGGCCTGTTAGCGCAAGGAAAACATCTTCGATGTTTCCATGAAGAGGTGCCTTAGGAGGTTCCGGCGCATGTTTCAAAATTAAATTTTGCGGCGTGTCTTCCGCGACAAGTTTGCCGTGATCCATAATCGCGATTCTCTCGCACAGAGACTCGGCTTCTTCCATGTTATGCGTAGTCAGTACTATAGTCATGCCCGCGTTGTTTAATTCACGAACCAGATCCCATAGATTGTGTTTAGCCTGCGGGTCCAAGCCCGTGGTGGGCTCGTCGAGGAACAACACCTTCGGACTATTGACTAGTGCGCAGGCTATAGAGAAACGTTGTTTCTGACCACCGGAAAGATGATCCGGCTTCGCCTGCGCCTTATCTAATAGGTTAACTTTGCTTAATAGATTTTTTGTGTCGACTTCTCGTTCGTAGAGTGCAGCGAAGAGTGTAAGTAGTTCATTGAGAGTTACATTGTCGAAGTATTCGTTGGCCTGTAATTGCACGCCAATAATTTCCTTGACTCGGTAGGGTTCTGCCGCGACATCGATGCCATCGATAAACGCAGAACCGCCATCTATATCAGTCAAGCCTTCTAACATTTCTAGCGTGGTTGTCTTGCCGGCGCCATTGGGTCCAAGGATCCCGAAAATCTCTCCGGCCTCAATACTGAGAGAAATACCATCGACGGCGTAGAAGAATTCAGACTTGTTTTCGGGAAGTGGGTATTTCTTCGCGAGATCTTTTACTTCAATAATAGGCATGCTTTGGTCCCGCTGGTTGCCAAGTATCATACCCTAACTCAGGGTCAATAAAACCACAGGTATTAGAAGCAACGGGCTAAATGCAAAGAGGACACAAAAAATGAACCTCGACCCAAGGGCCGAGGCAGGTTGATTAATAATGATATTGCCGTTCGCGCGGCTTAATGGGGGCAAGGAAGAAGTAGAATATCCAAGCGAACCAGGATAGGCAGAACATCGCTAGTAACCACGCGATCTTTTCATAACCCGTGGTCTTGTCCGAAGTTGCGATTATCCAGACGGGGAGAATCCAAATTGCCAAGACTACCGCACCGCCCAACAGGGCAAACCCAAAGGATAGTAGGGGCAGTACAGCCACTACACCGATGATGATCAATACGATGACTAGGAAATTCGACAATAGCTTCATAAATTACTCCATTCCGGCCTCTGTGCCTTAGAAAGCGCCACTATCGGTAGTGGCCTTATAACTATTGCGAATATTGTGCCAATTTATAAAATCTATAAAAAACAAGGAGTTAATAGATATTAGGGGGAGAGTCGTAGGGGGGAAATCACTAAAAGTGGCGAATTTCGCCAATCTACGGAGGCGCAGCCGCGGAATCAACCGCATCGAGTTGGATGAGTTTTTTGGCTAGGGGGCATGAAACGGGGCTATAACGCCACCTAGCAAGCAGATCGCCATCTTCGCTTAGTTTGCAATATAGCCGGGACCATGAAGAATTTTTCCTGGGTGCCGCCCGGTATGTTTACCATCTTCAACCACTAATTCGCCGTTGACCAAAACATATTTCATGCCTACCGCGTATTGGTGCGGGTCTTCAAATGTGGCCATATCTTTTATTTCTTCTGAATCGAAAATGGCGATGTCCGCGAAGTAACCCTCGACCAATAGCCCGCGGCCCTGAATGCCGAGTCGCTGTGCCGACATGCTACTCATTTTGCGAACGGCCTCTTCTAAGGAGATGATGCCGCGCTCTCGCACATAGTATCCAAGAACTCGAGCGAAAGTGCCGTACTGACGTGGGTGTGGCGCGCCTACTCCAAACACTGACAGAGGGCCATCGGAACCGATAGCGGCAACAGGATGGCGCATGATGCGATCTACATCTTCGGGGCCGATAGCGTGATAGACCGCAGTCGCTCCACCCGCTTTGACGATATCCATCACCACCTCCGCTGCATTCTCGGGTGTTGGGCTCATACCGCGCTCCTCTGTGAGCTGTGCGAGGTTCTTCCCTTCCATGGAACGATCGCGAGGATTACGGGAAATGAAAACATTTTTGGGGTCGCCGCCACCGCGGTCGTAGAGAATCTTATCAACTATTGCAGCTTTCACCGTACCGCGCGTCTCGGGGCTATCGATGCGAGCAATCATGCGTTTCTCGCCACCTTCCTGTGCCCATTGTGGTATTAGTGCAGTAATTCCAGTTTGCGATGCAGTGTAAGGATATTGGTCGATCGTAACGTCGATTCCTCGTGCCCTTGCCTCATCGACCATCCGCAGACTATCGATAGATGCCCCCCAGTTATCAACACCGATTACTTTGTGATGCGTAATTTGTACGGGAATATTTGCCTGCTCACCAATCTGAATGGTTTCTGCAACCGAGTCGAGAAGTTGCGCAGCCTCTTCGCGCATATGAGATATATAGATGCCGTTATATTCGGCGGCAACCTTCGATAACTCGACGACTTCCGCAGTGGGAGTAAAACTGCCAGGGACATAGAATAGGCCGGTGGAAATTCCGAGGGCTCCTTGTTCCATCGCTGCGGCGACCATGTCCTTCATGCGCTGTAATTCGATCGGGCTCGCCGCTCGATCATCTTCACCTATGACTATCTGACGGATGGTTCCCTGACCGACGAACACCGCCCAGTTCGGACTTATCTGTTTCTCTTCGATGGCGCGGTAATGTTCATCGATAGGATAGGGAGAGGTGCCATCGTTTCCCTCGGTGAGCGTGGTGACACCTTGCAGCAAGGAACTCTCGGCATTAGGTACGTCGAAGATGCCACGCAGGGCGTGAGTGTGAGGATCGATAAATCCGGGTGATACTACTAGGCCACTGGCATTGATTACGTTGCCGGCAGAGGAGCTGCTTAGATCGCCGATGGCGACAACACGGTCTCCTCGAATACCAACGTCGGCCTCATACCAGGGATTGCCCGAGCCATCGACGATGTGCCCTCCTTGAATGAGGACATCGAAGTTTTGCTGTGCAGCGCTTGTGCCGATAGCCAGAAAACTTATTAGCACTACAATTTTTTTGGCTATCATAACTAAACTCCTATTATTGACTTCTTAAACTACCAAATTCGAACGCGCTCTTCTGGCGATAAATATAAGGCATCTTCGGGCTGAACCTCGAATGCCTCGTACCATTCATCGAAGTTTCTTACCACGCCATTGACACGAAATTCCGATGGCGAGTGAGGATCAGATGCCAATCTCTGAATCAACGCATCTTCTCGATACTTTCTTTGCCAAACTTGTGCCCAACTCAGGAAGAATCGTTGATCACCTGTCAGCCCATCTATAATGGGCGCTTCTTCGCCGTCTAGTGCCATTTTATAGGCGCGGTAAGCGAGGGAAAGACCGCCAACGTCACCGATGTTTTCCCCGAGTGTGAAATTGCCATCGATAAAGTATCCCTCCACCGGTTCAAATTGGTCGTACTGTGCGGCGAGTGCTGTTGTTAGAACTTCGAAATTGGCACGATCTTCGTCTGTCCACCAATTTCGCTGTACGCCCATAGAGTCCGACTTGGAGCCTTGGTCATCAAAGCCGTGGCCCATCTCATGGCCGATGACAGCACCGATGCCTCCATAGTTTACGGCCAGATCTGCAGCTGGATCGAAAAAGGGTGGTTGTAAAATTCCAGCTGGAAATACAATTTCATTAAAAGAAGGATTGTAATACGCGTTCACCGTTTGCGGTGTCATACCCCATTCTTCTCGATTAGTAGGTTCGCCTAATCGACTCAGGCTATCTTCGTAATTAAATTCACGTACGCTCTGTGCGTTAGCAAATAGATCGTCGCGGCCAATTTCGATCGAAGATAGATCTGTCCACTCATCGGGATACGCAATCTTGGGTCGGAATGCATTCAGTTTCAATATTGCTTCTGTCTTTGTTTCATCGCCCATCCAATCGATTTGCTCGATGCTCTGTGCAAGAGCGGCTCTTAAATTCTCCACTAAATCTCCCATTTGCTGTTTCGCAGATTCTGGGAAATGACGCTCTACGTAAACCTGGCCAACTGCCTCGCCGAGACTATTAAGTGCACCCACGCGAGCGACTCCTCGCTCCCAGCGTTCTCTCTGCTCCGGTACGCCGTTCAGAATTGTGGAGTAGAAGTGAAAATTCTCTTGATCGATCTCATCCGATAACACGCCCGCATTGTTCGAGATGAAGTGATAGGTCATGTAGCTATTCCAGTTCGCTACTGGAATTTCAGCTATAAGATCGATGATCGGCGCCATGGCACTGGGGTAGGAAACATTTAAATCTTCCAGCTCTTGAATTCCCGCTGAAGAGAAGTAGCTATCCCAATCAAAGCCTGGGTAGGCGGCAGTGAATTCGTCGTAGCTCATTGGATTGTATGTGAGATCACGATTGCGTCGGTCGGCTCTTGGCCAGATATGTTCGGCAATTCGAGTTTCAATCGCTAACACAGCTACTGCTTTCGCGGCCCCGTCTTCGATGTTGGCGAAATCTAGGATGCGTTCAATATGTGCTACATATTCTTCGCGGACATTCAGGTATTGCTCCGTGTCCTCGAGGTAGTAATCGCGATCAGGTAGTCCTATTCCGCCTACAGACACACCGAGCTGGTGGCGGTCGGGATCGCTGCGATCCGCACCTATGCCGAAGCTAATTGGGCTGGCCGTGGTATCTATGCGAGAGCGGCCAAAACCTGCGATCAACTCTTCCGCTGTGTCGATCTCTGCAAGCCGAGACAAACCGGGTAGCAGGGGACTTATGCCACGCTCGTTCAGTGCATCGGTATTCATGTAGCTGAGATAATAGTCGCTGATCTTCTGTTCCATCGAGTCCTGTGCTGGCTCGATTGAAGTTAGGTCGGTAATGATCGTGCGTACTCTCTCATCGGAACGGTCGCCAAGAACGGAGAATGAACCATAATTGCTTCGATCCGCGGGAAGCTCATAAGTATCCAGCCATTGGCCGTTCGTGAAGCGAAAGAAATCGTCGCCAGCTCGAGTACCCGAATCCTGATGAGACAGATCTATGCCGAAGTTTCCAAGCTCGGCGGTCAATACTTCAACATTTTCAGCAGCGGGATTCTCAACAGCACTTTGCGCCGAATCTACTGTGCTTTCCTCTGCCCCACAGGCAACCAATATTGCTAACGAGGTAGTGAAAAAGATCTTTACGGGTGACGACATTTCGAATCTCCGATATGTATCCAATGGTTCTCAATTACTAAGATTATCACTATTGCAAAGGAGTATACCTGATTTGAAAAAGGGGAAATTGCAGATAAACCCAGAAAAACGCCTGCTCTTATATTTGCTAGAAGATGTGGGTAAGATGAAGCGCTATCGACGTCAGCGGTTCTCATGGGAGGCATCAAGATTTGTAGGAGAGATCGGATTTTTGTGGCCGCTGCTAACACAGCGTTACATAATGTTGTTCTAATTCTCACCACCCCGATGCAATAGATCTTTATGGAAAATGAAATCGCCAAAGCCAATGTGTCCTGGCTGGCCCCCGTCTTCGTGTTGTTTGGTCTTCTGTTGTTAGCCAGCCACAGTAATGAGTTGCTCAAGCAGACGGTAATAGGCCCAGGCAGCAGCGCCGACCTCGGTTTCGCTGCAGATTGTAGAGAGGACGAGTTAGAAGAAGAACAACTCTCCCTTGAAGAATGTCAGTTGATGGTGAGCAACGTGCGGATCATCTTGAGTTCGAGCCCCCAGTGGTTTCGGCCCTATCAATTAATACTCTCGAGCATGGGAGTAGCGGCGACGCTATTTTCCCTAGTAACCGCCTTTGGCCTGATAAATAGACAGCGCCCTCCGCTGCGCTTGGCGATCGTGAGCATTGCGATGCTTCTAATTGTCGATGTCGCGGGCTTCGTCGCTGCATTGAATACCGGGCCACTGCTTCGTGCCCAATATTTGTGGCCGTTGTTGCTTTGGATATGCATCCATCTGTGCATGTTAGTCGCGGTCATCCGATTCGGGCAGCAAGATGAGATGGATAGCTGATGCCGGAACTCGAGGAATCAGTGGAGCACAAAAGTCAGAGTCTACCGAGACTGGTTGTGCTTCTGCATTGGTTGTTGGCTTCTTCGATCTTTTTTCTATTCGTTTCGAGTTGGTGGATGTTATCGCTACCGCTTCCCTCTGCCGAATTTACTTACCGTGAACTGCCGTTTCAACTTCACAAGAATATCGGTATCACCTTGTTTGCGGCTGTAATCACGATGGCCGCGATGCGTGTTAGATCGTTGCTGCGAGAGGCGAGTTCGTCTCAAGGCTGGTTGCAGCGCCTGGCAGTCTGGGATCACATATTGCTGTACACGCTGCTGACGGTTTGTTGTCTTAGTGGCTACATGTCATCTTCCTACAGCGGTTGGACCACTACTCTATGGTGGCTTGTCGACATTCCCTCAATGTCTGCCGAAAATGATGATCTCAACATCCTCTTCTCTGAGGTTCATCTATGGAGTTGTTGGGCATTGTTGGGATTGCTTCTGCTGCATATCGGCGCAGCGATTTACCACGGAATTGGTAACGATGGAGCGATCGACAAAATGTTTCGGTTGCGCTAATTAGGATTTTTAACCAGGAATTTTAAAATAACACTAACGAGAAAAAGCATGGAAGAGATTGATACTTTTGTAACCCATCTTGAGTGTAGCTATACGGGCAAGATTTATCCGGCCGATCAACTTCACGGCCTGTCGGAAGCGGGCAAACCACTCCTAGTTAAATACGACTTAGATGCTCTGGCGAAAGCGGTAGAGAAGGAAGATCTCGAGGGGAGGCTGCCTGAATTCTGGCGTTACCGTGAATTTTTACCGGTTCGCAAGGCGAGCAACATCGTTCGGCTCGGCGAATTGATGACGCCTATTTTACCTGCTGAGAAACTGCAGAACGAGTATGGTTGCGGCGAGATTCTAATCAAGGACGAGGGGCGTCTGCCAACTGGTTCGTTTAAGGCGAGAGGATTGGCGCTTGCCGTCGCCATGGCCAAGGAGTTGGGTGTCAAGCGCATGGCTATGCCCACCAACGGCAATGCCGGCGCCGCGCTCGCCGCGTATTGTTCTGCTGCAGATATAGAGACCTATGTTTTCTGCCCTGAAGATACGCCTAAGGTAAATATCGAAGAGATCGCCTTCCAGGGTGGGAAGACATTTCTCGCCAATGGCTATATCAATGACTGCGGTCGCATCGTTGGCGAAGGCAAAGAGATCATGAATTGGTTCGATGCCTCCACACTGAAAGAGCCTTATCGTATAGAGGGTAAGAAGACGATGGGACTAGAGCTAGCGGAGCAACTAGATTGGAATGTACCCGATGTCATTCTGTATCCGACCGGTGGAGGCACAGGCCTGATTGGTATGTGGAAGGCCTTCAATGAGCTCGAGGCTATTGGATGGATAGGCTCTAAGCGGCCACGCATGGTGGCAGTGCAGGCCGAGGGCTGTGCGCCTATCGTGAAGGCATTCGACGAAGGAACTCGTCACGCGGAACCTTGGGTTGACGCACACACGATCGCGTCAGGCATTCGTGTGCCGGTGGCTGTTGGAGACTTCCTCATTCTAGATGCCGTTCGCGAGAGTAATGGCTTCGCAGTAGCGGTAAGCGACGAGTCCATAGTTGAAGCGCACCAAGAGTGTGCCCTCAAGGAAGGGATCCTACTTTGTCCGGAGGGCGCGGCGACGCTCGCTGCCCTGAAACAAGAGCTGGCCAGTGGTCGCATAAAAGCAGACGAGCAGGTGATGTTATTTAACTGTGCCACCGGATTGAAATACCCGATGCCGTCCACTCATCATAAGATCGATCTCGGGCAGCCGATCGACTACGATTTTATTCGCGATTGCTAGTCTCTGTTCTCCGCTAAACGGGGCGTCGATGTAAGGCGCCTTTTCTGCTTTATCCCTTTTCCCATGTAAACCATTTGTAAACTATTGAGCCTAGATAGTTGCCGCTAAATTCTAAATATCTCATTAACTGGCGATCCGTCGATTTCAAACTAGTCTTAGGTTATTCCTAGGTACATCGGGAATATTCCTATTACTTAGTTTGGAGAACGGAAATGCGAGAACTTACTTTGGATGAGATAGAACAGGTTAGTGGCGGTGGCACTATTGGAGACTTCGCGGCGGAAGGCGGTGCAATAGGCTCAATCATAGGAGCCGGGATCAGAGGCACGATCAGTGGAGCGGCACGTGGAGGAATTACTGGTGCAGTCCTTGGGGGTTCATTTGGTGCCGGGTTCGCAGCCGGTAGTAAGCTTTATGAATTCCTATCTTGATCTCTACTATTTGGCACTATCAGATGACACTAAAAATTGCTAAGCGGGCCATTTTGGTCATGATTTCACTCTCGGTTGGTATAGCCATACTCAGTATATTTATAGATCGGGACTATGTGGGTGCGATGGTTGGCATATCGTCAGCTTCAATTTTCTACTTCGTCCATCGAAATCCAAAGCTAATGATGGCAAAAAATTGGGATGAATTTGGAGAGCATGCGGACAATGCACGTGACCAGAAGTATGTGTGGGGCTTTCCCGCTTACCAAGCAGTTATGCTCGCCGCGATACTCTATATCTGGTTAGTGTGAAGTATTTGTGAAATGGCAGGCG
>NVUL01000104.1 GCA_002401885.1 SAR86 cluster bacterium
CACGAAGCAAATTTCATTCGATGATGAAATATTTATTTGGCTTGGTTGATCAAATTTCAAGATCCGAAGCTTCCTGTCCCATGGGGTAACATAGTGAAATACTTAGTCATTTATTCAATTGTCAGGGATCAAAGTTATGACATTGTCGATTTTATTGCCGACCAGATCAAAGAAGCGGGACATGATGTCGATTTAATCGATTGCGAAATTGTAAATCCATATATTTCCAAATTTAAGCGCGATGCAATCATTCTTGTTGGTGTTGTCAATCAAGGAAAATATCAGGACAATTTTTGCTGATCTTCTGAAAACTGGCTGACAAAGGCGCTCAATCTACCCTGTTCTATAGCCTCACGCAAACCTGCCATTAGCGTCTGATAGAAATGCAAATTGTGGATCGTATTGAGTTGCGCACCTAGCATTTCACGGCATTTATCTAGGTGATGCAGATAGGCGCGACTGAAGTTCTGACAGGTGTAGCAGCTACACTCTTCATCCAACGGTCCAGTGTCGTTGCGGAAGCGACTATTACGCAATCTGAGCAGGCCCCGGGACGTAAACAGATGCGCATTACGCGCATTTCTTGTCGGCATGACGCAATCAAACATATCGATACCCTGACTGACTGCATGCACAATGTCCGCTGGCGTGCCGACTCCCATTAGGTAGCGTGGCTTTTCCGTAGGCAATCTCTCGGCACAGTACTCTACAACCGCCTTCATCTCTTCCTTCGGTTCGCCTACTGAAAGTCCGCCTAGCGCATAACCATCGAAGCCAAGCTCAAGTAAGCCTGCCAAGGATTCCTCTCGCAGCCCCTCGAACATGCCTCCCTGCACGATACCAAACAGAGCAGCACTGTTATCGCCATGAGCTTGCACGCAGCGCTGGGCCCAGCGCAGAGAAAGCTGCATCGAATCCCTAGCCTCGGTTTCGGTAGCCGGGTAAGGAGTGCATTCATCGAACACCATGATGATGTCAGACCCGAGCTGATGCTGAATCTCTATGGCGTTTTCTGGACCGAGAAAAATCTCCGCGCCATCGATAGGCGATCGGAATTTAACGCCCTGCTCTGTAATCTTGCGCATCTCACCTAGACTAAATACCTGGAAGCCTCCAGAGTCCGTCAGCATGGGTCGCTCCCACCCAGTAAAGTCATGCAGGTCGCCATGATTCATGATGACTTCTGTGCCGGGCCTGAGCATCAGATGAAAGGTATTGCCGAGGATGATGTCGGCACCGGTAGCGCGAATCTGCTGTGGGTTCAATCCCTTTACGCTGCCATAGGTACCCACCGGCATGAATGCCGGGGTAGCGACTTCGCCGCGAGGGAACCGCATAGCACCGGTGCGGGCTTTGCCGTCGGCTGAATTAATCTCGAACTGCATGTGGCAATTGGACATAGAGTTTAGGCTTGCTTACTTAACTGAAATTTAGTGACTGGCTGGAAAATACGCATCAATGCTCTCTAGTCGCACGAAATTCAATGTCTGGCCAACGCTCTTCCATCAGGCTCAGGTTAACCCGAGTAGGTGCGAGATAGGTGAGATAACCGCCACCATCGATAGACAGGTTTTCGTGCGCCTTCTTTCGAAACTCTTCTAGCTTAGCCTTGTTCTCGGAATCCACCCATCTGGCTACGTAGACCGTAACCGGCTCATAGATGCAATCGACCTTGTACTCGTCCTTTAAACGAAAGGCCACGACCTCAAACTGCAGCACACCCACGGCGCCGACGATTAGATCGTTGTTACGAAGGGGCATGAACACCTGCGTAGACCCTTCTTCGGATAGCTGCGTCAGCCCCTTCTGCAGCTGCTTCGTCTTGAGTGGATCTTGTAATCGAATACGCCTGAACAACTCAGGAGCGAAGTGAGGGATGCCTCGGAACTTCAATTCCTCGCCTGTGGTAAAAGTATCACCTATCTGAATTGTGCCGTGATTATGCAGGCCAATGATGTCACCAGACACTGCCGATTCTGTCTGCTCTCGATCACCAGCGAGAAAAGTCACCGCGTCCGCCACTTTGACATCCTTACCGATTCGGGTGTGACGCATCTTCATGCCCTTCGTGTACTCACCTGAACAAATCCTCATAAACGCGATTCGATCACGATGTTTAGGATCCATGTTCGCCTGAATCTTGAAGACGAAACCACTGAAGTCTTTTTCTTTCGCTTCTACGACACGGGTTTCTGTTTCTCGAGCTTTCGGCTCTGGCGCCCACTCTACGAAATCCTCGAGCATTTTCTTCACGCCGAAATTTCCCAAAGCTGTACCAAAAAATACCGGAGTCAGGGTTCCCTCTAAATAAGCGTCTCTATCGAATTCGTGGCTGGCACCGCGCACCAATTCAATCTCATCTATGAAGTCTTCGGCATAACTACCAAGCAGCTCTGCTGTCTCCGGACTATCCAGTCCATCGATTATCACCTCGTCAGGAATCTGGTTCCCTTGGCCCTGCTGATAGACGTGAACCTTGTCTTCATACAGGTTATAGACACCCTTGAATTCTTTGCCCATGCCGAGTGGCCAATTGATCGGCGCGCATTTGATGTTGAGAACGGTCTCTATCTCATCGAGGACTTCGATAGGGTCGCGGATGTCTCTATCGAGTTTGTTAACGAAGGTGAAGATCGGGGTATCACGCAGACGACAGACATCCATCAGCTTGATCGTTCTCTCTTCCACGCCCTTCGCCCCATCCACGATCATCAACGCGGAATCCACGGCCGTCAGCACGCGATAGGTATCTTCGGAAAAATCTTCGTGCCCAGGCGTATCGAGCAGGTTCACCATTCGGCCATTGTAGGGGAACTGCATCACCGAGGAGGTCACCGAGATGCCCCGCTGTTGCTCCATCGCCATCCAGTCAGATGTCGCATGACGATCCGATTTTTTACTCTTCACCGAACCTGCGACCTGAATCAGGTTGCCGTAGAGAAGCAGTTTCTCAGTGATAGTGGTCTTGCCAGCATCCGGATGCGAAATGATCGCCAACACACGGCGGCGCCCTATTTCGTCGATTAGTGATTCAAAACCCATGCTGATTATTGCCGTGTTATGACCAGAGATAATGCAAGTGCATGCTCTCTGCTCAGATTACCGAATTAGAAGGACCCATGCCCAACTCTGCCCATTGAAATCGGGCGCGATTATAACAGCAGGGAGCAAGGGTAGGGAAACCGGTCTACAACTGGGGTCTATGGATAGCCTGACGGATACTCTACAATACCCTGCCACAGCAATGAGAACAGAAGCTCAAGGACTCTGAGATATGGATTTCACTCTATCCGAACAACAAGTTGCCCTGCAGCAATCCGTGCGCAAGTTTGCGCAGCAGGAACTGCCAGCTATCGCCAAACAAATAGAAGAAAGTGACGAACCGCCGGGAATCGAACTACGTAAGCGCTACGCCGAATTGGGCTATCTCGGCGTTAACTTGGACGAGAAGTATGGCGGCGCCGGCATGAGCCACCTCGATGCCGTGATCGTCTTGGAGGAAATTGCCAAAGTATCAATCGCTGTAGCCTTTCCCATATTCGAATCCTGCTTCGGCCCGAGTTTAGCAATAGCCCATTTCGGTAGTGATCGACTGCGGGAGAAAATACTGCCTCGCGTATGCTCAGGCGAGATCGTGGTTGCTGTATCCATGTCGGAGCCGAATGCCGGATCGGCACTGACCGATCTTACTACCACCGCTCAAGTTGAATCCGACCGAGTAATAATCAATGGCAATAAACGCTGGTGTTCGGGGGCCGGTCATTCGGAGGCCTATGTTGTCTACTGCCGCATGGATGACAGTCCCGGCGCGAAGGCAATAGGCGCCGTTGTTGTGGAGAAAGGCAGCAACGGCTTCAGCTTCGGCAAACGTGATCACCACATGGGCTTTCGCGGTGTCGCAAGCAGGGATATGTATTTCGACAACGTTGAAGTACCAACAGAGAACATTCTCGTATCAGCGGGAGGCTTCGGAAAACTGATGGATGCTTTCGATCTGGAGCGCTGTGGCAATACGACGATGTCAC
Source organism: SAR86 cluster bacterium (assembly GCA_002401885.1). GTDB lineage: Bacteria > Pseudomonadota > Gammaproteobacteria > Pseudomonadales > Pseudohongiellaceae > UBA9145. Next base: position 4,026 of record NVUL01000104.1, read on the forward strand.
TGGCCGTAGCCCAATCGGCATTCGATTATGTCTTGGAATATGTTCAAGTGAGGGAGCAGTTCGGTAAATCACTCGTCGAGTTTCAGGCAGTGCAATTACAGATCGCCGAAATGAAAATGAGACTGGAAGCATCGCGACTACTGCTCTATCGGGCAGTCGTGAACGCAGAGAAGGGTCTGCCCTCCATCGCTGAGAGTTCGGTCGCAAAGTGTTTCGCCAATGAGACAGCACGCGAAGTAACAGGCAAAGCGATGCAACTCATGGGTGGCTATGGTTATTCGAAGGAGTATCCGCTAGAACAGAAATTGCGAGACGCTTGGGGATGGGGAATCGCCGGCGGTGCCATCGATATTCAGAAAGCGAATATCGCCGCAGCGCTTGTCGGTAAACGATTCAATCAACGTGCGAAGTAGGCTTGAGCGTCAGACGAAAGAACTGCTAATGCAGCGCAGCACTTTCGGGCTTAGCCTTAGTTTCGGCAAATTCGGGATGCAGGATATCCCCGCGCTTCGCTAGCAGCAGGTCGTGTCGACTAAGTCGATCATACTCATCTGTGGCCTGCACATCGATGTCTTCCAATAAGACACAGACGACATCATCGTCTTCGATATCCACAACGATACAGGGCCTGAACCCGATGATCGTATTCAGCGAGGCAAGTGCAGCAATCTCGCAACTGTGTACGGGATACAAACTGCTGGACTCTTTTAATAATCCGTAAGACGTGAACGCCACGCCGAATCCTGCCGCCGCGACGATATGAATGATGTCGATAATCGCTGGGTCAGTTAGGTCGATGCGGACCGTGTCTGCTATTAGCTGCCTATTGGCGAGCTGCTTTTGATTCACTAGCTTCAAGAATAAACTAATGTCTTCCTGGTTCCATTCCAGCGTCTCTTCCTTTTCGGAACGAGTACTGTCAGAGGAAAGACTCAAGACACTGGTTTCGATGGTGAGGTCTTTGATCTCGGTCTCGGGCGGGCAGGGTACGATCATAGATACGGAGCAGTAACCTTCGCTGCTCTCGGCGCCTAAGCGCCATAGGAATGGAATTTCGGCAGTTAATTCGATCATATTAAAATGCTGTACAACTAGTGGTAGTGCAAACATAGCACATTCCCGTAGTTGGCAAAATCTCAATGTGCATCACTCCGAATCGCCCAGATATCGAACAATCCAAGGCTAGATATTTTTGGGGCACTTAGCGCACACTGCTAATACACTCTCCAATAAGCTTTCTTAAGCCATTGAGGATGCTAGGAAATTCGACAAATCCACCACAAAGTTTTTTTCCACAGATTCTGTGGATAAGTCGGTGGGTAATTCTTCAAGAATCGCCTCAAGCCTCGAAAATACGCCTCTATGGCACAAATTGATCAAAATTTAGACAATGGGTTATTTCTTTACTATTCAATGACTTGCAAGTTTTGGAAGTGGCGATCAAAAATAAAACCTGCTTATTCTTAGTGTTTTGTGACAGAAGCTTCGTTTTTGTGCATAAATTCTCGCATCAAACGCAGTTTACGAAATGTAAGCATTCCTTTATCACTGTTTTTATTGAAGTTTTTCAACCTATAATACCGTTCGTTCTTGCAGCTTATTTTTGAGATTTATACTCGCCGTAATTTCAATAATTCGACGCACGTCCGCCGTTATAGTTTACCTAGCACTGGTTGCTGTCATCGCCGTATTGGCTTCGGCTACTCTGCACACAAACCGGCTCGAGAATATCGCTCAAGAATTGGCAATCGCCGCTACCCGCGAAGCCTTTGAAGCTGAGCGCCCCGCTACACTCATAGAAATCTCTCATTCGGACTACCAGGCAATATTTCCCCCAGAGGATCTCCTGCGTTATGTAGAGAATGCGAAGCGAAGATTGGGCTCACTCAATTCATTAGTTGCAATCAGGGGATCTGCGGAACTATCACGAATTCCCTAGAGGCATGTTGCGAGTTCTGCAGAATTCGAGATAGATCTCACTCCAACAAGCGTAAACATCGGGATGGAGACGGTTGATAGCCGTTGGCTCATCACCGCTTTTAGACTATCAGCCCAACTACTTAGAAACTAAGCCTTCATCTCAATTTACTATGAGTTGGTACACGGACGGTACTAACAGTGTTCCACAAACCATTGCCAGGAGAACATCGCGGTCGAGGTGATACTGCACAAGTGTCGCATCCGGTAGATTGAAGGCAAATACTCCCGCCAGCACAAACATTAGCAGAATAAGATTTTTGCTAAGTAACAGCCCCGCTACCAGGAAGGCGATAGAGAATACAATTACGTAGTTACTTTCTAGTCCGAAGCGGACGAGGATCTCATTTGCTATCGCTATCCCCAAGGTAATGAAAACTACTGCACAATAAACAATCGGCTGAATTAACTGCTTTGGTCGTTCCATAATAACACCTCTAAAGCTGATCACTTTCAGTGAACTTCAGAATCAATATAGAACAAGCAGAAGGATTTAGGGTGGGCAGACGTCCAGAACATGAACTGGTTCAAACACGAGTTGTGCGCTACGCATCACTTTTCCCAAGATTACACAGAGTGGACTCTTGTGAAGGGGTGATATCGTGCAAAAACCCATAATTACGGCGGGGTTTTGTGGGGATTTTTGTCAAACAATAAAGCAGAATACTTGGTAGCTGTCAGGGCCGGGGCGCCTCTGAACTACTTTATGGCACCTCTGGCTATTGGACTGTTACGAGATCAAGGCTTTTCTTTGCCGGCATGCGTCGGCCTGCCAAAAAGAAACAACGAACAGGTCGGGACAGTCCAAATGCTCCGAAGGGCGAGCCATGAAGCATTCATTCGATCAAAGCAGTTCTTGTTAAGACCAAAAAAAGGCCATTAACGGCGCCCTACGTCTCGCAGCTGCACGCTCAGGACTCGCAATCGTAGAATAGCTCAGCGCCTCTGCTACTCGGCAACGACACGCAGTAGTTGTAGATAGTCACTTAGACCCATGAATATTTTCTCGATGCCATCTTGCTTCATGGTTTGCATGCCATCTTTCAGCGCCTGTTCGCGTATCTTGTCAAGTTCAGCCTTATTGTAGATCATGGCCTGCAACTCATTAGTACCCATTAGCAATTCGTGAATGCCGGTTCTGCCTTTATAACCAGTTCCGCCACAGTCATCGCAACCTATTGGGCCCTGCAATTCGATATTATCCAGATCATAAGGCAGCTCTTTGAATGCCTCGCGTCCGTAGGCATCGACCAGATGATCGAGTTCCTTCTTATCGGGCTTATACGGTTGCTTGCATTTGGCACATAGCGTTCTCATCAATCGCTGCGCCAATACACCCAGAAGCGCATCGGAGAAGTTAACCGGATCAAGACCCAAATCGAGTAGACGAGTAATCGTTTCGGGTGCGGAGTTAGTGTGCAAGGTGGATAAAACCAAGTGACCCGTTAAAGACGCCTCGACACCGATACTCGCCGTCTCATGGTCACGCATCTCACCAATCAGAATCACGTCAGGGTCGGCACGAAGAAAGGCTCGCATCGCTGTTGCAAAGTTGAAGCCAATCTTCGGCAACATCTGCACCTGCTGCAGACCTGGCTGTGTAATCTCCACGGGATCCTCGGCCGTCCAAATCTTCCTGTCGGGCTTGTTGATATGCCCAAGTACGGCGTGCAAGGTAGTGGTCTTACCAGAACCGGTTGGTCCCACAACCAGGAACAGTCCATGTGGGTGAGCCGATGCATCGATAACCTTCTCAAGGTTTTTCGGGCTTAGGTTCAGTTTATCCAACGGCATCGCGCTGCCGGCCGCGAGAAGACGCAGTACCGCGCTCTCACCTTGTACGGTGGGCACGGTGGCGACACGAAGTTCCAGACGCTGGCCTCTTACCTTGAGCTTACACTTACCATCCTGAGGCAGGCGTTTTTCAGAGATGTCCAATCGAGAAATAACCTTCACACGGGCAATCAATGCCGCACAGTGTTCTTTTGGAACTTTAAGCAGTTCTCTACAGATACCATCGACGCGTATCCGAACACCGCCTGGCAAATCGTCCTTACCCGGTTCGATGTGAATGTCCGAGGCACCCAATCTCTCCGCTTCGGTGATGATTCGATTAACCAGCTGGATGATGCCAGATGTCGCCGCTAGACTTTCGTCTTCTTCATCGTCGCCACCGGCATCGATCTCGATACCACTTTCGCCTCCGAGCGCATGAAACACATCATCGAAACCTGCTTCCATGTCGGCATCGGCATCGCCACGCAGGAATTGGTGAATATGCTCAGGAAGACCGACGCGGAACACATAGTTTCTGGCGTTAACAACACCCTGAATCTCCATGATGCGCTGATAGTCAGAGGGATCATCAATGAGGATGACTGCCTCTTCCTTGTCGCCCGCTACCGGCAGCCAGAGATTGCTTTTAAGGTAACTCACGCCGATATTTTCTAGCAGATCGACGGGCAGTTCATGCTCGGAGTCATACTTCATATAGGGAACGCGGTAGTAGTGTTCTAGTGACTTGCCGATGTCGTCGGCTTCGATATTGAACTCTTCCATGAGATTGCGTGTAACTGAACCACCGTAGAGTGAGACATTGTTCTGCAATTCTGCGAGTTCGACGGCAGTAATTTTACTTTTCTGCACAAGATAGTCGTACGGTCCCTGTGTGCTTTGTAGAGAAGAGCGAAACTGTTTAGCCAACATCTGACTAACCATCATTGCGTGTTTCAGATCGGTCTTCGTGAACTCTCGATCGCCCTCGAAGTTAATCAACTGCATGACACCCAACAGGATTTCATCCTTGATAGGCACGATGATCATCGATTTTACCTTCCAGCCTTTGGCTTCACTGAAACGCTTATCGAATTGCAGGCGCGGATGGATATCGATCAGCTCTTCACTGTTTAATACATTCTTAATAACAAGAGCTCTCTGGCTAAGCGCAACATAACCGGCCAGTGATGTTGGGCTGAACGGCACTCTGATCTCGATGGAATCATCGTCGTCCGGATCGCCACCCTTGAAGCTGGCGAGGATCTCCTTACCGTTGTCTACGCTTTGATAAACGGTGAACAGTTTGACGTCAAGCAACCCAAGCAGATCCTGCTCGACTTCCTTCATGGCCGTCTTTAGTTTCTTGCTATATTTGAGACGCTGATAGATCTTGGACAAATTAGCGACAAACTCGTCCTGCTTATCCACAACCGGTGGTGGTGGAATTTCTATCTCTATGTCTGTGCTAACTGTCTCAGTCATTTTTTTCAATATTTCCAGCATCTATTATTCAGATGTTTTACGTGACCTGTTCGACCCGGGCCCCAAGCTAAGACCATTCTACGTGCTTTACTAGTAGGAATGTGACGAAAACACTATCCCATCCCGCATATCCCAAGGTTTTGGCCGATAACAAAGTCTATCATGCTCTATATTTCTTCAATATTGCCAGAACCAATCAAAATGCCAGCTATTTCCATCAGTTTCAATGGTTTTTTGCTGATATTACTGCTGCAGACCGCAGTAGTTCCGGTAGCTTGGGGACAATTACCACAGTTCAATCCACAGCAGATGGATTGGCTCGCCGACCGAGTCTTTGCGAACGAATGCAATAGAAACTTTAGCTGTCTTACCAGCTGGAACGAGGGCGAAGACTTTCCCTCACTCGGCATAGGTCACTTTATCTGGTATAGGTCGCAGCAGAACGAGCGCTTCGAAGAAACCTTTCCAAACTTATTAGCCTTCTACAAGAAGCACGGCTATGAATTACCTGAATGGCTTGAGGCACTAGAAAATCCTGACTCTCCATGGCAGAACAGAGAGCAATTCCTGGCCGATATTGACAGCCAGAGAATGCGGCAACTACGCGAATTCTTAGGCTCGACCACCGAGCTTCAAGTACGGTTCATCGTCGAAAGGTTGCATGACTCGACAACCGATCTCTTTCGCGATTTAGAACCCTCACTGCAAAGCTCGGTGCAGTCCAACTTCTATGAGATCGCCAACTCACAAACGCCCTATGGCATGTATGCCCTGATCGACTATGTTCATTTCAAGGGAACTGGCCTTGCGACTAGCGAACGCTATCAGGGCGAGGGCTGGGGGCTGCTGCAGGTTATGTTGGAATTGCCGGGCAGCGCTGCCAATCTCGATGATTTTGTAGCAGCTGCTACTCGGGTACTGGAGCGGCGCGTCACCAATGCGCCAGCCAAGCGCGCCGAGCAGCGCTGGATAGCCGGCTGGACCAATAGGCTGCAGACCTATTTACCGACCCAGTAGAGGCTCAGCGATCCGGGTTGCCGGGCTACAGACGCTAGACTCAAACCCATTAAAGCTATAAGCTTTTCCTCCTACCGCTTGCAGATGAATTGACTCGATTCGCTCATCTGATTCTCTATTCAATCAATTAACGAACCTTCAGTATGTCTTTCGAACGTAAAAATATTGAGAAAATGCAGGGCTATGCGCCGGGCGAACAAACCGGAGCTGCGGATATCATTAAGCTCAACACCAATGAGAACCCCTATCCGCCCAGCCCCCAAGTGGCTGAAGCCCTAGAATCCATCAACGTAGCCGCCCTCAGGCGCTATCCGTCCCCGACGGCTGATTCGTTTCGCGAAGCGGCTAGCCGGCTGCACAATATCTCTACCGAGCAGATCATTCCCACCAATGGCGGTGATGAATTATTACGCCTAGTTTTGACTACCTATGTTGAACAACTAGACACCATCGCTGTCTGCAAACCCAGCTATTCCCTGTATCCGGTTCTCGCTGAAATTCAGGGATGTCGATTCGAAGAGATTTCGCTCCTTGATGACTGGAGCATGCCCGAGGATTTTCTAGAGCAATTGAATAAATCTGCAGCTAAGTTGTTGATTCTGGTTAACCCTAATGCACCCACCGGCGCTCTGCTGAGTGCTGACTATCTTGCCGAGATAGCCGAAAACTTTCCGGGGCTACTGTTAATCGATGAGGCCTATGTCGATTTTGTCGACCCGGAACTCAACTACGATTCGATATCATTGATTAATTCTCATGATAATATTCTGATACTCAGAACATTGAGCAAGGCCTATTCCCTAGCGGGCCTGCGCTTTGGCTACGGTATTGGAGCGAAATCGCTGATCGAACCGATGATGTTTAAGACACGTGACAGCTATAACACCGATCACATCTCCCAGAGCCTCGCGACCGCCGCGCTGGATTCATGCGAATATGCACGAGAAAACTGCGAACGCATTCGTCAAAGTAGGGAGCTATTACGCGCAGATTTACACGAACTCGGTCTTACTGCTCCAGCGAGCCAAAGCAACTTCATCTTGTGCCAGATTCCAGAATCGCTAGGCGCCGAAAAGCTCTACCGGCAATTAAAGCAACGCAATATCCTCGTGCGTTATTTCGACCAAGAACGACTGCGCGACAAGCTACGCATTTCAATTGGTACGGATGCAGAAAACGCAGCACTAGTTGCTGCGATAAAAGAGCTCACACAGCAATAAGCTCCTCCTCTAAAAGGTGTAAATCGCTGTGTTGCTTAGTTGCTTCTGCTACCCTAATTAAAACCTAAAGGCATCGAGTGCCTAGCATTTCTCGCACCCGCTACCACTAAACTATTTCCAAAGCTTTGCCCGAAACTATGTCCGCAATCGACAACAGCAGCACTAACGAGCGACTGCATTATTGTCCGAGATGCAGGAAACCGCTGCGACGAATTCAGGGAAAGATGGGCCCTTTCTGGGGCTGCAGCGGGTTTCCTGATTGCCGCACCTCTCTCAATGATGTAGATGGCAAGCCCTCGATTGACGTGGACGAACATTACCGCTGCCCGCTGTGCACACGCCAATTGGTCAAGGCGGATAAGGAAAAAGGCGATTATTGGTTTTGCAGCGGGTACTCAAAGGGTTGTAAGGTGACCCTTGCAGATCATGATGGCGTGCCCGAAGCGGCCTATCAATGTCAAAAATGCCATCACCTACTCGTTAAACGCAGCGGCAAAAATGGTGTATTCTGGGGTTGCAGCGACTATCCCAACTGCACTGCCAGTTATAACGACGATAACAACAGGCCCAAATTTTGATTTTTTCATTACTAAAAATACGCAAAAAAACAGCTGCCGTTCTGGTGGGTATCGCCTGTGGTCTAGCTTGCGTATGGGTCGTAGCGTCCTGGCAGGGAATCTCTATGGCGGAGATCCTCAATATGCTACTGGGTAGCATCCTGCTTCTTGGCGGAATCATGCTCGCGGCTTTGTGTCTAGTTGCCACATTCGCCTTGTTTAGGAAATTACTGAGCAGAATTAACAGCTCCGAATGAGTAATCCGACCGTCAGTTACTGCTACCATCAGGGCAGCGGCAAATCGCGCGACATTTGTGTCTAATGATCCAGCACCAACACGCAGTTGATTTTTT
>NVUL01000020.1 GCA_002401885.1 SAR86 cluster bacterium
TCGTCTCCGGAATCAATTCTCTATGGGCTACACCATAACTTCTCAATTTGTCAGTTACGATCTTCCCCGGTTCACCCTGGTACCTATTGATTAACCGCTTAATGAAGTGCTTTACGGCCTTCCCATCTCACCTCTTCTGGAGAAATACATCTACTACTTTACCGTCCTGATCAGCAGCTCTTCACAAATAATGTTGCTTGCCCTGAATTCTCACGAAGGCCTCATCAATGAAAAATGTATCACCAAACCCTTGGTGGTTTCGTCTCAATCTTCGCGCATATTTCGTTCCAAATTTGTTGCACCACATACGGATTGCTTCATAGCTTAGGCGACACCCCGCTTTGCCAGTAAATCCTCGATATCTCGGTGACTGAGATTGAATCAATAATGGAGCCAGACAGCTTGTTGGATAATTTCAGGCGGAAATCGGTGTCGTTTATACATTGCTTTTGATGAATTCATCGCCTTATTATCACTTAAGGCAAGTTAACTTGTCAGCACTATGTCGGGACCTGCTTTCCTGCTTATCCTGCATAAGTGCCCAGAAAGTATCGAGCTGAATTGAAACTAGTGTAAAGCCAGAGGGAATCTAGTATGACTGTCATAAATCAATTCAAAGACCTTAGGAAAGTCATGATTGCAATGCTTGGATATATTGCTTTTAGTAGCACGGCTTTCTCTGCCGAAGCCGCCAATCAGACAGCGACTCAAGAAACTGAAGGCAGCAATAGATCAGAAATTCGTGATATCGAAGAGATTACAGTTAGCATTCCACGCTCGTTTTACTCCTTTCGTTTTCAATTGAAGATTGCGAAAGAAAAGCTATACTCAACATACAACGACGCCAATGAAGATGATGACAATGATGTGAATTGCAGAAAAAGTGATTGGACACAAACACGTATCAATGAATTAATTTGTTGGCCTGTTTTTTTCGAAAAAATAGTTGCAGAAAACGCGCAGGATGCAACGATGGGTCTAGATATTCTGCTTACAGTTCCCCAACACAGGCGTAATGCAGATAGGGAGTTTGTGGCTCTCAGGGAAAATATTCAGAAAGTTGCTTTTGAAAATCCTTCTGTCGCGAAAGCGCTAGTTGAATTTGATGTGCTTGAGAAAACCTATTTACAGAGGCGAGCAGAGTGCATGGAAAAGCCTGCGTTTCTATTCATATTTCGGAGATGTCCCTAATTGAAGGAATGGGGACAGATTTATTTGTTGGCAAACGCTGCTGCTTCAGTTCGAAAAATAAACCTGCCCCTTTAATTCAAACTTGTCAGTCTCCGCCACACAGACCCAGGAAATCTGGCAGGCATGCTATGGAGTCGATAATGGCATCGGGCACTACGCCACTACTCTCCACCAGCTCCTCTCTATACTTACCAGTCCTAACCAGGACTCCAGATAAGCCTGCACTCTGGCCACCACCGACATCATTTTCGATGTCGTCACCAACGAGAATCACCTTACCAGTCAAATTCGGCAACGAATCCCTGGCCAGATTAAAAAACTCGGTCGCTGGCTTGCCAATTATCACCGCCTGTTTACCTGACACAAATTCCAAGCCTGCTACAAACGCACCAATGTCCATGCGCAATCCTTCTTCTGTTTGCCAGAATCTGTTCTTGTGCATGGCTATAAGTGTTGCGCCATTCATCAACTCATTAAACACCGCGTTCAGTAATTCATAGTCCCAGGCGGCACCGATGTCGCCGACTACTACGAAATCTACCTGCTTGCGTTGTTGATCGAATTCGAGAAATTCGGCTTTCGCCGCATCACCTACTAACAAGTGAATGCTGGCTGCATCCTGCTTGCGAAGATAATCTCTAGTCGCACTAACAGCGCTAAATATTTCTTCCTCTTCGATATCAAACTGCATCGCCCGAAGCTTGAGCGCTATATCATTGGCAGTCTTGGTAGAGGTATTGGTTATGAAGCGGCAGGGAATACCCTTTGTCTTGATTGTTTCAAGCGCGGCTATCGCGCCGGGCACTACCTGATCGCCGATGTACAGCACGCCATCAAGATCGAAAAGTATCCCAGCGAGAGATTGAGAAGAACACATAGGTCACCCCGACTCAGTGTTCTACTTCATGCATGCTCTGTCAATGTGAAAAACGCAGAGGCACTAACAAGGTGACCCACTTAAGTCGCTCTGGACAGTAACGTGTCAGTAGCTGTCAGTAACGTTGGGAGTGTTGCAAGACAGCCATGACCCTGTATCCTAGCGCTAAAGTACAACAATCGCAGGCTATGCCCCCAATCGAGCCCTATACCTCTTTACAGAAATCCGTGCTGGTCATGGTGCTGTTAAATGCACTCTCAGTTCCCATTATGCTGTCGTCAGTCAATGTGGCCTTGCCCCATATTGCTGCAGATCTTCAGCTTTCAGCGCTCAGTGTAAGCTGGATACCCACTGCCTTTTTAATGGCTAGCGCGATGTTTATTCTAGTCTTCGGTCGCCTTGCAGACATGTTCGGCCGTAAAAGAATATTTCTACTAGGCGCCGTGTCTGTAGTATTGGCATCGTTTCTCGCCGCGGCAGCGACGGGTGCGAACAGCCTGCTTGGCGCTCGGTTTTTACAAGGCGTCGGTGCCGCCATGCTCTACGCAACGCAGATGGCCATTGTATCTTCGGTGTTTCCCGTGGCGACTCGCGGGCGCGTAATCGGTCTCGTAATTTCGTTCATCTATATCGGTTTAGCCAGCGGCCCATTACTCGGCGGAATCATCGTCGAACAGTTTGGTTGGAGAATAAACTTCCTTCTACAAATCCCGTTGGCCATTCTGGTTCTCTTCATCGGGATATACAAAGTAGAAGGCGACTGGGCGGCAGATGAAAGAGGTTCGTTCGATTATCCCGGAGCGCTGACTTATTGCTTGGCGATATTCACTGTCTGCATCGGGGTCTCATTCCTGCCCAGCTCAAGCAGTTATTTACTAATAGCAGCTGGACTTATTGGCGTCGGAATTTTCTTTCAGCAGGCCAGATCAAGCAAGCACCCGCTTATGGATGTGAAGCTCTTCTTCGCTAATAGAACTTTCACTTTTTCCTGTCTTGCTTCTCTCATTATGTACAGCGCAACCTTCATGAACGTTGTCTTGCTGAGCTTATACCTGCAATACCTTAAAGGCTTATCGCCAACGGCAGCAGGGCTGATAATGATGGTTCAGCCACTCACAATGGCAATTTTTTCACCACTAATGGGAAGACTTTCGGACAACACTGAGCCCCGAATTCTTTCGTCTGCCGGAATGGGTATCACCGCTGTTGGACTCGTGCTGTTAGCCATGTTGAACAGCGATTCTCAAACCTCCAGTATCGTGATGGCGCTGGTGGTGACCGGGCTCGGATTTAGCCTGTTCTCTTCGCCCAATGTGAACGCCATAATGAGCTCAGTGTCTCGAAAACATCTGGGTTCCGCTGCTGCCGCCGTGTCGACAACGCGCATACTTGGCCAGCTGTCGAGCATGGTATTAGTGACGCTGGTGATGGCTCTCAATTTTGGCGCCGCCCAAATCGAGCCCTCTAGCTATTCTGAATTAGAAAAGACTATCAGTTTTAGCTTTTATTTGGCCGCTGCTATTTGCTTGCCCGGGCTTCTGTTGTCGGCAGTACGTGGAACAATTCACTCGACGGAATAGAGATCGATGACTAGAAAAATGGAGCAGAGTTACGGTTGTTGGTCTTCGCCTCTTACCGCGGAGAGCGTCAGTCTCGATTCAGGGGACATGAATTTCTTGCGAGCAGACTCCAACGGTGTTTGTTTCATTAACTCTGTAAATGGCGAAAAAGACAAGCAAGCAGTTTGGCACTTATCCTCAAACGGGGAGCTCAATCGGCTTACGCCAACAGGCTTCAATGTTAGAAGTCGAGTACATGAGTATGGCGGCGCCCCTTACTGCGTTCATGGCAATACTCTGTGGTTCTGCAACCTCATCGATCAGGCAATCTATAGGCAAGAGCTCAGCACCGACAACATTCCACTACCAGATTCTTCAGCCGAACCTAAGCCACTTACGCCAGTTGAGCCGGCGTTAGCATGTAAGCTTCGATACGTAGATTTCCTGATTGACCCAAGTTTCAATCGACTGATCTGTGTTCGTGAAGATCACCGCCTCTCAGATCCAGACAACTTTGATGCCAATAGCATCATCAATGCCTTGGTCTCAATAGACCTAGAAACGGGAGGTGAAGGTGAGATCTTATACGCGGGGTCCGACTTCGTTTCATCGCCAAGACTTTCGCCTGATGGTAAGACATTAGTTTGGCAGACTTGGTCACATCCGAATATGCCGTGGGACAATACTGAGATCAGACTTGCCAATTTCGACGATGCAGGTAAGTTGGTAAATATCAGACAAATCCATCAACCGAAAAACGGCTCGCTGGTCCAACCTGAGTTCGACAGGAAGGGTCAGTTAGTTTTCATTGCCGATTGGTCTGACTGGTGGAATTTGTACCGAGTTTGTGTCGACGAACTAGAGACCACTTGCAAGGCTGAAATCATCCTGCCGCTAAAGGCAGACTTCGCTCCCCCCCAATGGCTGCTCGGCCACCGCAACTACGTACTATTAGACGATGGATCAATACTGGCGAGTTATACTCAGGATAACGAATGGCATTTAGGGTTGCTGCGAAACAGTTCAGGCGACAGTTGGAAAATACAACACATCGCGGATGGGTACGGACAAATTGAGAATATATGCAGTAATGCTGACGCTATATTTTTCTCTGCTGCGACCCCAATTCAGGAAAATGCCATTCACCGCTTGCAGTTAGAAGGGAGAACAATATCCACTCACTTTTCTATTAAACGAATTTCGTTAAGTGGAGATACTAAGGCAGACACGTCGGGATTTTCGCAAGCCAGAACCCTTTGCTTCAGAACGGACAACGATGACTTAGCGTATGGGAATTTCTATCCACCAACTAACTCACAATACACGGGTATAATCGATACACTGCCGCCGTTAATAGTCAGTGTGCATGGCGGCCCCACAAGTAGTGCCAAGATTTCTTTAAATCTGAAGTTACAATACTGGACGAGCCGAGGCTTCGCGGTCATCGATCTCAATCACCGCGGCAGCACCGGATTCGGAAGAAAGTTTCGCCAGAGCCTTTATCCCAACTGGGGTCTCTTCGACCTTCAGGACATCGAATTTTGTGTGCGCCACCTCATCAATGAAGGACTGGTAGATCCCGAGAAAATTGCCATCCGTGGCGGCAGCGCAGGAGGTTACTCCGTAATGGCTGCTCTAAGTCACAGCGATCTGTTTGCCGCTGGTGCCAGCTACTATGGCATCAGTGATCTGGAAGTTTTAACACAGGGAACCCATAAATTTGAGTCTCGTTACCTCGATCAGCTTATCGGGCCCTACCCGGAAGCTCGGGATGTCTATCTGGCACGATCTCCAATCTACAACATCGACAAAATCACCGCCCCGCTGCTGCTATTGCAAGGCAAGGACGACAAGGTCGTTCCTCCCGATCAAGCAGAAGGAATTCGCAATAAATTGAAAAAGAAAGGTGTCGATGTACGCTATATCGCCTTCGAGGGTGAGGGTCATGGCTTCAGACAACTGCAAAATCAGGTGTTGGCACTCGAAACCGAGCTCAGCTTCTATCAAGAATCACTAAAACTAAGCAGCGCCAGCTAGAAAGGCTGGCGAGGATCTCTTGCGCTTCTAGTTAAGTTCTTTTAATTCAATCACTTAGTCAGTGACGTCGGCAGTCAGAGAGTCGCTGCAAGCGCCCCCATTTGGTGCGGCTTCAATTCATCGTAAAAATCCTGTCTATCTGTCCGAGGAGCGATAGTACTCATCTATGTTTTCTGCTAGTCTCGGTAACGTTGTAATGGATACAACGTTCAATTAATTGAATATTTAGCTCGGAGATTAACGGTATGTGGACTAAACCTTCTTATCAAGATATGCGCCTTGGCTTTGAAATCACTATGTATTTCAAGACTCGCTAAACGAAGGAAACTTCTTTTAACGTGTAATGCTAAGTGAAATTGGCTTGTATTTAGCCCGCTAGAGCTTCTAGCATCGTTGAATCACTAGCTAGTTTGTAAAAGACGCCGGACTTAGTCTGGCGTTTTTTTTGACCTATTTTTGGGTCAGCACAATGGCTACTTTCATCAATTCATCAGATCACGGTAACAATCCATGTTTGTTAGAGTATTAGGATCAGCAGCGGGCGGTGGTTTCCCGCAGTGGAACTGCAATTGCCCCAATTGCCATGGCGTCCGCAACAAGACCATAAACGCCATTACAAGGACCCAGTCATCTATAGCCGTTAGTGCCGACGGCATCGATTGGGTGTTGTTTAACACCTCTCCCGACCTGCTTGCACAGCTTGCTGCATTTCCGACTTTGCAGCCTGCGCGTGCGATCAGAGATACTGCGATCAAGGCCATTGTCTATATTGATAGTCAGATCGATCATACTACCGGCCTGTTAATGTTACGCGAAGGCTGTCCCCACCAAATCTATTGCACCGATATGGTCTATGAAGACTTAACGACTGGCTTTCCCCTGTTTAGCATGCTGAAGCACTGGAATGGTGGAATTAATCGACATCCGATTCCTCTGGATGGCAGCAGTTTCAATATTGCGGGTATTAACGGTTTGAGCTTCACTGCCATCCCAGTTACCGGCAAGGCACCTCCCTATTCACCACACCGTAACGATGCCCATATAGGTGACAACATCGGCATTAAAGTGACTGATGAGAGTAGCGGCAAGAACCTTTTCTATTCGCCTGGCCTCGGCGATCTCACTGATCAAACACGACAACTTATGAGCGAAGCTGACTGCCTGTTAGTGGACGGCACCTTTTGGCAAGAAGATGAGATGTTGACGACAGGTGTCGGCGACAAGCACGCCGCAGACATGGGACACCTACCACAGTCCGGCGAAAACGGTATGATCAATGTTTTGAAGGCCATGGACAAGCCCAGAAAGATCTTGATTCATATAAACAACACCAACCCCATACTCGATGAAGATTCTGAGCAACGTAAAATCCTGGCAAGTGAAGGAATCGAGGTATCATTTGACGGCATGGACGTAGAATTATAAGCCACCATTCAATAAATCGCCCACATAAATAGCTAGATAGGTCGTAACCGAAGAGAAGCATTTATATACTATGAGTGAATTTAACCTTGAGACCGCGTCATTCAAATTGAACCCTCGATATCAATTTCAATGGGAAGAAGCACAACAATGCCATGTGCTTCTTTACCCCGAAGGTTTAATAAAATTAAGCGGCAGCGCGGCTGAAATTCTACAGCGCTGCCAAGCGCCTACCACCACGGCCACACTTGTAAATGAACTCAATAAGGCTTTTCCTGGTGCTGAAGGCTTGACGGATGACGTCAACGAATTTCTAGCCGATGCTCAGCAGCAGGTTTGGATCGTGCAGGTGAGCGACTAAAAATGGACAAAACCAATACTCATATCCCGATGTGGTTACTTGCAGAGCTGACTTTTGCATGCCCCGTACAGTGTCCCTATTGCTCTAACCCACTTGAGCTTTCTGCATCTCGGAAGAACGAGCTAAGCACCGAGGAATGGATTCGCGTCATGCGCGATGCGCGGAAGCTAGGCGCCGTGCAATTAGGCTTTTCCGGCGGAGAACCGTTGGTGAGGACGGATCTAGAAGAGCTGGTAGTCGAAGCCAAATCGCTGGGTTTCTACATTAATTTGATCACCTCATCAATCGGCTTAACTGCCGAAAAAATAGCTGTGCTAAAAAAAGCGGGTCTTGGTCATATACAAATCAGCTTTCAAGGTAGCAATCGCGAATCGAACAAATTGTTAGGCGGGACAGACAGCTTCGATCACAAAATGGCGATGACTAAAGAGGTTATCAAACAGGAGCTTGCGCTTGGCCTAAATTTTGTCCTGCATCGGCAGAATCTGCATCAAGTAGAAGAATTCCTAACGATGGCGCAATCTCTAGGTGCGGAATTTGTCGAGTTAGCAAACTGCCAATACTATGGTTGGGGCTTACACAATCGGGAGCACTTGCTGCCTAGCCAAGCGCAGTTAATCGAAGCCGAACGCGTCACCAACGAATTTAGAGACAAGTATAAGGGGCACATGGATGTATTTTTTGTCGCACCCGATTACTACGACGATAGACCGAAAAAATGCAGCAACGGTTGGGGCACGACCTTCATGACAGTTAATCCCGAGGGCGAAGTCTTACCCTGCCAAGCGGCGAAGGTAATCCCCGGGCTTGAGTTTCCTAATGTTCGCGATCACACGTTAACGGACATCTGGAATAAGTCTGATCTCTTCAATCGCTTTCGCGGTACCGACTGGATGACAGAGCCCTGCAAGAGCTGCCCCGAAAAAGAGATTGATCTTGGTGGCTGCCGCTGCCAGGCGTTTATGCTTACTGGCGATGCCACCAACGCCGACCCGGTTTGCAGTCTCTCACCTCATCATGACAAAGTTTTAAAAATCACCGAAAAGGCACAAAGACCTTACCAAGAAGATGAAACTCAAAAACTAATGTTTCGAAATCCTGGAAACGCGAAAAAACTCAAAGCAGAAAAATCCGAATTGGCTGAATAAGCGAACATAGACGAAAGCGGACCACTACAAAATAGAGATCGACATGACTGAAGCCTGGACCAGAGAAGTATTCGAGAAAAAGCTCAAGGATAAGGGACGGCTGTATCACATCCACCATCCCTTCCAGCTAAACATGAATTCTGGCAAGAGCAATAAGCAACAAATCCAGGGGTGGGTAGCAAATCGCTTCTATTATCAAACGACAATCCCTATCAAAGACGCCGCCATCATGGCTAATTGTACCGAGCGCGATGTACGTCGCCAATGGGTGCAAAGAATCTTGGATCACGATGGCGCCGACGGTGAAGATGGGGGCATCGAAGCTTGGCTGCGTT
Organism: SAR86 cluster bacterium; assembly: GCA_002401885.1. Classification (GTDB taxonomy): domain Bacteria; phylum Pseudomonadota; class Gammaproteobacteria; order Pseudomonadales; family Pseudohongiellaceae; genus UBA9145. Next base: position 8,931 of record NVUL01000020.1, read on the forward strand.
TAGGCGAAGCAGTAGGCATGAACCGACAGGAGATACTCTCTCACCAACATGTGTTACCTGGCGTTCGATTTGCCTGTGATGCGTATCTAAATTTTGCCCGTAGAGCGAGTTGGCAGGAAGCCGCGTGTTCATCGCTAACCGAATTATTTGCTCCGGAAATTCATCAGAAAAGATTGGATACCTGGCCACAGCATTATCCCTGGATCGACATCGACGGCTATCAATATTTCAGGAAGCGTCTCTCGGAGGCCCGGCGTGACGTTCAACATGGACTGGATATTACTCTGGATCATTTCAAGACTAGAGAGCAGCAGGAACATGCCTTAGGTATTCTTCAATTTAAATTGGATATACTTTGGTCCATGCTCGATGCGATGCAAATCGCTTATGTTTATGCCGAGCCTCCATTCCACAGTTGCCCGGAAGCTTGATAAATATGAGGTCAGAGTAAAATACGGTAGCTTCGGCAGGACTACAACGGGTAGTTAACTTGTCAATACCTCGGCAAGTGTTCCAGGTCAAGAGAAAAACACACCATTTTCCTTAGGTAAAGATGCACTAATAGCCTATACTTTGGGCGTACGTATCATTGGGCGCAGTCCTGCAGTACCCAACCTATAAAACGATTTGTAGGGGGTCAAAAATGATTACGCTTCACAAATTCTTCTTTTGTTCTTTTGTATTATTCCTGCCTTTATCTTTGAATGCACAAGACTATCCTGAAATGGAAGGTCTCTGGAAAGGGCATATTCGTATGGTTGAGTCTCCTAAACTGGTTTCAAGTGGCTTGGCCACAGGGGGCGTAATAATCAGCGAGGCCGATCTAGTGTTAACAATCATTGCGCAAGATGGTGAAGTCTTCATTGGCACCTCGCGTCTCTCGACTATGTCGAATGACGCTGAACCTATTCACGTCTATGGCTCGATTCGATCAACAGGTACAGAAGGCCTGTTTATCGACTCACTTGGCGGCCACGGACAACTCTGGTTCCAAGACGGAAACAATTTTGAGTACTGTTATTCATCCTTAGGCAGCGACAGCATTATTTCCTATTGTGCGAAACTACAGAAAGAATAGTCTGAATCGTGACAAAAGACTCTGAGAAGCTTACAGCCTAAACCAGTGCTCGCACTGAATTAAATATTTTCATCCTTGTTTTGTTTCCTCATTGGATGAAGTTCGATGGCATATTGATTTTTGGCTAAAGAAAAGCCTTCTAGTGCTGCTCATTTTTAATTAGTCGAAATGTGTAGGGTTGACCTGGCTAATAATCCGTTTGCCTAGGGTTCGAGTCCTTTTGGGCATACCGCGTATGAAAACTCTTGATATCACTGTGAAACCTATCTGCACTCCCATGTACTCTGCCTGTGCTCCATCTTTGAGAAGCAAACTAAAACTACTGCATTTTTCTCTGCGCCCATTTGCAAAGTGGGCCTGTGTGATTTTAGCCTTAATTTACTATCTTGATGTTGTCCTCGATGTCCCTTAATAACATCGCACTAATATTGTAACATTCCGATATGAGATCGATTCAAAAAGTGCCAGTTCAATTTCATTTGAATCCAGATAACCCTATGGCTCTCTTGAGGGCGTGTTCGGCATATTGCAAAACACCGCTTATTAAAATCGTTGGCTTACGAAGTCATCGGATTCTTATCAAAGATGAAACGCATAGGATGAACCTAGGATCATTCAAGGCCCTTGGCGGCGTGTATGCAGTAGCAAAATTACTGGCGGAGCAATGGGAGGCTGGCGGTAGAGGCAAGCTCGAACCTGAAGATTTCCTAAATGCCGAGGTAAAGAACTTTGCGCAGTCGATCACTTATGTCTGTGCCAGTGCCGGCAATCACGGCTTAGCAGTTGCGGCCGGCGCCAAACTATTTGGCGCTCAATCACGCGTCTATATTTCACAAGAAGTACCGGGCAGCTTTGAATCACGTCTGAATGACCAGGGAGCCGAAGTTATCCGCGCCGGAATGACCTATGAGGAAAGCGTTGCCGCTGCCATCGAAGATGCTGCTCTTACAGGTGCTGTGCATCTCGCCGATGGTTCTTGGGAAAACTATACACAGGCACCGCGCTTAGTAATGGAAGGTTATACTGTCGTTGCCGAAGAACTTCGTGAGGAATTTGAATCAAAAAATGAATGGCCCACGCATGTTTATCTACAGGCCGGTGTTGGTGGCTTAGCTGGCGCTATCGCCTATATGATACGAAAAAACTGGTCAGTACAGCCATTGATCATCATCGTCGAACCGAATTCCGCCCCTTGCTTAAAAGCGAGCAACGATGCTGGAAGATGTGTGCGTGTCGAAGGAATTGTTTCCAATATGGGCCGTTTGGATTGCAAAGAGCCTTCAATGATAGCGCATTCGATCCTACAACTATCTAATGTGGAATTCATAACAATTTCTGATGATGACGCAATCGCTGCAACAAACTATCTAGATAAACAAGGCATTCCTACCACTCCCTCTGGTGCAGCTGGATATGCTGGTCTGTCGAAACTTTTGAGCCTGCAATCACAAGTTGCGGGGTTCCTTCCGCTCGTGATAGTGACTGAAGGTGCGTTATAGGATCACAGGGGTCAGAATACTTTAAATCCGGGGCTTCGAGGCACATTTAGGGATGAAGGTCCGCCAACGCTTCCTCTCACCCCCGAAAAACATCAAACAATTGGTTCAAGCTTTGTACGGTTGTCTCCAGCATTTTTTCTTCCTATCCCCATTGAATCAATCACCAGAAGGCCCATTTTGGATCGAGTTAGGCAGGCTGTAATTGGGCCGCGAGTTCAATACTTCTAGAGTCATTGCAGCCCTCTCGTTATGTGCCACCCAGTCCTCATAGCTTCGGCAAATGCGCTTGCGAATAAATGTGGAAGTATCGGCCTCCTGAACGCAATAAACATGCTTCTCAGGGGGTAACTCACGATTGTATGCCCCAAGCTCCATCTCACTCATACTAGCGAAGGAAGGGTCGCTGTTGCTGTTGCAGGCAGAAACAACAATAGCTAAGCCCGCTAGTAGTAGATATTTCATGACAACTATTCTAACTCAATAATCACACGAATCAGAGAATTCAAAATGTAGGCGGTAATTTGGCTGAAATAACCCGCTTTCCGGCGCCGCACTTAACTGAAATCCCCAACGACCCGCAGCTATCTCAATTGGCTAGAGCGCTGGCCTCATAATTCGTTTGTCCGGGGTTCGAGCCCTTTGGGCCCACCAATTTTTCCCCATTTCTTACACATAGCACTCGGCATTAAGAACCATGGATTTTCGGAGTCCGTCGGTCGAGATATAGTCCCAGGTAATAGAGGGAAAGAGCCCACTACAACCGGCCTATATTGCTTGATTACGCAGCATCTAAATCTAGGCCGATTCCCCTTCCTTTCCATCAGTTTTATTGGCAACGACCTACATCGTGACAGTACTGGGTCAGTTTTCACTGCAAATCAACACGCGGACATTCCAAGGTTTTAACTCTCGTTTTCCGATTTGTCCATGTTAAGCTAGTGCAGGTCGTGGCTTGCCTCCAAACCCCCTAACAACCAATAACTCACTCACCATTTACTTATGCCTGCATCCTTACAAGATCAACTCAAAAAATCTGGCTTGATAGATGACAAGAAAGCCAAGCAACTCAAGCGCGCCAAACACAAACAAGAGAAACTCGCCCGCAAGACTAAGAATCCCGCGGCGGATCAGCATAAGTTGGAGCTGGATCGGGCAAAGTCCGAAAAGATAGCCAAAGACCGGCAACTGAATATGGAGAAGAATAAGCAAGCCGAAAAGCACGCATTGGCGGCTCAGATAAAACAGCTTATTGAGATGAACATTGTCGCCAATGACGGTGATCAGAAATTCAGTTTTACCGATGCCAATATAATTAGACATATCTACGTCAATCAAACTCAGATTGATCAACTCAGCCGCGGCAAACTTGCAATAGTTACACAAAAGGACGGGCAGAAACACAATCACGTATTAGTACCCATGGGTGTAGCAAACAAAATTGAACAGCGTGATGCTAAGGTCGTCGTGTTTACGGCACCGCAAAATACCGTTGGTGAGGAAGAAGATCCCTATGCGGATTTTCAAATTCCTGATGATTTAACTTGGTAAGCTCAAGAGTGTTTGAGGTGCTGGGAAGGTAATTTTAGGCCTTCGCGGCAACCTCCCGAGCTAGAAGAAATACGTTTCCCCGCGATATTGCAATGGGGCTAGCCAGTTTTGGTTCGGTATTCGACCCGAATAATTCTTCCAGGATCTGAAACCTACGCGGCTCGATCGACCAAACGTCCTCAGATGAGCTCGGGTAGTGTTCACTTTCGGTCGACCTCGCTGAATCGGCCGGCGAGAAACACTTAGAATTCTTCCAGTTACTCAAGTAGAATGTCCCCTGTTGGACTGACTAACAATCCGTTTGCTCGGATTCGAGTCCCTGCGGGCTCTTCAACTTTCCCCTTCGATAGAAAAAATAATGAGTCGGGATTCTATCTAGCGCAAGTTGTTCAGATACGAAAAGCCCAAGAGCCGGGATCTGGAATTTTGAATAACCAAACTGCCTATTTCCTAGTCGCTACTGGCTTCATCCTTATCCTCAACCTGATGGCTTTCATTAGCCTCCGGGTAAATTACCTTAGATGTCCTGATATTTCCGATACTGGTGTCAGCACTGGTCCTCGCGGAAATTGAAAATGCCCATTCTCAGGTGACCACGTTGCTCAAAGAAAGAACACGATCCGAGGCAGAGCAAAGATTCATTCTCGACAACTCTGTCGACATTATCCTCACTGTGAGCAATGCCGGCTTGTTACTATCTTGGAACAAGAAAGCGGAGAACGTATTTGGATATACTAATGCTCAGACAATTAAGAAGATGTATATAGATGAACTTTTTTCTGGAAATTATTGGCACAAAAACGTAGACCAAGAGACAGCGCTTAGTGCAACTATGGAGCGTATAGATGGCAAGACATTTCCTGTCGAAGCCAGAATGAAAACCATCATAGATGACTCCGGAACCCATACTATCTATGTAATTAGAGATGGTGAATTAGAAACTTAGTAGCCTGAATTAACTTGATGCTATCTGCATAGGAAATAAGGTTGAAAAGGCCAAGAGTTTAGAGGATTACAGATGAAAAGATTGTGGGCCAACAAAATGATCGCCATCACGGCCCTCATGACCATCATACTTATACCCACCCTGATACTTCTTTGGTGGTATATGTCCACGCTATAGGAAGTGAGGAGGTACCCGCTCCTAAAGCAATCTATAGTCAGGCGAGATGACTTGCATTTGATGATCCATCCCTTCCATATAAGAGGACGGGGGCTCGGCGTCGTCTCCAAATGAAAAGTAAAAGCTGCCTCTGACCAGTTCACCATTGGCATCAAGCACTGCCCACTCGACCTTGTAGTAGTCGGCTGCCGCCAATACCGGAAGTGGCTGTATGTAGTGCATGCCTGCAGCTGGACTATATCGAAAATCGATGAGTATCTCGCCCTGCTTCGTTTCTTTTAGTGCCAGCTTCACAAGCCGCACCTCAGACTCAAAATTCAACATGATCGACTGAGGTGCCTTAGCAATCACTTCATTGTTAGCCGGCATAGTAGAAACTTGCGGACTGCCTTGGTTAGACATGTCAGGCATAGCATGCTGGCCCAGCACCACTGAACTGTCCAACAACGAGAACAGAAGACTCAAATACAACAACAGGCTCGAGGTAGGTTTTCGAGATTGGCTTACTACATTGTGAGCCTTTGCTCTTCTCATTCTCACTACACCCACATCAATCTCCTAGCTCTTCAATCGTAAAAAAACCAGAGGAAGTAGTCCCTCCCCTGGCCTGCCTATTATTTGTAGCTCTAGGGTTGTTGCCGAAACATCTCTACCTAGTTAGCTGTAAAAATACTAGCGGGTAACATTAACCGTTAGGTATTGATCATGGTACAGCCCACCATCATCTGCACGGCCCCAGAGCAGGTAGGTTCCTGGCTCATCGAATGTGACAGACACTTCATGGATTCCGTCCTCGGGCAGCTTCGGGGGTATCCACAGCCAACTCCAAGGTGAATTAGCCGTAGGACGCGTATCTTCCCAGGGCTTAATCTGCGGCGGATCGAAATGCACTGCATTCTGCACCGCTGTCACAGATTCTGGAGCTCGGTAAACGTTCCAAGATAGAAACAAGCCATTATTCTTGGCCACTGTGGGTTTCGGCGGCGGCATCATCATCATCCTCTCGCGAATCATTTCTTCCGTAGCGAAGGCCGAAGCCGCACCCCCGAGCCGCCTGACGCGCCGCATCGGATCGAAGGGCTCTGGAACGCCATCGTCGCTCACCCGAGTCTGGAAAGTCAGCGACTGACCTACAGTGACAGTCCGAATATTGTCTCCGATTAGCTCCGAAACCGGTGCTATATTGGCTCTGATTATTGCGTCGGACGAGCCAGCTCCCAGAGATCCGGTTTCCGACATAATCGTTATATTTTCTATCTTGTAATCTTCCCTGAGGGTGGCATAGGCACTTCGGGTAACACCGTTGGGAGAAGTCACTTCCCACACCAGCTCATCGTCTCCCTCGAAGCCCTCGGGCACCACCACATCGAAGGTAAATCGATTACGGCGCGGCAGGAAATGAGTAGGCTGACCGCGGTCCGGCTCACCTGTTGTGAAGCGGTTATTCTCTCCTATCGGAATATCTAACTCTTCTTCCCAGTTGTGGTTAAAGTAGCCAAACGTGAGAGTAATAGCACCACTGTCATCCACTCGCCAACCCTCGTAAGCAACTTCAGTGTGTTGGCCGCTGGCGTAACTATGCTTGGTGTACTCGTAGTCCTGCTCTGCTGCTGCCATAGTGGACACCAGTGCCAGGCTGCTAGCGAAGAGTATGAGGACGGGCTTTAGTAAATTATTGAATTGTAATTTCATATCTAGATTCTTTCCTATTCAGAAAGACCTCCGTCTGTAAAAGTTTCACTGTCTTAAAATTGTGTGGCTGGTCATTTCCAGAAACAGCTATGCTTCTCTCAATGCCAGCGCGTCAACTATCAGTTAGTCATTGCCGCCTGCGGATTCTTCAATCGGCCACACCAGAGGCGCAAGACACAGCGGACAACCGATAACATGATCATTAGGGCCGAGATTCAGAACAGTGCGTCGCTTCTCCATCTCCTCCATAAATTGCTCATCGGTCATGTTCACCCTGCTTCCCAGGTCGATAAACATATTGGTTACCGAGCGGTTACCAGAACCCTGCCAGTTGCGCGCATCCGGCACATTGGCATTTTCCGTTGTGTTATCGAAGTAACCGGTAATATGAAGAATGGTGCCCTTTGGCAGGAGTGGTGTGTAGTTATCAGCAAAAGGATAACCTCGCACCCAGTTGTGGTCGTAGCCCACACAGGATAGTGTCTCGACTGCGTAGCCCCAGATCGCCTCTAGACACATACGGTCACCCGGCGCATGAAGGTGAGGCTCAAAAGTGATGACCTTGGTGTTTTCTGTCAGCACTTGATAGGCGTGCAGCTCTTGATCTTTGCCATTGCCTTCGACGCTGATATCAACGCCATTTCCCATAATACTGATTCCGGTCTTGTACTTGGGCTCATAATCGTCTGGATGGAATGTGAAGCCTATCTGCAAATGACCGGTGGTGTCACGGCCGTTAGAGTGCATGTGCACGGAATCGGTGAAGAAGGCAGAACCGGCTTTAAGTAAGGGGCCTGCGTCTGGGTCGAAGATGTCGCCATTACGGCCTACTTCGTGTACCGGCCAATTGACGGCCTCACCTTCAACCACTCTGCCAGCCTCGTCCAGTACCTCGGTACGCCAGATCATGTGATGAAAAATATACAGACCACCCACAGTATCAGATGTATCAGCGCCAACGCCTACATCGTTCACTTCTACGATTTCTACGGATTTCACATAGCGATCTTCTGTTAGGCCAGTTGAGATCCTTGGAAGCTCTCCCCACCAGTCCGGCCGACCACCAGCCATAAAGAAGTCTTCCGTATCCACGATCAGGTCAGGTTCACCCAAACTCCATTTGATGCTGTCATCGAATACCAAGCGATCGGGTGCATCGGCCACATCTCCCTTTGGTGTGCCACTTCGAGCCCAGGTGGAAATGGCCGCAATCTCTGTTTCGCTGAGAGATGGGTCACTCTTGAAGTGCTGAATGCCCACATCTTTCTCTACGTACCAGGGAGGCATAGCGCCAGCGCGATCACGTAGACCTGTCTTATACTCTATAAGTCCGGCATAAGGGGCAACCTGGTCATACTCGACCAGAGGCATAGGTGCCACACCAGCAGGGCGATGGCAATTCTGGCAGCTACGCTGCAGTATTGGCTCGATGTCTTTGTGGAACGTGATTTCCTGAGCCAGAGTCGCTGACGGAATTAACATTCCAAATAAAGTCAGCAGCAGGCCTTTGTTCATGATTGACGAAATTCGCATGTCTATCCTCTCATTTGATGCGGAATTTATGCCGATTTTGATCAATCGGAGTAAATGCCAGGATGTTGTTAACTCTCAGCCGAGTTTAATCATTATGGTGGCAGGGTTCTTTCTAATATCGAATAAAAAGTAGTGGATATGGCTATATCCACCGAAACATTGATATAGAACAAACATTCAATCGCCTGACTTTTACACCCCTAAAAAGTCTGGGTTTCTTGATGTCGCTGAGATGCTCACAAAGAGAGAGATGACGATAAAAACTAGATTCCGGAGAAGAATCCATCGGATAAATTAGACGGACCAGAGTGAAATAATAAACAGGAGTTGCCTAATTGGTCGCGAATGCCAAATGCTAATTTTTCTGAACCCAACCACTAATTAGCTGGAAATAGACGAAATCGCTTCCAACAGAGTTGACGCAACGTACATCGCCATCTTCTGGCTTGTCGTATTCCTCTAAACCTTCCAAAGCGAGCACAGTTTGCATCATTGGCTTGCGATGATGCTTCTTTGGAAGTTTATCAAGATGCAGTTCTTCTGCCGTCCAAACCATTCCATCTCGTTCGACTGGAGAGGCCTTGTCAAATTCAGTTGAAAGGAATACTGCGGCGGTACCAGCCATTTTCTTATATGTGGCGGCGTGCATTAAAAACCTCGTACGTTCTCGATTGCGAATTCGTACAAAGATACAGCTCCCTCAGAAACTATCCTTGTTCCACATCAAGAGCAACGCTGTCACAAAACCTATTTATTGCTGACTCGATTCAATTCGACTTCGACTATCTGCGATTTGCGCAGAAAGTCAGCGGTGAGGATTACAATCCGTGAGAGATAGCCGTATTCACTCAATCGCGAACATGCTCGTCTTGAATCGAGTTAGGCAGGCTGTAATCAGAGCGAGAATTTAATACTTCAACGACCTAGCCTCCCTCTCATTCTGTTCCACCCATTCTTCAAGACTCTGACAACTGCATCTCACAAGTTAATGGGCCGCCCTATCTTAGGAAGGCAGGGCTAAGTCGAAATCGCGCTCTGAGTCTCGGTAGTCTAAATAAAGGAAGGTGGTCATAATAATTGTCGCCAGCATAGAGGTTACAATCAGTATGAGAATAAAATCTTCCCACCCTCCTTCTTTGTTTGCTACTGCTCCACCAATGAAATCGAACATCATCGCGCCAAAATAGGCAAATGCATCGATTAAGCCAACAAGTAAACCGCAATGCTTACCACCAAAGCCGATAGAAAAGACACTCATCGGAATGTAATAAGCGGGGGAGATTGCGAAGCCAAAAACAAATATCAAACCGATAGTAAGCGTCAATTCTAGTCCAGAACCGAAATCGTAAACACCGAGAAGCCTCAAACTCAGCAGGCATAGAACAGCGACGATCAATGTAGCGCTCATCGTATAAACTATATTCTTTTTAGAAAGTTTATCGTAGATGAACCCGCCACTGAAAACCGCAACGAGACAGCCTAGTGGAAACGCCGAAGATGCCATACCAGCCTGCGCCGGCATTAACGAAAATGTCTCACTAAGATAAATGGGCAAAAAGACCTGGAATTCGAAAAGAACAGCCAATGAAGAAACACCAAGACTGATTAGCCAGAACCTAGGATTACTTATGAAAACGCGGATAGCGGCGCGTGTCTCGGTTTTACTGAGCGGGTGATCTTTTGACCAACTAGAGATGGTCTCGGTTGAGTCTTGCGCATCTGCGGCCAGCTTTCCTGAGCCCTGCATCGAGCTCTTCAAGTACCGGGGTAAAATGATGGCACTCACAAGCGCAAGCGCCCCCGCCATATAGAACAGACCCCGCCAGGACATTATGAGGAGTAAGCTGCTGACCAGCAGAGTGGTAGCAACGGAGCTAATTCGCGAGCTTGTTGCGATAAAGCCCCATACTCTACCGTGCTTGGCCTGAACAAACCCAACGCGAATTATGTTCGCCATCGATGGCCAACCGGCAGACTTGGCAAATACCGTGAGAAAATACAGCGCGAAGAAAGTAATGTTGGTTGATAGGGTGCCAAATATAAATGTAGCGATGGCCGCAAGCGCAACGGCCCAGATAAATACCCTACTACCACCAAGCTTGTCAGCGAGAACGCCAGTTGTGAGCTTCCCGGTTAAATTACCAGCCGTACCCCAACCCAGAATAGCGCCAAAAGTTGCCGTATCAAGGGTGAGCGCAGGGTCAGCCAACATTGCAGGCCCGGCGACACCGACAACCGTTCGACAAAGCATCAGCATGCCATAGCCTAAGCACATGCTGATTACGATTCTCATTTCCCAACGGATATTCGGCGTGCCCAGGCTGTTCATATTTTCTTTTTACTCTAGTTAGGAATGATTAACTCTTCCCTAAACTTCAGGCCTTTATTTTCAACAATGACTCTAACCACATGAATTACCATCTCTTCAGCGCCAAAATTTTTGTAATACATAAACATATTGGTGTCATTGGGGGTATTGGCACTTGATAGCGACCCATTCTTGTATTGAGTGAATGAGTGCTTGTGATACAGATCAGTCGATCTCATCATCGACAATTGATGAGAATGGCCACAGAAAAAGTATTCAATATTGTGCTCTATCACGAATTCGATGACGATTCTAGAATTGAAAAGAGGGTCCGAATCAGTATCGAGGATGGGGTGGTGATTCAACAGAATTATTCGATCGTAGCTTGCTTTGCGAATTGCATGAGAAACTGTTCTTAACATTTCTCTATCAACAAGACCATTGTCTTCATAAAGCTCGCTGGAGTCGAGGCAAACCACCAGCACAGACACACCATCAATGATGATGTTCTTAAGGAAGTTGATATCAGTAAAATGCTCGCTAATCCCATTAACATTAGCATCAAGGAAAATATTTTTCTTACTGCAATTTTCACGATCTAGCGGGCGAATCACATCTACGCCGTCGATATATTGACTAAAATATTCGGCACTGCGCATATTCCGCTTGTCATGATTCCCTGGGATCGAAACGATGTGCTGACAATCGATCGCCTTAAGAATCTTGCCTGCAGCTTGAAACTCACTTTCGAGAGCATCGGTCGTAATGTCGCCAGTGTTGATTACAATATCAGCTGCGTAGCTGTTCAATTTCTCCAGCAGTAGCTCACTACTTCCTTGCCAGTGACGCGGGCCGAAATGCATGTCCGAGATGTGTAGTAGATTCATGTGCGTTTCGAGCCTATCCCTATTCCTTAGGTAGTGGATTGTGCCCGATAAGCAACACATAGGCTAATGATGATTTCATCCAGAATCAGAAGGAACAGACACTAGTCTATTACGTACAATCTACTCATTCTCGACCCGCAGATACTCCCAATAGGACAGAACTCCTACTGAAATTTTCGGCTTACTCAATTCGGCTAGCAATCTGGCATTAGGGAAATTCGAACTTGGCGGTGCAGCTTCGGTCGACTTCGGCGGATTGACCAGAAAAAAGCTCACAGAGGTCTCTAAGCGACTGGAGCAAACTGCCCTCGATTGGGCAGCCACATAATAATTTGTGCAGGGTTCGGGTCTCGGAGGGCCATCAATTTCTCCTCTCGCGCTCTACGCTCCAACCTTGATAATTGATCTTTAAATCTCCGGCCAGGGAAACAAGTCAACCGGCGGCACGTCGAGGTTTACCTCATTCCCACGCGCCATAACAAAAGTTGGCCTCATCAGAGTAGAAATATCTTCGAGTGGATTGCCGGCGCTAGCAACAATATCCGCATCTTTTCCGGCCTCGATAGTTCCAGTAATATCGGTCAGATCCATAAGGTCGGCGGCGTTGATAGTCGCGGCGATTAGAATATCTCGTTCCGCCATGCCCGCTTCGTTCATGAGAACCATTTCGTAGGCATTAGTGCCGTGATCGTTAACGCCAGCATCTGTTCCAAATGCAATCTTAACGCCTCTCTCATAGGCCATTCTAAGTGCATTCTTCATGATGGGGCCTACTTCTAGAGCCTTCTGTCGAACTGCAGGGACATAGAAGCTGGGCCTCTCCGTGGCGATTCGTTCGACCGTGTGGCCTGCGATTAGAGTCGGGACCAGATAGGCACCGGTCGCAACGAAGAGGTCGGCGGTTTCTTCGTCCAAATACGAACCATGCTCGATGGAATCTACTCCGGCTCGTAATGCCGCTTCGAGGCCAACCTTGCCGTGTGCATGAGCCGCTACTTTTCTGCCCATCGCATGAGCAGCCTGTACCAGAGCGATCTGCTCTTCGTCAGTAAATTGCTGACCAGTACCAGTAGCCGTTTGACTAAGTACGCCGCCGGTGGCTACATATTTTATGTGATCGGCCCCGTATTTTATCTGTGTACGCACCGCTTTGCGGCATTCGGCCACACCATCGCAAACACCCGAGTGAGGATGAGGAAATACATCATCGCGATATCCACCACCATCTCCATGACCACCTGTGGGTGTTAGCCCCTGTCCGGCGGCTTTTATTCGCGGGCCCATAACGATGCCCTGATTGATTGCATCGCGCAAAGCAAAGATGGCATTCCGATCAGCTCCTACATTCCGGATAGTCGTAAACCCAGCACGCAGTGTTCGCATGCCGAACTCGACTCCCATTAAAGTACTAAGTTGCGAAGAACGAGTAACTCGAATCTCACGACGGTTCCGCTCCTGCTGACTCAGAATATGCGTATGAGAATCGATGAGACCAGCCATTACAAACTGGCTGCTTAGATCGATCACTCTGGCGTTAGCAGCGCCGCTCACCTGTCCGGGAGAGACATAGCCATCGCGCACTTCGACTATCTCATTGTTTCTAACAATAATACTCTGCTCAGTTTGGGCTTCTTCACGCGCATCCGCCAGCAGCGTACCGGCATGAATAATTTTCCATTCATCTATTGCTTGAGCATGTAAAGTAGTACTGAGAACCATTGAAACCAAAAACAGTGTATTTCTTAGCATGACAACCCCTTCCAAATTCAATTTATTCTACGATGCATAATAGCAAACAATACTTGGCATCATCGGCTCAATTTTTTGCCGAGAATACGGGCCATGTTGATCAATTATTCTGGACGCCACATTACATAACAATCAATCTGCAGGGCATGTCGCAACATCTCTCGAAAAGGCGCCGCGCGAGCAGCGAGACTGATTCGCTCCTGTTCTTCGTCTTCTTCGATAGATTCCTCGGGAATCTCAGACTGCTCCGAGAGCGCCTTTTCGAGACTAGCTAGCGCCTCCGAAATAGCGCCCCCACTAATCGAACCCTCTATCCTTCCACCCTGCCCCGCCATCGTTAAAATCTGCTCTGCAATTTGACTCTGCATGATGAAAGGGGCCACCTTTTTGCTTTCGAATTTTATTAGCATATAACCCTCCGCCCATTCAGTCCGACTTACCGCAGAATAGCCGCCTAGGGGGCCAATTCATAGCAGCACCCCAGGCCCAGCCCTGCCGCACATGCCATTCCATAAACTTGTTCCAGCACCTCTCAAAATGAGAATTTTGGTAACGTGCTAGGTGTAATTTCTACACACTTCTGCGCGGAAAAAACAGCTATTCCTGAAAAGTTGCTAGACTAATTACTAGTGTGATATACCTTTGTAATCGCTTTATAAGGGGAGAAAAAACCAAGAAAATAAAGTGTGCAACTAAAAGCATTGCCTTACGAAAAATACAAAAAATCAACGGAGTAAGTAGCATGAAATCCCACTACAAAAATAGGAATTTTAGACGCAAAGCCCTCTACACCAGCATCGCACTCAGCGTGCTAAGCACGCCGTTTTACGCATCAGCCCAACAGGACTCCACCGTCGAAGAAGTCGTTGTTACCGGCTCCTACATTCGGCGCGACGAAGGCATCATCGCCGCTTCACCTATAACCTCACTCACGGCTGATGATATTACCGATCAGGGCACACTGAATATGGCCCAGATCGTTCAGAACATGACGTTCAATAATGGCTCGGGTGTTACCAACTCGATTCAGGCCAGTGGCGCCTCGAGTAATAGCGCCGCCTTTAATCTTCGCGGATTGGGCACACGCGCCACGTTGCAATTGATCGATGGCAAACGTACCACCAATTCCAATGTGCAATGGCTTATGCCAAGCATTGCGATTCAACGACTCGATATCGTGACCGATGGTGCTGCTGCACTGTACGGCACCGATGCGGTGGCGGGCGTGGTTAACATTCTGCCTTACAAAAGTTATGAAGGCCTGAAAGTCGAACATTTCAACGAGGAAGATTCTCGCGGAGATTTTAGGGATCAGACAACTTCTTTCCTATGGGGGAAATCACTAGGCGCCGATGTCGACCTAGTAGTTGCAGGCTCCTTCCGACATAACGGTACGCTGGAGTGGACCGATAGACGCAAGTTGGCTTTAGCCGGCTTAACAGATAACAACGGAGCCAACCCAACCAACTGGAATGTTCCGCAGCGCGACGATAGCGGTGCTTTGCTTGGAACAACCCAAAGAACTGCGGACCCTATCTGCGGTACAGACCCAGTAACTGACCCCTTGGTACAGGGCGGCAATCAATTTGGAACCCTCGCATTTGGCTCGTGCTGGTTTCCTTTTGCTGATACCAGAGACTTTGTTGAAGAGAAGACACAGGAATCACTCTATTCCAATATCAGCTGGGAGGTGAATGAGGATCTGGCACTAAGCTCACAATTACTTTGGGGTAGATGGCAAGGTCACGGCCGCCAGAACCAAGGTAATCCAGGCACCCGCTTTGCCGACCTGTCGGATGTGCGCGGCGAGATTCCAGGCAACCCTTTCAGGGCTATGAGCGGCGATGGTCGTGAGCTATTTGCTCAACCATTACTAGATGGTAGCGGCATGATCATCAGCGATCCCTTTGGCAATCAGCAACCCTTGCGCAATGGCGCGGGTGTAGTGCAATTAGCCTCTAACCAATTTGCTAGCTTAGCGAATGATCCAAACGGTGGCGTACCTTTCAACGAAGATGTGCCTTTTAGTGGTCAATATCTGCCCTTTGGATTAGCCAACACGCTGCCTCAGGCATTTGGTGGCCCCGGTAGCGACCAAATCAGTCGCAAAGAGAATGATGAGCGCGACTTCCGCCTATCATTTACTGCCGACTTCACTGTGCCTTTTATAGACGGCTGGGAAGGAACTTCGACGTATTCTTGGGGTGAGCACAATGTTGTCAGCGCACAAACGCAGGATTTCAGCTTCAGCGCGGTTGAGCAGGGCCTGAACTGCGATGTGGTTAACGATGCAAGCGCTTGCTTCAACCCGTTCGGCGCTGCTAATGGCTCCCCTTATCTCAATTCACAGGCTATTGCAGATGCAATCTATACGCGTGATCGCATTGATGACAAAGACACTCTGCAGACCTTCGATATCGTGATCAACGGTACGATTTCTCCGGGTGGATTTGAGCTACCAGGCGGAACTATTGGCGCTGCTTTTGGCTATCAACGCCGTGATGAAACCGACGAAAACGTTCCTACTACGCACGAACAGCAGAATGATCGCCTGAATAGTATTGCAGCGTTTCCTACGAAGTTTAGTCGCGACAGTGACTCATTCTTTGCGGAATTCTCGTTCCCCATACTTGCCAATCTTGAGCTCAGCGCCTCAGTCCGCGATGAACAGTTCAGTAGTGGTCAGGGAGATGTCGTAAGTAAATTCGGCATCACCTACAGCCCGGCCGATTGGGTAACGTTGCGAGCTACTCAAGGCGAGGCATTCATTGTGCCAACCCTGAATCAGCTTAACTCGCCGGAAAACTGTGGACTGAGTAACGTGGACGATCTGTTTACCTCTTTCTCGGGTTTCATCACATCTTGTAAATCGGGCAATGGGAACCTCACATCCGAGACTGCCGATAGCTTCTCGGTAGGTATGGATTTGACACCGATCGATGGCTTAGACATACATCTGACCTACAGTGAAACCGACTTTACAGATCGTATTGTCGATACCACTACTCAGGATATCATAAGGGCGGATTTCGCAGCCTTTCAGGCCGCCACTGGTTTTTCTGGAGAGGGTTTACCATCGGTTGAACAGCTAACGGCATGGGTTGCTAACCCCCTTCATGACCCACGCATTCAGCGTGACCCGCTAGACATTACAAGCCCTACTCGCATCGACCGTAGTGATACGAATGCATCGTCTATGCTGGTTCAGGCTTGGGATCTTCAGACGAATTACAATTTCGATCTGGATGCCATTGGCTTTGGCAGCTGGGGTGATTTTCGCGCCAGCCTGAATGCCACCTACACGGATACCTACACTTGGCAGGAGGGTCCCGACAAGCCAGTGCGGGAAGCTAAGGGCCATCAGAACAATTCCTTTGGTGCCGTGCCGGTCATTCCAGAGTGGCGTGCCAATTTCAGTTTGGGTTGGAGCCTGGGCAATCACAGCGTTAGTACCACAGTACGTTATATCGATGAGGTGCAATTTGACGCCAATGAGTTCAGCTTTCAGGCATTTTTACGACCTGAAAACCTTTGGACACATACCGACGTGATACGCGCATGGACACAGACTGACATGTTCTATACGTATAGCGACCTGGAACTCTTTGAGGGTAACGCAACACTGAGTCTTGGTGCACGTAATCTGTTCGATCGCGAAGCGCAGAAGACAGGCATGATCGCAGGTGTTGTCTCGCAGATTCAGAGCCCATTGGGACGCATGATCTATGCTCGCGTTAACTATGAGTTCTAAGACAACGGAGATGTAACTACCCGTAAGGAACAAAAAGCCCAGCGCCAAAACGCTGGGCTTTTTGTTGCTCGATCGGTAAATAAAGCTTGTCGCGAAAGCGGCGCTATACTAACTATCTCGAACAGTTTTGCAAGCCATCACCTCGTAGGTACTATTATCTTACGCACAATGCTCATTCTATTAGTCCTGGGCCTGAGTCAATCCAGCCTTGCCGAAAAATCTACTCGCACTGAGTACTACGCCATATTCGGCTCTACTGGGTTAGAGCTGCTTAATGAGATGTCTGCCAAGGGCCCTCAGGAATTCAACGGCCTTACTTATCATGAATACAGTTATAACTACCGGACAAGAATGATCAATGGAAGATGCCGTGTCTCCAGGATGAGCATAGAGTTGGACATCACTTTTACGATGCCTCGCTGGGAAAACGAGTCAGTGGCAGATACAGAACTTCAGGCCCGCTGGAATGACTGGTATCGATTGCTCGATCAGCACGAACAAGGACATGCCAGCTTTGCAGAATCTGGTTACAACGATATTCTTAGTGAGTGGCGGAGAATCGGCACAAGCGATAACTGTCAGGATATTAGAAATCAGGTAGAACAAATTTATAACAGAATCAGGTCAAGAGTAAATCAGCAGAACGTTGACTACGATCGATCAACTCGCCATGGGCAAAACCAAGGTGTTACTTTCGAATTGCTTGTCGGCGAAGGGGACATGATTGCAGATTTCGAATCTGAAGACAGGAGTACCAACTTCTGGTGGTTGATATTTGCAGCACTTATCGGCGCTCTCTTCTATGTTAGAAAGTCGTAAATACAGACCGTCGCTTAGTTCTTTCAAAACACACAATTAGTCTCATCATCCTTTCGCAGGATGTCCTTTGGCATGGGTCGCATTCTTGGTATAAACCAAAGTTCTAATGAAGAACTTGCCGGAATATTTCTAGCGGAATCCCTAACCTTGCGCAACATCAGTGAGCTTACCTACTGACGGCCATTTTGCGAATAATTTCCTACACTCACAGCCGTTTATGCCCTACCATTCCAGCCCATGACATTAACACTCAAAGACATCGAAGAAGCTGCTGCTCGGATTTCCTCAGCTACCATCAATACGCGCTTCGAGCAATCGCAGACCCTTTCTGCCATAGCTGGTAACCAGCTCTATCTGAAATTTGAAAATTTTCAGTTTACCGCTTCCTTCAAGGAAAGAGGCGCACTCAATAAACTCCTCATCCTGCAACAGCAGGGAGAAGTAAAAGGCGTAATAGCCATGTCGGCAGGCAATCACGCCAAAGCTGTTGCATACCATGCACAGCGCCTGGGCATTCCTGCCACTATTGTCATGCCAAGAAATACTCCGAACGTAAAAATTCAGGACACAAAGGACTTCGGTGCTAGCGTGGTTCTCCATGGCGACACATTGGACGAGGCGGCGACTCATGCCCATCAAATTTCCGAGTCTAAGGATTTGGTTTTCGTCCACCCTTACAACGATAACGAGATCATGGCTGGGCAAGGCACTGTCGCTTTAGAAATGTTAGAAGTGGAGCCAGAGCTTGACTGCATTGTTGTCCCTGTCGGTGGAGGGGGGCTGATAGCGGGCGTAGCGACAGCGGCGAAAACTATCAACCCGCAGATAAAAATAATTGGCGTAGAGGTTGAAGCCTATCCCAGCGTACACAATGCCCTCAATGGCATTGCGCATAGCAAGGGAGGCTCAACCATTGCGGAAGGCATTGCCGTAAAACAACCAGGAGATAAAACTCTGGAAGTAATTCGGCGGCTCGTAGATGACGTGCTAGTCGTAAGCGAAGAATCGATTGAGGACGCCATAAATCTGCTACTAAGCATAGAAAAGACCGTCACTGAAGGTGCTGGCGCGGCGACGCTGGCAGCCGTACTACAAAACCAAGATAAGTTTAGAGACTTGAAAGTAGCTTTAATTTTGAGTGGCGCAAATATAGACTCTAGAATATTAGCCTCACTACTGATGCGGCGCCTTGTTAACAAGGGGCGAATAGTTCGCTTCCTGGTTCAGATTGACGACTCGCCCGGCAGTCTTTCCGATGTGGCGCAAGCTATCGGCGAATTCGGTGGAAACATTCTCGACGTATCCCACCAGCGTATGTTCGCAAGTGTGCCGATTAAAAAAGCAGATTTATATCTGACGGTAGAGACTCGAGACGCCGAACAGAATCAAGAAATCCTCGCCAGGCTGAGAGAACTCGGTTACGAAGCAGAGTTAATAATGCAGTAGCCGCCAACTTGGAGCAGAGAGACTAAGTAGTACTAATCAGTAGAATTACGCTCACTGCAACCAGCACGATACCCATGCATTCCTTTAGCGTTATCTTTTCGCCGAAATAGAAATAGGTTATCAGCAAGGTAACCAAAAACTCGATCTGACCTAGCGTCTTAACAATCGCGGCATCCTGCAAGCTCATTGCTGTGAACCAGCCCACTGAGCCTACCAAACTGGTAAATCCGATAAAAACGCAGGACCTCCAACGGGACAGAACCATGGCCAGTTGATTCCGTTCCCGAATAGCCACAAACAGTAGGCATAACACAGTCTGGATCGCCACCATATAGAGCAGTACAGCGGATGCACTAAGCAGTCTCGGCACCTCCAAAGATAGCGATGCCTCCCGTATCCATAGCGACGCCAGAGCGAAACCAAGCCCTGCACCAATGCCATATTTTATACTTTCATTCTCTACTAGATCTCGCAAGCTGACTTTCCAGTTACTCGCGATGAGGACGCCAACCACTCCTAGAAGGACTGAAAGATAGGCGATAGGGCTTAGTGCCACGGAAAAGAATACCGCTCCAAGAACCGCTGTTAGCAAAGCCTCTGTTTTCGCCAACGCTGTGCCAACAGCAAAGTTACGCAATGTGAGCGCCTTGACCAGGAAAACAGTAGCAAATATTTGCGCTATAGCAGCTAGCGTTGAGGCTCGATAGAAGACGATATTGCCAATAAATTCCTCGCCTTGATACCAATAGGAAAGAAAAAAATAGTACCCAAGCGCGAAGGGTAGACCATATAAGTAACGCACTAGCGTAGCGGCGGCGGCAGAAATGGTTTTCGCGATCTGCTTCTGTGCGGCGGTACGCACCGACTGCATTACAACTGCCAACAAGGTAAAAAGTATCCACGCTTCCATGGCCGCACTATACAGAGGAGCGGCGGAAAACCCAAAATAGAAGGGATGCTCAGCTTCCTACAGCAAGCTTGTCACAACCGACGGCGGCATTCTCAATGTGCCTCCCTGGGTTCTTACAGCCTCCTTGGTCGCCGCAGAGCGCTAGCTGAGAATGATCGATACGGACATAGGCAGATGTGCGCGCCGAGGTGCGGGAATCCGGCTTAAGCACAAGAGAGAGCATTGTCGCGCTGCCTGGCTAAGGCGGGGATGTTAGCCCCTATAGTCTCTTTTCCCGCAATACAGCCCAATGCCTCGGCGAACTGCCCTCAAAAAGCGCTCTAAACTAGAGCACGGCAAACTAGAGTACGCTAAACTGGTCCTCCATTGCGATTTAAGGGACGCAAATCGAAATGGAATTAAGTGTAGAAAAGGGGCCGAGATTTGTCAGTAGTATCATTCCAAAAACCAACAGAAAATCCCTCAACATCGAAACCAGAGCGCAAATGGCTTCGCTTCGTGACTGCTGCGAGCCTTTTCGATGGCCATGATGCTGCAATCAATATCATGCGCCGCATTCTGCAATCCAGTGGTGCCGAGGTCATTCATCTCGCTCACAACCGCTCTGTTCAAGAAATCGTAGACGCAGCCATTCAAGAGGATGTCGATGCTATCGCCATTAGCTCTTATCAGGGTGGCCATATCGAATATTTCAAATACCTCGTGGATCGTCTCCGAGAGCTGGATGCAACGCACATTAAGATCTTCGGCGGCGGTGGCGGTGTAATCATTCCGTCCGAGATTGAAGAGCTGCACGACTACGGAGTGAGCCGTATTTATTCTCCAAATGATGGCCAGGCCATAGGCTTACAAGGCATGATTGACGACATGCTAGAGCGCTGCCGCGGTGGGGGAGATCGCCCCGCCGCTCCAAATCTAACAGAACTCAATGCTGGCGATCGAATCGTATTAACACGCACAATTACAGGCATCGAGAATGCGGAATACAGCGACGAAGAATTAGCTGCACTGAATAAGCAAGCTGAGGCAGTCGACAGCACGCCGATACTAGGCATTACTGGAACCGGCGGCTCCGGCAAGTCATCGTCTACCGATGAGATCATAAGACGATTCAGACAGGACAGCGGAGATTCTTTAAAGATTGCCGTACTAGCAATCGACCCCACTAGAAAAAAGACAGGTGGCGCCTTGCTTGGCGACCGCATCCGCATGAATGCAATCGGCCACCCCAATATATTCATGCGGTCCATAGCCACGCGAAATTCAGCCGTAGAGATTCCCGACAGACTGCGCGAGATTATCGCCGCTATTAAACTTTCCGGATTTGATCTGGTCATTGTGGAGACCCCGGGCATCGGCCAGGGCGATGCCGGCATTGTTCCCTTCGTCGACACATCTCTCTATGTTATGACGCCAGAATTCGGTGCGGCCAGTCAGTTAGAGAAGATCGATATGCTGGACTATGCCGATGTCTTTGCGATTAATAAGTTCGATCGCAAGGGAAGCGAAGACGCACTCCGCGACGTTTGCAAACAGGTGCAACGCAATCGCGAAGCCTTCGAGATAATGCCAGAACAGATGCCGGTGTTCGGCACTATCGCCTCCAAGTTCAATGACGATGGCATTACTGCTCTCTATCAGGCGCTCGTGCCGTTATTGCGAAACAATGGCTTATCAGAGTATGTGCAATCTATCGCGTTGCTAGATACGAAGAAGTCTACACAAACGACACTTATTATCCCTGCAGCACAACAGCGCTACCTGGCTGAGATTGCCGAGGTCGTGCGTGACTACCATGATCAGGCGCAGACACAATCGCAACTCGCTCGTGAGAGACAACAACTCTCCGCGAGTAAAGCTATGTTAGTTACTGCGTCAAGAGACAGTTCAGACCTAGATGAACTCATTGCGCTTAAAGACAACGCTATGGATACTAAGGCGAAGCGGCTATTGGAGGCTTGGCCGCAGCTAAAAGAGGACTACTCGGGCGAGGAATACATCGTAAAAGTAAGAGACCGAGAGATCCGAACCACGCTAACACGCACCTCGCTCTCCGGTACAAAAATCCCTCGGGTCGCGCTGCCCAACTACAAAGATCATGGCGAGTTACTAAAATGGCTGCTCCTGGAAAATGTTCCGGGGCGCTTCCCGTTTACGGCCGGTGTGTTTCGATTCAAGCGTGAGACTGAAGATCCGACACGCATGTTTGCCGGAGAAGGCGATGCCTTTCGCACCAACCGACGCTTCAAGCAACTCTCCGAACATTCGGATGCAAAGAGGCTCTCCACCGCATTCGATTCGGTAACGCTGTATGGTTTCGACCCAGCGGTGCAACCGGATATCTATGGCAAGGTGGGAAACTCCGGCGTCTCCATTGCCACTCTCGATGACATGAAAGAACTCTACAGCGGTTTCGATCTGTGCAGCTCCACTACATCCGTCTCGATGACCATAAATGGGCCCGCGCCAACGATACTCGCGATGTATATGAATGCCGCCATCGATCAACAATTAGAGAAGTTCTCAGGTGAGAACGGTGCTCCACCGACTGCCGAGGAATACGAGTCGATCAAGGCGCAGGCGCTTGAGAACGTCCGCGGCACTGTTCAGGCAGATATTCTTAAGGAAGATCAGGGGCAGAATACTTGCATCTTCTCCACCGAATTTAGCCTCAAGCTAATGGGTGATATTCAGGAATATTTCACCGCTAACAAGATTCGCAATTTCTATTCCGTGTCCATCTCCGGATATCACATTGCCGAAGCTGGCGCGAACCCCATCTCGCAACTCGCCTTCACCCTCTCTAATGGCTTCACCTTTGTAGAGGCCTATATCGCTCGCGGCATGAAGGTGGATGACTTTGCCCATAATCTATCCTTCTTCTTCTCCAATGGCATGGATCCGGAATACACAGTCTTGGGCCGTGTTGCGCGTCGCATCTGGGCTACCGCCATGCGTTTTAGGTATGGCGCTAGCGAGCGTAGCCAAAAACTCAAATACCACATACAGACATCGGGCAGATCCTTGCACGCACAGGAGATGTCATTCAATGACATCCGCACGACTCTGCAGGCTTTGATCGCGGTGTATGACAACTGTAATAGCCTACACACAAACGCCTATGACGAAGCGGTAACCACGCCTACAGAGGAATCCGTGCGTAGAGCGATGGCGATTCAGCTAATCATCAACAAAGAATGGGGTTTGGCTGTTAACGAAAATTCTAATCAAGGCTCCTTCATCATCGAAGAGCTGACCAATCTCGTCGAGGAAGCCGTACTGCAGGAGTTCGAAAGCATTTCCGAACGCGGTGGTGTGCTAGGCGCAATGGAAACCGGCTACCAACGCGGCAAGATTCAAGACGAATCCATGTACTACGAGCATCGCAAGCACGATGGCAGCCTGCCCTTGGTGGGAGTCAATACCTTCCTGAATGCAGAGCCGGAAGCAGAACACGAGATAGTGTTGGCCCGCTCAACCGAATCGGAGAAGCAAAGCCAGATAGATCGTTTAGCTGCATTTAAAGCGATTAATGCTCACCAGTCTGCCGATGCCCTTGAACGATTACGCCGAGCGGCCATCAATGATGAAAACGTATTTGCAGAACTGATGAATGCGGTACGCTATTGCAGCCTAGGTCAGATAACGGAAACGTTCTTCGAGGTCGGGGGACAATACCGCAGGAACATGTAGACTGGAATGCCTTATCGCAATACCCTCCCCTCTCGTAAGCGCGTTCCCGCCTCTTATAATGTTTTAGGAAGCTGGCTTCCTAAACTTCATTACCACTCGGTCTGTTTTGCCCCGCACACTGGGGTCGCTCATCGGCTTGTTGCGGCTATCCTGCCTATTACGCAAGATGTCCGACTCAGAGACGAACTCAAAGCCCGCCGAGACCAGATCGCTTCTGATAATGCCAGGTTCTATGCCGAAGAATTCAAGCACGTGAGCTGGCTTCCTGTCTGCGTCTCTCTGCCGATCCGCATCAGGTCTAGCATCGTTTGCAACTGCCCTTTCTATCGCTGTATGTGAATCGGCGAGCACAGTCCCTACGAAAATGAGCGCCGCCACAATAAGAGCGGTCTTGCTAAGTGCTTTAGTCAATAAGTTGAGCATCGAAATCTCTCCATAGCGGAATAGATGGCATCTAGGTCTTAAGCGTAGCTAATCGAATATGACAAAGGCTAGAAATACCGCCCACAAAAAAGGGCGGTAAACCGCCCTTTTTAAACTAGCATCGATTAAAAACCAAACCAATACTATTCAGTCACGTTCACCGTGATATAAGCATCGTTATAGAGACCGCCGTCATCGGCCCGTCCCCATAGAACGTAAGTTCCAGGCTCATCGAAAGTCACTTCCACATCATGCATTCCATCTTCTGGATTTCGTGGCGGCATCCAGAGCGTTCCCCAAGGAGAATTCGATCCAGCACGAGTATCCTCCCATGGCTTGGCTTGCTGCGGACTGAACTGAACATCACCTGCTCCGCGATAAACATTCCATGACAGGAACAATCCGTTAGTTTTTTGAACTGTCACCTTTATCGGTGGTGTCATCAACAAGCGTTGACGAACATTTTCTTCGGTTACAAAAGCAACCGCCAGAGGACCGCCGATAAACTCAGCAAACTCTCTAGCCTGCTCAACTGGGTCGGTAGGACTAGGAAGACCATCGTCGGCAACATGCGTGCGCAAAGCCATAGGCTGACCCACTCTTACGGTGCGAATATCATCACCTTGTACCGTAGTTACGGGCGCGGTATTTGCACGTGACTCAGGGCTACTAGTTCCAGCACCAAGAGAGCCTGTCTCTGAGGCAATCACCATATTGTCGACCAGGTAATCGGGCACCAATGTTCCATAGGCTTTGCGATCAACCCCATTCACATTTAGCGTCCATACCAGCTCGCGATCTCCAAAATCAGAAGGCACCTGAACTTCGAAGGTAAAACGATTACGACGAGGGAGGAAGTGAGTGGGCTGACCACGATCAGCGTCGCCCGGCGAAAACATATTGTTTTCGCCGACGGCGACGTTTGGTTCTTCTTCCCAGTTCTCATTCATGTAACCAAACATCATGTTGAATGTGCCATCTGCGTTTGGCCGCCAACCTTCGAATGCCGGCTCGATGTGCTGCCCACTACGGTAGGTATCTGCTGATACCACCGGTGATAAAATCACAGCACCAAGCGCGATCACGAAAAATCTAAAAGCCTTGCTCGCGCTTCCAATATTTAAACTTTGCATATCTAATTTGTCTCCTGCAATGCAACTTCATTAGTTATTTCTTCTGAAGAATTAACTGGCGCAACGAGTGGCGCCAAACATAATGGGCAACCGATCACGTGATCGTTCGGCCCAAGATTCAGTGTCTGACGACGTTTTTCCATTTCTTCGAAAAATTGCTCGTCATCCATTTTTACCCGCATGCCCAAATCGATAAACATATTGGTTACGGATCGATTACCAGAGCCTTGCCAATTTCTCGGATCAGGCACATTGGGATTAGTTTCGGTATTGTTCATGTAGCCGACGATGTGCAGAATAGTTCCCTTCGGCAACAGAGGCTGCGCATCGTTGTCGTACGCGTAGCCACGCACCCAGTTGTGGTCGTAGCCAACACAGGAAAGAGTCTCTACCGTATAGCCCCATATTGCTTCAAGACACATGCGCTCGCCAGGGGCATGCAAATGTGGCTCGAATGTAATTATCTTGATGTGGTCTTGAAGTACTGAGTAGGCATGCAGTTCTTGCGCATCTTCATTGCCGGCAATACTAATGTCTACGCCATTACCTAGGCCCAAAGTAACGCGCTCATACTTTGGCTCGTAGCCAACGGGATGAAAACGAAAACCAACTTCCAAGTGTGCCGTCGTATCCTTTCCATTGGAATGCATATGAACGGAATCAGAAACAAGGAAGGTGCCAGCTTTAAGTAAGCGTCCGCCGTCTACATCGAAGATGTCTGCGTTGCGCCCTACTTCATGTACCGGCCATCCGGTTGCGGTGTCTGCGATACGCTGGCCATTTTCATCTATCTCGGCAGTTGACCAGATCATGTGATGGAATATGTACCTGCCACCAACAGTGTCTCGACCTGTGCCGGCAGAGTTGTTCACGTCATTCACTTCGACGATCTCCACAGATTTCACGTAGCGATCTTCTTCGATAGGGATGGCAATTCTGTCTATCTCGCCCCACCAATCCGGCGTGCCTGCTAATTTGGTTACATCGTTAGTACTGACGACAAGGTCTGGCTTGCCCGCGGTCCACTTCAGGTCGTCACTAAATGCGAGTGGCTCTGGTGCATCCGCCGGATCACCCTGGGGAGTTCCGCTGCGCGCCCAAGTAGAGATGGCAGCCAGCTCTTCATCGCTCAGCGATGGGTCAAATTTATAATCCTGAATACCGATGTCCTTTTCCATGTACCAAGGTGGCATCGCCCCAGCTCTATCACGCAAGCCAGTCTTGTATTCAATCAATCCTGCAAATGGCGCTACTTCGTCAAAGGAAACTAAAGACATTGGGGCCACGCCACCTGGACGGTGACAATTCTGACAGCTGCGCTGCAGAATGGGCTCTATGTCTTTATGAAATGTGACCTGATCCGATTGGGCATTTGCCAAAGTTGGCAAAGACAGGGCGGAAAAAATTGCCAAAGCCTGCGATATTTTCACAAATTTGCGAAATATTGATCGGTGATTTGTAGTTAACAACGGCGGATCCTCCATTTATTTATTCTTTGGCCTAGCCTACCTAACCTGGGCGGACAAGACTCCTTTAGTAGAGAACAGTCTTGGTTAACTGCTCATTCAGCACCGGAATTGAACCAAAATTAGCAGAGACTGTCTTGTGAATTCTGAACTATTCTTGGCGAATTTTAGAATAAAGTACATTTCCGAGATAAGAATTCCCTCGAGATGGCTAGATACTGCAATATTTTGACTCATTTCGCGATTTTTAGAGTCGTTTTCGGCACATTTACCCCCCGTTTCGCATCTAACTCTTTCATCTCACCATTGCTTCTGTTCAACGTCAGTAACATCTTGGGGTAACCCAACCTGCTCTATGGCCAGTGCCTCGCGCTAACACGCGACCTAGCTACTGATTAGATCGCAAAAAATACTGATGAATTCTGGAATTCACGGAAGAAATTCAGATACAAGGAGACGCAGCCACAAGGCAGTGCAAGAATCACAATCGGTACTGGCCTTATACCTGCAGGAAAGCGTTGAATATTGCATAACCAATTTCTGTGACTTTCTCATAGTGAATCAAAATGAATTGGAGTAAAAAGGCAGGAGTTATGCTTGTACTTTTAGATCAGTCCCACGAAGTTTGGAATAATGCTAGATCTACTGGAGAAACATAATAATGAAGCGAATATCCTCAACACACAGAAACATGGCACGGTCCCTGCTTTTTACTGGTATAGCGACCGCGCTCTGTGTCCCAGCGACACTATTCGCACAAGACGCAGATCAACTAGAAGAAATCGTCGTCACTGGCTCCTTCATCAGAAACAGTGACTTCACGGGTGCCAGCCCCGTCGACACAGTGACCCAGGAAACACTACTGAACTACGGCGCAGCCAATATTGGCCAATACGTTCGCGATCTGACCTATACGCAGAACGTTGATACGGTAGCCAACGTATTGGGTGGCGCAGGTGGTGGCCAAGACTCCAACTCAGCGCAGTTCAATCTGCGCGGACTGGGCACGGCAAGTACACTTACGCTTCTCGATGGACGCAGAAACATTAATGCGGGCGCCCTGTCTGCAATTCTTCCCGACATCGCTACCGACCGAATTGAGATCGTGCTAGATGGCGGCTCGGCCCTATATGGGTCCGATGCTGTAGCCGGCGTGGTCAACTTGATCCCCATTAAGGAATTTGACGGATTGCGAGTACGCTCATTCTACAGCCGTGATGAAGGCGGTGACTTCGAAGAGCCTAAGCTAGGCGTCATGTGGGGCAAGACCTTCGATAACGGCCTGAATGTAGTCGCCGCTTTAGAAATAGGCAGAAAAACACCCCTGCAGCGAGAGGAAAGGCCCAAATACCTTGCTGTCGATAACGCCACATTTATTGGCGCACCTGGCCATTACAATATAGGTGGCGCCCCTTATTTGGACCCAGACTGCGGAGCTTATGGCAATGAAACTACCTTCAAGGGCGACAAAGGTAGCTCCCAGAGTGGATATCCAATCGCTGG
>NVUL01000105.1 GCA_002401885.1 SAR86 cluster bacterium
CATCGACAGGAGTTAATTTATCGCCGTCCATAACGCGTTTCACCATGTCTTTCATGCCCCCGCCGCCGACGATAAAGAGATCGTCTTGACGCCTTGCCTGGCGTACCGCCTGAATCACGCCGATAGCGATATCGTCATCCTGCGCCCAGACCGCATCGATCTTCGGGAACCGCGCAAGAAAGTCCTGCATTACGCTGAAGCCATCGTCTCGATTCCAGTTTGCGTGTTTGTGATCCAGCACGTTTATGTTACTACCTTCCAGCTCCGCCATGAATCCGTCGAAGCGCTGAGTATCAATTACAGTAGGAATGCCGCGCAGCACGACGATGTCGCCAGCGTTGTCTAGTGCTTCTTTTATATACTCGGCAGACACTCGACCCATTTCCGCATTGTTGCCGGCCACGTAAACATCGGCGATACCCTCTTCGCTCAACCCCCTATCGACGACAGTTATGAAGACACCGCGACGCTTAACGTTGCGTACCGGACCCGTGAGAGGCGCCGATTCGAAAGGCAGAATTACTAGGGCATCGATATTGTGGATCGCTACTAGGTCTTCCAAATCGTTTGCCTGCTCGGAAGCACTGTTTGCGGTTACAAGGACAATCTTCAAGTCGGGGTTCTCAGCTTCCAGACGTGCCTTGGATTGCTCCGCATGGAAATTCAGCCCCCCTGCCCAGCCGTGAGTCGCCGAAGGTATCGAGACGCCGATTGTGACGGATTGAGCGAATGAGCCTGATGCAATACTCAGTAGAAAAATTGCGAGCAAGATGCGGGTTTTCGATGAGAGCATGGATGACAGCCTAGATGACATGAGCGCTTCCTTCTTGTTCTTTGTAGAATGCGGGTCTCGGCCTCTAGCCGGGGAGCGGTGGTCAGTATAGCGAATCACAGGATTTCTGCTACTGGGTTGAAATGCCAAAAACTGTCAAGAAAAAAATTTGCAGTTTTATGCCTCTATTTCCACTCGAAGCACCCGCGAACCCTCGGTTTGGTGATACCCTTAGCGCCGCTTCAGAAATGACTAACCTTGCTTTTCAAGAGCCTCCCCAACGAGTTTGTTCGCGAGTGCCGATTCCAAGTTGCCATTTCTCCTCGACTACTACCTCTGAGGATAATGTCCCATGAAAGATCTCACCCAAGGCTCAACAACCAAGACAATTCTAGCTATGGCTATTCCGGTAGCTGCGGGAATGATCTTTCAGACGCTGTACTTACTCGTAGACCTCTACTTCGTCGCAGCGCTGGGAGAGGATTCGGTTGCCGGAGTTGGTATAGCCGGCACACTGCTATTCATGATCATGGCATTGACGCAGGTTTTGGGCGTCAGCGCGGTTGCACTAATTTCTCAGGCAGTGGGCCGCAAAGATCAGGAACATGCGAATCTGGTTTTCAATCAATCCTTAGTTCTATCTGCAGTCTGTGCCGCGATTACCCTCCTCGGCGGTTATTTACTAGCCGAGTCCTATCTGAGCAATATAACCGCAGACGATGCAGCACTGCGGGAAGGCCTGACATTCCTTTATTGGTTCCTACCCGGCATGGCTTTGCAGTTCGCGATGATGGCGATGGCCTCCTCGCTGCGAGCTACCGGCATCGTTAAGCCGGCAATGATTGTGCAGGTTTTAACTGTGGTGCTGAACACGATTCTTGCACCGATACTGATTGCTGGCTGGGGCCCTGGTCCAGCACTTGGTGTTCTAGGTGCGGGCCTAGCTAGCAGCATTTCTATTACAGTCGGAGTGGGCCTGCTCACGCTGTATTTCTTTAAGCTAGAGAAATACGTGTCGTTCAAGCCAGCGCTCTGGCGACCTCGATTCGACATCTGGAGGAAGATGCTGGACATCGGCCTCCCAGCCGGTGGCGAGATGCTTCTGCTATTCGTCTATTTCTCCGCGGTCTACTGGTTGATTCAAGACTTCGGTGCGCCGGCGCAGGCGGGCTTTAGCATTGGCGGACGCATCATGCAGTCCATATTCATGCCGACAATGGCGATAGCGTTCGCGGTAGGTCCCATAATCGGCCAAAATTTCGGCGCCGGTAAAGTCGACAGGGTAAGAGAGACGTTCAGGAACGGCATCATTCTCAGCAGCGTTGTCATGTTCATCACAACGGTGATCATGCAGTGGCGACCCGAAGTGCTAGTGATGTTTTTCACCGAAGATGCTGAAGTGATCAAGGTAGGTGCCGTCTTCCTGCAACTGATTTCCCTCAACTTCGTCGCGCAGGGCATAGTCTTTACCTGTTCTGGCGTCTTTCAGGGACTAGGCAATACGCGTCCAGCGCTGTTTAGCTCGGGCGTGCGTATACTTATCTTCGTTCCAATCGCGGTTTATCTTCGCTATCGGCCAGACTTCAGTATCAATATGGTTTGGTATATTTCGATATTGTCCGTCACAGCTCAGGCCATTGTGAGCTTTCTGCTGGTGCGCAGAGAGTTTGTGCATAAGTTAGACACTAGCCAGGCCGAGCCAACTGCAGAAACCGAGCGAGCGCTTTAGGCATACCTAGTTGACAAGCCCTAGGGGCAGTAATAGTCTGGTCCGACGTCAAAAAACATCAAGGACTGGATCCATGAGAAAACTACACATTGCAGCACTCTCTACTGCCGCTCTACTGCTTAGCGCTACCGCCTTTGCAGGCGACGGCTTCTCACCCGATGAAGCGTTTCAGACTATGCTAAAACTCGAAGGAAAATGGGCGGGCGAAGCTCAGGTCGTTCCTGTTGGTCAATCTAGAGATGATGCCGCTGTTTCAGCAACTTCAGTCTCGTTTAAGAATATTGGCAATTCCTCAGTGATGCAGACGTTTGCCGCCGGCACGCCTGCTGAGATGGTCAGCATGTACCATCAGAATGGCAAAGAGGAGCTTATTCATACTCACTACTGCGCTATTGGTAATCAGCCTTCAATGACTTTCAGAGACTCGGGTGAAGAGGGAGTCATCGACTTCAGGTTCACCAAGGGCACCAACATGGATGTCGCTTCAAGCCCACACGCTCACCACAGTTTCATGCGCATGATTGATGAAAATACTTACGAAACCCGTACTGAAAATTGGGGCGGTGGCAAAGTCACTTCGGTTCGCTACACTACAATGAAGCGAGTTGCGGAATAGTTGCAACACCAAGCTTTAATTACTCTGAAAAAAGGCGCAACTCTTGTTGCGCCTTTTTTTGTGAAAGCCTTCTCCTAATTTCTAGAACTAATACATCTCCGACCCGCAGCAGAACTAGCCTCATGGAATTAAACAGTATTGACGCCAACTGTATCGCCTCTAAGTAACTCAGCGAAGGCACTCATAATCTGCTTATTTCAATTTGCTTGAATGCACCATTATGTAGTGGAAATGGACACAATATGCCTAGAAACTCTCGCTTTCCTCGGAGCATGGCTCACATGTGCATTTCGAAACATAGAAAACAACGAATTATCAACAGCTTATATCCACGAGAAAAAAGAAACCGAGCCATCAAAAAAGCTAAACGAGAATAGTCATATCAATACTGGCAAAGCGAGACCCCTTCTGGAATATCTGTTTTATTTCAGTTAATTACGAGCTAGACTCAGGAGGATGAAAAGACAAAACGCGCATGCCTCATATACAAATGTTATGTGCACAGTAGGTGAACAGCCAAGTGAAATTTTCAATACCTATAGTGATGCTTGCGATGTTAACGTCATGCTCTGAGGAGGAGGACGTCTTCGTTCCGAGCAATATCGTAAGCGCACCATTCACGGCTTTATCTATTGACGAAGTACGAACGCATGAAAAGTTGCGCTCTATACCTATTGACGAAGTGCGAACGTACGATGAGTTAGAGTTCTTTTTAAGAGAAAAGTATGGAGATATTCAATCGCTTGATTCAATTTGGATGAGTTTAGGAAATGGTGACTCTAGCTCAGGCCCCTTCAGATTCCGCTTATCGGATGGATCGGAGATTTCAGTAGATGGGTTTTACAACAGAACCAGTGGACAAATTATTGACCCAAATTTTGATTTGCGATTGCTGCCAGATGTTGTAATAAACTAGGGAACTAATTTGGATTGAAGGCACATAACAATCAAATCAAAAAGGAGGCGCTACGCGCCCCTATTATTCAGGGCGTTATGTACCTCGTAGATTTAAACACTAAGAAGTTCACCTAAAATGGCAAAATAAAGGGAGTTCAATATGGATTCTGAAATTTCAGCTATCAAAGAAGTGCTAAATCAGTTCGCTGCAAGTATTTGTGCAGGAAATTTCGAACAGTGGATGTCTTTTTGGTCAGAAGACGGAGTCCAGATGCCTCCCGGCTCGACCACGAAAGTCGGTAAATCCGAAATTAGAGAGGCCATGAGTCCTCCTTTTGAAGCAATGAATCTCCAAATGGTAATCCATGAAATAGAAGATGCAAGGATAAGCGGAGACTCAGGATTGACAAGATGTCGGTACTCACTAAAAGGAACTCCCAAAAACGGAGGCGAAAGTGTCGAAATCATGCCTGATGGTAAAGCTCTTACCTTATATAATAGGCAGCCGGATGGTTCCTGGAAAATCGTATATGATTGTTTCAATTCCAGCACATAACAAACAAATCAAGGAGATGCGCTACGCGCATCTCCTTATTAAGGACGTTACGTGTACAAATTAGTTCGACTTCAGAGTATATAGAATGCAAGGCGACCTAAGCAGAATAGGACAGTGCCTTTGCGGGGCTGTTACAGTTACAACGAGCTTTGAGAATCAGAGTCTTGGCGCTTGTCACTGCGCAAAATGCAGGAAATGGTCTGGCGGAGCGTTCATGGAACTTGAATGTGGCTCCAACGTGATATTTGAAGGCATGGAGAACATTGCAGTATTCAACTCGTCCGACTGGGCCGAAAGAGGATTCTGCAAAGTATGTGGTAGTCATCTATTTATGAAGCCAAAAAATAGTAACGAATATGGGGTTTCTGTCGGACTATTCGAAAATGATGAAGACATCAAGTTTGATCGGCAAGTGTTCTATGACAAGAAGCCGTCTTACTATAGCTTCTCGAACGAAACTAAAAACATTAGTAGTGAATATATTTACGAACAATTTCCCCAATGTCGAAGTGGGGACACGTAACAATCAAATCAAAAAGAGGCAGCTAAAGCTGCCCCTATTATTCAAAGCGTTATGTGTGTTTCATGAACTTATTCAGAATCTTCTAATATGGAAGTAATATGATCAAAGATATTCATCCGGGTTTCGGGCCTGAGATAAGCTTCGAAGATGCAATTCAAAAACTTCAAGCATGGAGTAAGGCAGGCACGGAGCACGCTTTCCTTTTTAATGGTGGGAATGAAAGTGTCATTAGAGTGTTATCGAAAATAGTACAAGTCCACGAGAACATTATCGTCTGTAAGGGAGAGTCCTCAGCGCTATTTTTCCGCTTCGAGGATGCAAAATTCGTCTTCGGGCCAATGGCTTTGATGGAGTACCCGATTAAGCAAGGTAGCGCAGTAGAAGGACTCCATATTTTTTTGCAAACAGGGAACTACTTATTCATATCAAGTCAGGCAGAATTACCGGATATCGAAACACTTTCGCTTGGTGCTCCTTAACAATTAGGATGAGATACTGATGGAGCAACACATAACAAACAAATCAAAAAGGAAGCGCTACGCACTCCTATTATTAAGGGCGTTATGTTCGCTAATTAGCTCAACACTGAAGGTTAGTTAGCCTCCATAAAAAGAAAATTGATATGTCTATTCAAGATTGGGGAGCAATAGGAGAATCTGTCAGCGCGATAGCAATTATCGTGACTCTCGTCTATCTATCGATACAAGTGAAATATGCCAGAATTGCGGCATCCAATGCCTCCCGAGGAGATCGAGTAGCTGGTATCCATAACATTGAACTTCAATTTATGTCTGACCCTGAATTTCGAACTCTCTGGGCGAAATTGGCTGGTCCAGGGCTCTCAAAAATCCACGAAGACGTCGCTAGTGAATGGGATTTGTCTATTGATGAAACGCTGAAAATTATTAGTTATGGTGCGAGCTGGGTGTGGTTACATTGGGCACAATTCCGGCCTATAAAGACACCGGAGGATGAAGCTGAGCTGAAAAACATTATATCTGTATGGTACGGAGAAGGTCCTATGAGAACGATATCTTGAAATGGTTCTTCAACAATTTTCTCGGTGGTATTGTTCGGACCCTGTGGTGGCTTATAACCACAATCGTGGGCCTGCTGTTCAAGCTTGCCTTCTTCGTCATAGGCATGGTCGGACGAGTGATCGCGGCGCTGATCGGGTTCGCGATGATCATGGCCGGGTTTTTACTCAGCCTGACGGGAATCGGTGCGATCATCGGGGTGCCAATCAGCATTATTGGCTCATTCATTTTTGTAAAAGCGGCCCTGCCTTGATAGCGCCCCTATTATTCAGGGCGTTATATGCCCAGAGTGCCACGCAAATAGAAATGGTAAATTTCTAGACACAAGGGCCCATACGCAAATTTTGGACAAAGGTGATCATCAATTTATGAACAACTTAAAGAAGTTGTCCTTATTGTTTCTTCTTATTTTGACAACATGCTCTGCAAATTCGGGGAATCGAAATTACTTAGAAGCCCCAAGTTATGCTGGAGTAGGTGATTATTATGATCAATATTTCATTACTTGCGGGAATGTGAGATCGGCGGTTCGAGGTCGAGTTAAAGATCTTTTCTATACTGAAGCAGGAGAATTAAAAAGCAGGGAAGAGTTTTGCAGCGAAGAATCGGTATCGACAAGGATTAGAAAGTAGCTTCTTAACAATATTGAGTTCATATTTGAATAGGCACATAACAATCGAATCAATGGGAAGCAGTAAGCTGCACCCCCTTATTCACGGCGTTATATGTGCAAGTACGAAGGTCAGGTCCAGTAGAGTGAGTACATGATTAATTCTATACTGAAGCATTTCTGGGCATTTGGCCTATGCATAGTATTAGTATTAGTATTTACCGTGCTTCTCGCTATTGTTTTCTCAGTGTGGAATTGGGTTGAAAATCCGGGCGGTATTTTTCGTGGTTCAACGGGGACAAATTGGGTCTTTATTTACGATACTGCAACAAGTTGGTTTGTACCAACTTTTCTTTACACTTCTGTTGCAGCATCAGCGATATACATAATGACAGTTCAATTTCTCTCGTTATATAACGATAGGAAATCGGCTAGTAGTAGAGATGCCCAAGACACTTAACAAGTGCACCAACAGCGACCGGCAAACCTTTGAGTCTCTGGGGTTCGCTTCAACTGTGGGTTCTAACGGGCGCAGTCTGACTGGAAACGATTTCGAATTTATAATTTCGCCGCTTACAAATTCGATGAGTAAGATCAACGAGGTTAGGCTGCAGCTAATCCTAGAAAGCATTGAGGAGGTGACCCCAGGGTTTGGAGCTAGCTCTAGGTTACCTATTTCTACGAATGAATTTGCTATCTGGTCATTCTAATTTCGGTTGCTTGCACAATGTCCTACTTTGGTCTGCCTGAGCTTATATCCGCAACTCAGCGAGCAAACGTTAGAATATGCCCTTTGAATTCTTCACTCAGATAATCTGTGTGGCTTGGCTTTTCCTCGTTAGAGCTATATCCGAGTTCGATCATCCTAGCGCTTAGTTTATTTTTTCTGCCACGGCCAGGGTCGACGATAATCACTTCACAGGTTTGATTCGAATGACTTTCAATAAAGTTCGCAAGTAGAGTGACGTGTTGCTCTTCGTACAATAGATCGCTTCCTATTATTAAATCAAAGAGACCGAGGTCGTCCTCTGCGGCAGCCCAATCTACCTGCTTATAGGTAATAGGCTGGTCTTCATTGAGAAGAGTATTTCTTGCAAGGAAAATCCCTGTCTCGGGATGATAGTCAGTTGCTGTAATGTTCGCATGTTGTTTATTTAAGAGTAGGCTGCTTAGCGCCATGCCACAGCCGATCTCCAAGATTCGTTTTGAACCCGTGTTGTAGTCGCAGATAAAGTGAGCAAGAACCGTACTTGATGGCCACACAACACCGAAAATCGGCCACTGAGCAGAGGATATACCGAGATTCTCGGCAACACCTTCAGGGTCGTGAAATTCTTGCCGGTTGCGTAAAGTGCAGAGGTGAATATCTATTTTTCCAAACTCAACAGTTTGGTAGCACAAGCGAAGTTTTGTCATTAGGCTGCCTCAATAAGGGCGCTAAGTCAGCTATCTGGGATAAATGACAAAACGTAGTAGTAGCACCCTAAGCTATAGTATTAGAATGAAAAGGCAATAGTTTTTGTGAGCCAATCAATGGTATTCGGGCGATAGCATCCAATACAAGATCGTCGCTTTCATTGCATACAATGAACCTACGCAGAGTAATGAATTGAACAACACAAATGAACTTTTCCTATTTCCTAACGCAACATCTCATTCATGGGAGATAGATGAGTGGCTGTCTGGTGACCCAGTAAAACTCTATTCAATAGCACGGCAATGGTTCGCGGTATTCAGAAGTTGCGGCGATGATGTCAACGAGCTTATTCATGATGGTTATCCGACCGCCTGCGTGGAGGGGGCCGCGTTCGGCTATGTTAACGTATTCAAGTCCCATGTTAACGTTGGCTTCTTCACTGGTGTATTTATTGACGATCCCCTTTCCCTTCTGGAAGGAACTGGCAAACGTATGCGCCACGTTAAGCTTAGGCCGGATATCGATGTCGATTCTCGTGCAATGAGCGAACTTATTCAAAGCGCCTATCTTGACGTGAGGGCTAGGCTGCACCAGTAATCACATCAATGCATAAGTTCAGTATTTACACTTCGTTTCCACTGGCTTAGTAACAGAATCGCTCGTTATACGTCACATACTTTGTGACGGAGAAGCACTGAGCGAATTTTCCGTTTTATAATAGGGAGAAACACCATGGTGAGGGCCGTAGATTTTTGGGACAAGAGAGCAGAAAGTTATGCGAAGTCACCCGTCGGAGATGAGGCGGCCTACAAGGAGAAGCTGGAAACTACGCAGCGTTATTTCAACGCGGAATCACAAGTGATGGAGTTCGGCTGCGGTACTGGCACCACTGCCATTCATCATGCGCCTTTTGTGCAGAAGATTGTGGCGACAGATATTTCATCGAACATGATTAGGATAGCTAGGAATAAGGCGGAAGCGGCTAATATCACTAATATCGAATTTCAGTGTTCAACCTTAGAAGACTTTGAGGCGACGAACGCTTCTTTCGATGTTGTTATGGCCCATAATATTTTGCACTTACTCGAAGACCCTGAACAGGCTATCCGAATCTCTTACAGATTGCTGAAGCCCGGTGGTGTATTCGTTACCTCTACTGGCTGCCTCGGCGACTCATTTTCCCACTGGAGAGTCTTGCTGATCATTATGAAAATATTACGCAAAGCGCCTTACGTGAACGTGATGAAACGCGTGACATTGGAGAACTATTTTAGGAACGCCGGGTTTGAAGTTGACTTAGAGTGGAATCGAAAGAAGCAGGCCGCGTTTATCATCCTCAAGAAACCGGCGGAAAAATAGGGATTCACGCCATTTTTACCCTGCTTTGGGGCTTTACCTGCGCCACGCCGAGTCTGTGCTTGGCTAACGTAATACCTGAAACCACGAATCGCGAGCAGGCTCAGGCTCTGCCCGAAAGTACAACAATACTCGCAACCGTCCTGAGTAATGAGCTAGAATCCCCACTAATTCGGTCAACTATTAAGCAATCGACTTAGTTGCTGCTTTCGACGCTGCCGAGTCAGAGGTCAGGGTACCTCTGATCAACTCTATGGTGCCCTAGTACAATTTTTTAACTAAATTCAGGAACCACTATGAAAATGATCAAGCCTAGTCTAGTTGTAGCGGCACTTTCGCTACTTTCACCGGTACTCGTTAGTGCGCAGAACCTAACTCCCCTGCAACAGAAAGTGCAGGATGTGATGGGAATGGACCATCGAACGGAAGCAGAGCTCGCCAGAGATTCGGACCGTGATCCAGTTGCTGCATTAGACTTTATCGGCATCGAGGATGACATGACGGTTATCGAATTCTTGCCTGCAGGACAAGCCTACTACACGAAGATTCTAGGCCCAGTACTGAGAGACAATGGACATCTCTACACCGTCGACAATGCGAACACTTTCAGCAATTGGGGCGACTGGACCGAGATGGACATGTTTGCAATGACCCATCAGGTGGAGTTCGAGAACAATTTCAGCCGAATAGCAGGCCGTTATGAGCCAGGCGAGATTAACTTCGGCGTGGCGAGTGCAGATATGTTTCTTCACTTTCGCGAGTACCATAACTTTGATGAGGAAGATAACGGCCGTATCAATGCTGAAGTTTTCGACACTCTAAAGTCAGGTGGCACCTACGTTATTGTGGACCATACAAGACGCCACATGAAAAATGAGACGCGCGCACTTGGTCGCCGTGAAGATCCGGTAAGCGTCATCTTGCAGGTTCAGGCTGCAGGCTTTGTACTGGATAGAATATCCGATATGTTCTTCGAAGAAAGCGACGATCTGACTCAGGAAGTTGGGCAGATCCCAAATATGACAGACCGTTTCTTTCTGGTGTTTAAGAAGCCTTAAACACTACGCAGTACGCAGTGATAAAGCCTTCGATGGCAGGGTCCTCAGTGGCCCAGCCTCGAAGGCTTTTTTTTGCCTACACAATACACCTTAGTCCCTGAATGTGCCGAATACCGCCTTGCCACGACGCTGTGTTATAAAGACTGGGTAGCGACTTCACTTAAAAAACTAACAATGGAGCTCACCATGAAACGCCTACTACTTATTGCCTGTATTTTTTCCGGACTCGGCGTCACGAGCCTAGCTCAGGATTCCGGTGCTCCGCCTGCCATATTCAAACCCGGTGCAGAAATTGAAGCCGAATTGGATAGAGCTGCCGCGTCATCTGCATCTGCTGGCGGCTGGTCAGTAACAATCTCACCTGGAGTGTCGGTGCGTCGCCGTAGTAGCGCGGTAGAGCAGTATGCGATCATTCATCCATGGAGCATGGAGATCTATCGCATATTGGAAGGAAGCGGAACGTTCGTTACGGGCGGAAAACTTGAGCTGCCTTTAGCGGAATCGAGCAACCCGAACATCGTACGCACGCAGCACGGCATAATCGGCGGACTGGCTCGGCAAGTTACCGCGGGAGATGTGCTGGTACTGCAGCCTGGCACGCCACATTGGTTTCGCAGCATAGACGGCGAGACTATTACCTACATGGAAAGCCGAATCATGATTACGACCCACCCCGTTCAGTATCAGTAGCCTAAATGGAGATGGAGGGAGAGATGAACGCTGCGCATCGGCGCAGCGTTCAGTTAGCGAGGCCATTCAATAGACTTTAGCTACACCAACGTCCCTTCACTGTAATCGCGTATCGCTTGATGAATCTCGTCCATGGTATTCATTACAAAAGGTCCACGATGTGCAATTGGCTCGCCGATTGGCTTCCCAGTCATTAAGAGCAGCTTAGTATCACTACTAGCGGTAAGAAGTAGTCGACCCTCCCGCGATAGCCGCGCTATCTTACCCTCGGACAGTTGGTAGTCACTATCGCTGATAACCGCAGAACCCGCGTAAACATAGACTAGGGCCGTGTAGCCATCAGGCACATCTATTGCAATCTGTTGGTCACTGCTAAAACTCATATCCAAGTAGGCTGGATCGGTACTGAGTCCAGTCACTGCTCCCGGCACCCTCGTCCCGTTAACCTCTAGCTCACCCGCTATTGCTTTAATGGTGACTCCATCGAGCTGATAACTAGGAATTGAATTTGCATCGATGTCATTGTAGGTGGCCGGTGTCATCTTTTCCGCGGCAGGCAAGTTTACCCACAGCTGAAAGCCATGCATCTTCCCCTCTTCCTGCTTCGGCATCTCTGAATGCGGCCTCACGCCGGCCTTCAGCGGCAAGGATTTGGCCTTGTTTTTCACCTTCAGCCTGCAGAATTTCAGATTGCCTCTGGCCTTCTGCTTCCAAAATCACCGCACGTTTTACACGCTCCGCTTTCATCTGGCGGCCCATGGCTTCAACCAGATCGCGCGGCGGCACGATATCCTTGATTTCAATTCGCGTTACTTTAATGCCCCATACGCCGGTGGCTGAATCGACAACACTCAGCAGCCGCGTATTAATCTCGTCGCGATGAGACAGCAGCTGATCCAGATCCATCGAGCCCATAACCGTACGAATATTGGTCATTGCCAGATTGCCAAAGGCATTTTCCAGATCATTGACTTCGTAGGTCGCACTGGCGGCATCAAGAACCTGAAAATAGGCCACGCCATCCGTCATCACCATGGCATTATCCTTGGTGATAATTTCCT
>NVUL01000106.1 GCA_002401885.1 SAR86 cluster bacterium
CACTACTTCCCGCCACTTTATCCTCTGACTCAAGCATTCTCTGCAACACAGATTTCAGGAAAGGCCCTTCTGCCCCGGAGGCTGAGACCGAGCCCACTTCCTCGTGGTCATTGCAAACCAAGACGCTAGCAGCAGCATCCTTACTCTCAATTAAGGAGTGAAGCGCGACAAAACAGCTCAGCAGATTATCGAGGCGAGCACTACTAATAAATTGTTTGCGCAAACCAACTAATGCTGGCGCCTGTGTATCGTAGAGTAGTAATTCATGAGAAAGAATTGCGTTAGCATCTGAGCAGTCCATGTCTTTCTGCAAATATTCGAGCAAATAATCTTCGAAGTTGAATTTTTCATCCTCATCCAATTGCAGCAGAATAGGAGGCAGTTCTTTTTGCTTGTTGATCGGTCGTCCTTCGTTCGCCGTACGATCGAGATGAATCGCGAGACTAGGAATGAAGCCGACCGGATCTTTAAGGTCCACGAGAATCGAGGCCAAGCCACCGTCGGCGTTCTGGTAGTTCACCCTGCCGGCGATTGATAAGTCTCTATCGAACCAAGGATGGAGCAGTGCACCTCCATAGACTTCGACGCCTAACTGAGCGTAGCCTTGGCTAGAAGCATCTGCATGAGGTTTAATCTTTAAGCAGGGACTATCGGTGTGTGCACCCACTATTCTAAAGCCGCTATCGGGAAGGTCGCCGACACCAGTCTTGAATGCAATGACAGCCGAATCATTTCGAACCACATAGTAACGCGAGCTTTTTTCTAGGTTCCAGCTATTTGAAGAGTCGAGGCGCTGGAAGCCAGCTTCGTCCAAGATTGTCGCCATGTTGGCAACTGCGTGGAAAGGTGTGGGGGATTGCTGCAGGAACTGCAGCAATCCTTTTTGGCGTGCCGTGCTAGCCACTACTTTTTCCTATCTGTTTCTAGTTAGTTCTAGTGAATTGACTTAGTTAATTTCCAAAAGCTCTACGTCGAAGATCAATGTAGAATTAGGCGGAATAGCCGCCGTAGGTGAAGCCTCACCATAGGCCATAGCCGCGGGGATAAATAGGCGCCACTTGTCTCCTACGGACATTAGCTGCAGCGCCTCCGTCCAACCACTAATGACCTGCGATACTCCGAAAGATGCTGGCTCACCTCGCTCAACCGAACTATCGAAAACCGTGCCATCAGTCAAGGTCCCATGATAATGAGCCAAGACCGTGTTGGAAGTTGTGGGTGAGGCACCGCCTTCAGGACCAGACTCCAACACCGTGTATTGAAGCCCGGACTCTAGTGTGACAACTCCTTCTTTTTCTGAATTGCTACGCAGGAATTCTTCGCTCGCCGCTGTGCTAGCCGCCAAAGCTGCCTGCTGTTGCTCAGCCATTCTCTGCTGAAACAATTGAATTGCGGCGAACATATCTTCCTTGCTCATTTTCACATCGTCAGCGATCGCATCGAGCATACCTACGACGAATGTATCAAGCTCTACACCTTCTAACATCCCTTGAGACTGAAGGTTCTGTCCGATGTTGACGCCGATAGAGTAAGCGATCTGCGCATCTTCACTTTCCAGGCCTGACTCATTCTGGGCGAATAACTGAGCGCTTAGTAAGGCGGCGAAGGTGCCTACGAGGATCCGACTCTTGCGTGTGCTTATGTTCATGCTAAATTCCTTAGATTCATTGGACAATTGTCAGGATAAGGGTTTCAATCCAGTGAGTGACAAAACTTTCGCATACTAACTGGGATGCCCAGTAAATACCAGCCTGTCGCGAGTGAAACGAATCGCTAACAGGCCGTATTCACCCAGTTTTTCTCGATATTTTCGAAGCTTCGACAAACATGAAAAATTGTCTCAATCAGGTAGTAAGTAGCACATCCAAGGCATCCAAATTGGTAGGGGCAGCTCTGCTGATTTTAGTCTCGGCCTGCTCGCAGAACTATACTGTTTCGGTAAATAATCAGGCAGTCTTCGACCCTAGCGGACGGCTCTTCAATGGCGAGCTCGCCGATCCTGACCTTCAGGGTTGTGTGAACATCGCGATGCAACAACAGAGCACGCAGAATGCGGAATTGTTACGGGTACTGTCCTGTGGCAGTTCGGAGGTGGAGACGGTGGAAGCTATCGAGCAACTTACTCAATTACGTTTCCTAGACCTGAGCAACAACTTCATACGGGACCTGTCTCCCCTGCAGGGTCTACGATTACTCGGTGGGCTGAATCTAATGAACAACGAGATTGTCGATATCGGCCCCCTATTGAACATGACGAATCTCGTCTCAGTCAATCTAATCGGCAACAACAACATAGTTTGCCAGCAACTTCTCATCTTGGAAGGCAGACTGGGAAGCAACCTCACCCGACCGGAGAGCTGTCGAAACTAGACTCTCCTAGAGGCGGCCCACTGTGAAATCGGAATTGTGCATCCGGTTCAGAAATTAGACGGCTTTCTTCAGCTGCAATCTGCTCTAGCTTTGGTCCTATATCCTTATCGGAATACTCCCTCGCTAGAGCCAGGTAATCCTCGAAATGTCGCGCCTCAGATTTAAGGAGGCTGCGGTAGAATTTCTGCAGCTCGCTATCCAGAAGCGGCGCCAATTTCGCGAAACGCTCGCAGGAACGTGCCTCAATAAACGCGCCCACGATTAACGTATCAATGAGCTGCTGCCTTTCTTCCTTGGCGATCAGCTCACGCAGGCCTGCCGCGTAGCGTGAAGGACTTAGCCTTACGTATTCGACACCTCTGACCTGCATTATTTCCACGACCTGCTGAAAATGCAGCAACTCCTCTCGGGCCAACTGTGACATTTTCTTCAGCAAATCCGGCTTATTTGTATGCCGGTACATGAGATTCATCGCTGTGGCAGCCGCTTTCTTCTCACAGTTAGCGTGATCGATGAGCAATAGATCCTGATGCACAAGCG
This sequence comes from SAR86 cluster bacterium, assembly GCA_002401885.1. Lineage (GTDB taxonomy): Bacteria > Pseudomonadota > Gammaproteobacteria > Pseudomonadales > Pseudohongiellaceae > UBA9145. Next base: position 2,911 of record NVUL01000106.1, read on the forward strand.
CTTCTTGCAACCAGGCATCCGGCGTAGGGCGGGTAAGAAAATCTGTGATTTCTGTGAGCATGGGAATTGGGGGGTTAAGTTGAGGAGATGAGAAATTCACGAATTGACGCGGTGGCTTACGGGGTATTAGTGGCGAGCCTTGCCCGGCGACTCTTTCTTGCCGTCATCAGCTGCGCCCTTTAATTCTGTGCCAGGAGGATCTTCTTCGGTGTCCGTTGCGAGCGCGTCGTGTTCGAGCTTCTTGGACGTCTTCGCGCCTAGGGTTTTGAGGTCCTCTACGCGCCGTATGAGATTTCCCGTGCCGGATCGAAGCTTATTGTGCGCCCGGTCATAACTCTTCTTGCTCGAATCGATTCTCGCACCGACATCTTCGAGGTCTGCGACAAAGTTTACGAACTTGTCATACAGCGCACCAGCCTTCTCGGCGATCTCTACAGCATTCCGATTCTGCTGATCGAGACGCCAAAGATTCTGCGCCAGTTTCAATGTAGTTAGTAGCATTGTAGGGCTAACGAAGACGATGTTCTTCTCAAACGCATATTGAGATAAACCCGGATCGTTCTGAATCGCGACTGAATAGGCGGCATCAATTGGCATGAACATGAACACATAATCCAGAGTACTTATGCCCGCCAGGTTCTGATAGTCCTTGCCCGAAAGCGATTTAACATGATTGCGCACAGACTGCACATGCTGTTTTAGCAGCTCTGCTTTTTCATCTACCTCATCTGTCGAACAATAAGCATCCCAAGCCTTAAGCGATACCTTGGAATCGACAATGATATCTCGTGACTCAGGCAGATGAATGATGACGTCGGGTTGAAACTTGCCGCCCTCGGTCGATTGCAGGCTCACCTGCACTTCGTATTCCCTACCCTTAACTAGGCCGGAATTTTCCAGCAGAGTCTCGAGAATCATCTCTCCCCAGTTCCCCTGCGCCTTATTATCACCCTTCAAGGCGTTGGTCAGATTAACCGCGTCCTCGCTGATCTGAGTGTTCATCTCTTGCAGCTGCTTGATTTCTCTCGCCAGCGAGAATCGCTCTTTGGATTCTTTATCGTAGGTGTCTTCTACACGTTTTTCGAACTGACGAATCTTATCCTGTAATGGATTTAAAACGGTGGCGAGACTTTCCTTGTTGTTGTCGACCAACTTCTTGCTCTTGGCGTCGAATATTTTGTTCGCAATATTTTCGAAAGCTTCGCCCATCTGCTCTTTCGATTCATTTAGAAATGCGAGATCCTTTCCGTGCTGTTTTTTCTCCATCTCCAAACTAGTCTCTAGTCTAGTTTTGTGCTCGCGGAGTGACTGCAGCTCTTGCCTAAGAGAAGCATTTTGATTGTCTGAATTATGCAGGGACTGTACCGCATTGCCTAACTCAGCTTCTCTGGCTAGCAATTTTTCTCGCGACGACAATTCCGCTAGCTTTAACTGCTGTGACTGACGCAGCGCCCAAACAAGGATGCCTATCAATGTGACAGCTAAAAGAGTGAGCGCGATAACAACTGGGGAATTCATAATTCTCGCATTAAAGTGGACCGTCTAAACCAAAGTCCTGCGGCGAGACGAAAGCTACGACACAGACAAAGATCTGCGTCCCATTCAGGTCAAGTTGTTGTTGATGACGAGCAGTAACTCGGCGGTAAGATCGGACAGATCATCGGTCGATTCCAACGGTTCGGCAATCACTGTGACGACACCGTCCTCGTCAACGAGCCGGACGCTGAAGTCTTGTTCTACAGCAGCGCTTTCTCCATCGTTGCGAGTGAACAGCCTACCTATGAATCCTGGCTCATCATCATCTTCACTAATGCCAGAGAAGCGTACATTGAGAAAAGCCATGTCACGGTCATTCTCCAGAATAGTCACTCCCGCCTCGTCTAGTGCTGAGCGAACCAACACCCACGCACGCCTGTAGCCGAGGCGAAGCTCCAATACCTGACCGCCCTGCCCGTCATCGACGATATTTGCCTTTCTCTCAGCTTCGATGCTGCCCGCAAGAAGACTGGAGGATGAGGCCTGATAAACATCGTTTCTATCGGCTAAGTATTGTGAAAGGCTATCAAGAATCTGGCGTTCGCGATCTTCCGATGTGGACGTTTCCGGCCAGGTTGTCACTAGTGGCGCCGGTTCACTTCTCGGGCTTTGCACATGAATCACATAGATCTCTGAATAACCGGAATGTAGACCGGGCTCTATCGTGACGCGATACTTATGCCGAGTCTCCAAATTGCTATCAACCTCCAACCAAGAGGTTTCCATGACGCCCGCGCCGGGGTCCTCGTATTCTAAAATCACCTCCAGCTGTGTCCAATAATCTCGCACCAGTGGCCAAACCTGCCCCGGTGTTGCATCCAAGACTATCCAACTCGTATCGGTTAGATTTTGTATGATCACGCCTTCTCGGCCATTCGTTTCAATAGGCTTGGGTAGAGGAACCTCGTCGAAGGGCACAGCGGAAACAGAGAATTGCGCCGGAATGACATAGAGCTCATCCAGCGTGTAACTATCCAGCTCATTCGGAACCGCCATCAAGGGCAATACCGGGGCCTCCATGTAATCGTCCGCACGATCACGAAACGGTCCGTTCTCACCGGCAAGATAGTTACAGCCGGTAAGCAACATTGCGTACGTTAGGATTACTAGGGGTTTAGACATGCAACTGGGTTCCTGTTTTACCTTCTTCATCACTATGACTGTCCAACACATCATGCATCGATGCCTGCCTGCATGAGGGCTTCTTGAACTTTGACGTGGTATTGCTCATCAAGTTCCACAAGTGGCAATCTTATTCCGCTGCCTATTTTGCCCATTGCTTGCAGAGCCCACTTCACTGGGACCGGATTTGCCTCCAAAAATAAATCCTTATGCAATAGTTCTAACTTCTTATCCGCAGCGCTCGCCTCTGCCTCATTGCCTGCCAAGGCATGAGCACACATCTGTGACATCAAATCCGGTGCTACATTCGCCGTAACGGATATAGTGCCATCTGCCCCAGCCAGTATCAGCGGCAAACTAAGCGCATCTTCTCCGCTATAGATGGCAAGCTTCTCACCGCAGTGTTCAATCAACTCCAATCCTCGTGCCAGATCACCGCTGGCATCTTTGATCGCAACAATGCTGTCTAGCTCGGCAAGTCGCTGAACCGTGGGCAGCTGCAAATCGCATGCGGTGCGTCCCGGCACATTGTAGAGAATCTGCGGAATATCCACGCCCTGGGCGATAAGCTTAAAGTGTTGATACAGGCCTTCCTGCGAAGGTCTATTGTAATAAGGCGTAACCAGTAGCGCGGCATCTGCGCCATTCTTCTTTGCAGACTCGGTGAAATAGAGCGCTTCTGCCGTATTATTCGATCCGGTGCCGGCGATTACCGGAATCCTTCCATTGACCTCATTTACGCAATGAGCGACCAGATCGCAATGCTCATCGGTGCTGAGGGTGGCAGACTCGCCGGTAGTACCAACGATTACTACTGCATTCGTGCCCGATGCGATATGCCATTCGAGGAGCGTATTCATCCCCTGCATATCCAGCGATCCGTCGGGCTGCATCGGTGTAACTATGGCAACAATACTGCCGCGTATGTGATCAAGCATGGTAATACCAGTACAAAATTGAAGCTGCGAATTTTAGCACAGCAGAAGGACATCAACCAAAGGAGTCACGGCACTGCTAGGCAGCACCGCCTTCTTGCTCTGGCGACCCCGCGTCCGGCTGAAGCTTATTCGGCCAGGCATTGATGATGGCCTTGACTAGAGTCGCCAGCGGTATGGCAAAAAATACCCCAGCCAACCCCCAAATTCCTCCAAAAACAAGGACGGCAGCAATAATCGCAACCGGATGCAGATTAACCGCCTCAGAAAAGATGACTGGCACTAACACATTGCCATCCACCAATTGCAGCACACCGTAGGCCACGAGAGCCGTATAGAATTCACTGCCAATTCCCCACTGTACATAGGCAACTGCGGCGACCGGGATGGTTACTACTGTCGCTCCGATGTAAGGAACGATCACCGAAAGCCCCACTAGCACCGAGAGCAGCAAGGCATAGTTAATGCCCAATATGACGAACATGAGATAACTAACACTGCCGACGATGAAAATTTCGAGGACCTTGCCGCGAATATAATTTGAAATCTGCTGATCCATTTCTAACCAGATTCGATTCATCAAGGGACGATTACGCGGCAGAAAATTTCCTGCCCAGTTGACTAGGTCTGACTTATCTTTCATGACGAAATAGACAAGTATAGGGACTAAGACTATAAACACGATCCAGGAAATGATGCTGGGGATACTGGCTAGTGAATATTCCAACACTGATTGGCCATAGCCTCCCAGCTCCCCCTGCACGCCATTGATGAACTCACGAATCTGCTGCTCGGTAACGAGATTCGGATAGTTCTCGGGCAGCAACAACAAGGATGCTTGCCACTGACTGATTAAGTTGGGTAACTCGTTCATCAATCTGCGCAGCTGATTCCAGGCAGATGGAAGAAGGAACAACAACATTGACAGGAATACACCAACAAACACAGCATAGACGAGGATAAAGGCAATCCGGGATGAGAGGCCCCGCCGAAGCAGAATCTCTACCAAGCCCTGCATGAGGTAGGCAATGATGATCGCCGTAATCAGCGGCGCCAGAACACCACCGAATAGCAGCAGTACCACTAGACCCACGGTCAGCAGCAGCATAAGGATGATAGATTCTTCGTCGTGAAAATAACGATCGAAAAAATCGTTAACCAACTTCTTCATTTCCAAATATCTCCAGTAAGCGGGAGCCTAACCCTTCTTAATCCAGTAAAAATAGGCGCTATCGTCTTTCTGGAAATCCAAAATTTGGTGATCAGTTTGATCGGCAAACATGTGGAAATCCTTCTCCGAGCCCGGATCGGTGGCTACCACCTTCAGAACCTGAGTGGAATCCATGCTATTCAGAGCCAGTTTTGCCTTCAGCAGCGGCATTGGGCACTGCAAGCCACTTAGGTCTATCTCTATATCGGCGTTTATTTCCATCGCTACATTTTATCAAGCTATGCGGGCTAAACACCATCAAAGATATCGACTAAAAGGTACTCAAAAGCGACGAATTAATACTGTTAATCTCGGTCTTAGAGTATTATTAGTGGACATTATGCACACCAGTTGGCTTAAAAACTCCCTAGTGCTGTTGCTCTCAGCGATTGCCCCTTGCTTGCTGTCTGCCCAGCCCGCCCTGCCCAGTCTCGGAGACCGTATCTCTGGTACCGTCTCTATTGAGCAGGAATATGTTATGGGGCAGCAGTTTCTCAGCAGCATTCGTCGTGGTGCGCCGACAATTTCCGATCCACTGCTAAATGCCTACCTCGAGAGCGTGACCTATAAGCTCGCATCCAGAAGCCAACTGCAGGACCATCGACTCTCCTTCGTGATCATCGACAGCGAGGCGCTGAATGCCTTTGCCGCTCCCGGTGGCATCATTGGCGTGAATACCGGCCTATTCCTCAACGCTCAGACAGAGGCGGAATTTGCCTCGGTAATGGCCCACGAGATCGCTCACGTGAGTCAGCGTCATTTTGCTCGCGGAATCGATGAGGCGAAGGCTGCGAGGATTCCGGGCATGGCAACGCTGTTAGCTAGCGTAATCATTATGGCTACTTCCGATGCCAGTCACGGCACCGCCGCTGTGGCAGCGGCTCAGGGACGCGCACTTGAGAATCAACTCCGCTTCAGCAGGAGCAATGAAACCGAGGCTGATCGAGTCGGCCAAGATACGATGTTTAGCGCGGGCTTCGATCCCGATGGCATGTCGACACTATTCGAGAGGCTGATGGCCATCAATCGATTTGGACGCCAGCCACCAGAATTCCTACTCTCGCATCCCCTAACGGAGTCACGCGTCTCAGGAAGCCGTGGCAGAGCGAGTCGCTACCCTCGACAGCAATACAGCGCCAATCTCGAATACCAGATCGTCCGTGCCCGAGTGGTCGGTCACTACGCGACCAACAAGGCTGACCTCGTGCTTGAATATGAACGCCTTCTTGAATACAGCACGAGTGAATTTACACGCGATGCGAATCGCTATGCCCTCGCAATCGCCTATTATGAGAATCAGCAGTATGCGCAAGCGAGTGCCACTCTTGAGCCACTGTTAGAGAAGGACCCGAATCGTATAAGCTATGCGGTAACTCTGGCTGAAATTCTTACTGAACAGAATGAGCCAGGACAGGCAATTAATTTTTTGCAACGTCATCTTGCTATAAACCCCGGCAATAATGCGCTAACGATGGCCTACGTTGACGCACTAATAGAAGCACGCTCATATACCACTGCCGCAGAGGTCATGGAGCGTCATAGCCTTTCTCGGCCCGACGACTTTCAACTTTGGTACAAGCTCGCCGAGACTCAGGGTCAAGCTGGAAATATCAGCGCAGTACACCAGGCTCGAGCGGAATATTTTCGCCTTTTAGGGGACTATCAGAGAGCACGACAGCAATTGCGCTCGGCCTTGAAGATAGAGAGTGACAACGGGATCGCACCTGCTGAAGAGGCGCGTTTAAGACAGAAGATTCAAGAGATCGAAAGATTGCAGCAGAATGTCTAAAGCTTGTGTTAGAAGTTTTTAAATTTAGACTCCAAGCCGGCATAGCTCTTTTATTCTTTCCCGATCCTGTATCCCTAGGCTTTTCCACGTACTTTTAGCTGATTGTTCTCGGCAAAATTTAACATCCTCTGCAGCGGGATCATCGCCTGAGCAGCCAGTGCTGAATCTACGTGTATCTCATTGCTGGTCTCTTTCAGAGAACCGTATAAGCTTTCCAATGAGTTCATTCCCATCCATGGGCATTGCGCACAACTGCGGCAGGTCGCATCGTTACCGGCTGTGGGAGCGATAATAAACTTCTTGTCGGGCGCTACCTGCTGCAATCTGTGGAAAATACCCTGATCGGTCGCCACAATAATCTCTGACTTCGTAGATTGTTTCGCGGCATTGATGATCTGAGTGGTGGAGCCAACTACGTCCGCTATCTCGAGCACCGCACTCGGCGACTCTGGATGTGCGAGTATCGCTGCATCGGGATAGAGCTTGCGCATGTCGGCGAGGCCCCGTGCCTTAAACTCCTCATGCACTATGCAGGCGGCATTCCACAGCAGCATATCTGCACCGGTAGTCTTCTGAATATAGGAGCCAAGGTGTTTATCGGGAGCCCAGATTACCTTCTTACCCTCGTCCATCAAATGCTCCACCACGTCTAAGGCAATGCTGGAGGTTACTACCCAATCGGCGCGCGCCTTCACGGCGGCCGAGGTATTTGCATAAACGACTACAGCGCGTTCCGGATGTTGGTCACAGAAGGCAGAGAACTCATCAGCTGGACAGGCAATATCTAGAGAACATGTCGCTTCTAGAGTTGGCATCAGCACGGTTTTATCGGGGCTAAGAATCTTCGCCGACTCGCCCATAAATTTCACACCGGCGACAATAAGAATCTCGGCATCACAGTCTCGACCGAAACGCGCCATTTCTAAGCTATCGCCTACAAAACCACCACTTTCCTCAGCGAGGTCTTGCAATACCCCATCGGTATAGTAGTGAGCGACGAGACGCGCATTCTTCTGCTGCATCAGTTGCTTGATATTGGCCTTGTAAGTTTTTTGAGTCTCTTCGTCTAGAACTGCGGGACGCACAGCGCGGTCTAGATACTCACGCACGCGTGCCGTATCGGCGGATAATGCCGTGGAGGTTTCACTTGAAATGATCTGGTTCATTTTCGCCAACTACGAATAACAACGAGAGTTCAGTTTACCACAGGCTGCTATTCGCGTGCTGATGTGTACAAATATTGTGGGAGTGAAATACTGGGGTCCGCGGCTCAGTTAAACTGTCTGGCAAACCGCATTTGTAATTTTTGGGGTCTGCGGCTCAGTTAAACTGTCTAGCAAACCGCATTTGTAATGGGTGGGGTCTGCGGCTCAGGTAAACTGTCTGGCAAACCGCATTTGTAATTGGTGGGGCGTGTGCGACTTGAACGCACGACCAATTGGTTAAAAGCCAACTGCTCTACCGACTGAGCTAACGCCCCAATGAGAGGGCGTCATAGTACTATCAAAATAGAAAAAGACAAGTCATGACGGGCACTTTTTGCCCTCAAACAGACGATTCTCACTCTTGATAGCGGGTCGGGTCCTCTACTTCTGCTTTTTCGAAGCCGCTAGCTCGAAATCGACAACTATCACACTGACCACAGGCTCTGCCTTCGGGGTCCGCCTGATAGCAAGACACGGTTGTGCCATAGTCCACAGACAGACCAGCGCCCGTTTTGATAATTTCCGCTTTAGTCAAATCGATCAGCGGCGTTTCAAGGCTGATTACCGAGCCCTCGACTCCTACTTTCGTCGCCAGATTAATGAGTGTCTGAAACGCCTTTATGTATTCAGGCCGGCAATCTGGATATCCCGAATAGTCCAAAGCGTTCACGCCGATAAAAATCGCATCTGCATTTAGCACTTCGGCCCAGGCCAAGGCGTAGGATAAGAATACCGTGTTTCTTGCCGGCACATAGGTTACAGGAATTCCCTCTGACTCTTGCTCCGGCACGGATATGTTGGTATCTGTGAGCGCAGAGCCGCCAATGGCTGCCATATTTAGCTCGATGATCTTGTGTTCCGACACGCTTCCACTTGCAGCCACGAGTCGCGCTGCGTCGATTTCACTACTCGACCTTTGCCCGTAGTCAAAACTTAGCGCATAACATTCGAAACCACGATCTCTAGCTATGGCGAGGCAGGTTGCCGAATCCAACCCTCCCGAAACCAAGACTACTGCTCTGTTTTTCTTCAGTGCTGTCATACTGATACGTCACGGCTCACTTGCCAGCGACCGAACCCCATATCTGTTTATGTAATTGCATCTGCATACGAATTTTAAGTTTGTCTCTCAGTATCCATTCGGCTAACTGCGCCGGCTCAATCTCTTCGAACGAAGGTGAAAAGAGTATCTCATCCACCTTGGTGCATAGGTCGTATTGATCTAGCTTAGCTTTAGACCACAGATAGTCTTTCTCATCGCAGATCACGAACTTTACTTGGTCGCTAGGCTTCAGGAAAGCGATGTTCTCAAAGCGGTTTTTATCAGACTCTTTCGATGCAGGTGTCTTTATATCCATGACAATCGAAACTCTTTTATCAACCTGTTCTATCGGCATCGCACCACTCGTTTCCAGCGAAACGTTATAGCCTGATTCGCACAGCTGCTCCAGTAACGGCAGACAATTTGGCTGCGCCAGTGGCTCGCCCCCTGTTACCGTAACGTAGTCGCAAGCGACTTC
>NVUL01000107.1 GCA_002401885.1 SAR86 cluster bacterium
TGCAGCAAGCGCAAGTCCTCATCCAGAACTTCGATGTAGAAACCCGAGTTCTCATCTGGCTCGATAATATCGAATTCTTTGGCGACGCTCATGTTTGTACGGTAGCGACCATTGACCCAATGAGAGACGTTACTCAGAGAATCCAGGCTAAAGCGCAAGCGAATCTCTGGCAGCTGCTCCTGCTTAGCCAGCCCCGGTGACCGTGCAATAACTGGCAAGGAGACGACTGACATGGCGTCGAGCCATTGTTTATAATACAAAGAGCTCTCAGGCTCCTTACCTTGTTCAGCGGACTGGTTGCCTGTGAGCGCAGTAGATACGGTACTATGAAAGGCCGGTATAGGCAGGATCTTTGGTGTGCTAAACAAAAGGTTGAGTTCGGCCGTGCCAACACCTGCTGCCTGGAGCCCCGTAAAGGCATTCATATAGGCTGCTTCTGCCTGACCCTGATCAAACAATAAGTGCCAGTCGGCGACATAGAGATCGACCATGGCCAGCGATTCTGCTGGGCCTTCATAGCTCTGAGCTATGATCTCGCGTATGTCACTTAGCAATTCTGAACCAGCACGATAGTATCTCGACTGAGCAATGCGCCGTGGTCTTACCCATTTTGAGCGAGGAACCACGGCTCGCAGTGCATAGGCGGTATCGCCACCGCGCTCTACAGCTGCCGACTGCAGGTACACTTGTTTTACAAGACTGTAGTGTAGATCAATAAGGTGGGGACCATCGGGGCCCAAAAACTCTTCGCTGACCATCAATGCCTGGTAAGTAATTTTAAAGGCCTGTTGATAATGATGCGCCTGCAAATTTGCAGTATCACCCACGACTCCCCGAAGATGGAATTCGCTTAGCCGGATAAGGCTGTTTACGAGCGCTTCTCCTTCGCTCACATTTTTCCCAATCAATAACCAATATAGGTAATCCATAGATTCATTGACCGTTTCCCAATCACCTGCGCGTGCGTCTACCTCCATTTTGGCTAAAATCAAGGGAATTTGCGCAGGGGTGAATAAACCGAGACTGAGACGTTGAATTTGAAGAGAACGACCAAGCAGGGTGCTGGCTTCCGAAAATAGATTCAGCGGCGTAGAGGAATCAGCCAGAGATGAAAGAATTTCAATAAGGGCAGGGTCATATCGCCCCAGAGTCGATTCCAAGTCAGTCAATTGCTGCTGCAGTTGTTCACGCTGTGTCAGCAGGTCGTCATCGACAACCTCCAACACATCCTGCCCATGAACAATAGTGGCAAGCAACAGGCTGACCCAAGCCAAAAAAAGCGTCCGCAGGTACGATGCTCTTTGTATGCAAGACATTCGACTTAACGACCTCACTTACCCTGGGTTACTAGTGTCGATAGAGGTTGCGGTCAATTAGTTACTCTCACTTCCATGACCTGCCAGCTGAATCAATAAGTAATCGAATATAAAAGAAAACTATCGAAGACGCTCACAACTTTAAAATTAACAGAAATGGCATAGCCTGAAAACTGCAGCCGAAGTCACAGACCCCTAATGAAAACATACAGAAAAAACCTACTCCACGTTTACGGTTATGAATTCATAGGTGGATTTGCCACCGTCGAAGGCGCGAACTTGCAGTTGATATTCACCTGGTTCGGTGAAGGTGATTTCGGTAGTGGCGCTGCCATCAGCCGCTTCGGAGAATATCGGCTGGGTGACAATATCGGCTGGTCCGCGCCAGACGGTATAGGAAACCGTAAGTTTGCCTTCTGGGGCCATTGGTTTTACTTTCAGACCTCTTAAATTAGTCTGCAGGTGTCCAACATTAGTAGGTATTGGCAGTGCGCCTTCTGGCCTGGATAGAAGCGGTGTTGTGTTCCATTCGTTATTGGTTCTTTCTATCTTCGGCTCTAGTTTCGGAAGGCCATCGTCTGTCACGGAGGGAGTCAAAGTTAGTTTGCCTGGCAATCTGACCGAAGTCGCAGTTACCACGCTCATTTGCGGTGGCTGATTTGCTACCACCTTAGGATCCGGTCCATAACCGCCGAATTCATCAATTTCCCACTCCGACTGCAACCAGCCGACTGCTTCCAGAGTCTGACCCTCGGTAGTCAATCTCCAGACGATTTCGCGATTACCAAAATCCGCTGGCACGTTTACCGTAAAAATATCTCGATTATTGCGGGTCTGAAAATAAGTAGGCTGGTTCTGGATGTTATCCAGCCCAGCCATATCGATTGAGTTATCTGCACCGATAGGGATATTCAACTCCTCCGAATAATTTCGGTTTAAATAGCCGAAATGCATATCGAAAGTACCGTCTTCTTGTATTGACCATCCCTGAAAAATAGGCTGGATAGTCTGCCCCGTGTCGTATTTGTGCTGATAAGCCAAGTGAGCCCGTTGGGCAATTGCCACCTGGAAGGGGCTGACGAGTATTACTAGGGCTAAAATTCCAAATAAACTACTGATTTTACGCGTTAACATGACATTCTCTCCGGCGTTAGAACAGGGTCTTACCACGCGCTTCTTCACCGCTGATAGGAACCTAGAACTTACTGTTTCACAATTTTTGGTATCGATTGCTTTGAGCTTATTATTGTTAAGCTAGATCTAAGTTAATAAATACATCCTTAACCAGACTAAAACAGTCACTCTGTGTCTGGAGGATGTTGAATACCTGGCCACGAATGGCCAGGTATTCGCAACTAACTGCTACATCAATCGTCCGCCGATGCGATCTCGTTCATTAGATTGCGGCGCTCGATTTCGGCGAGGTACTGTTCATCGGTCATCGAGTACCAACCAAGCCAAGAGAATGCCATTTCATCGATAGTACGGGGCCCGTCTCCGGTCCAGTTCCTAGCATCGTGATTGCCCGGGTTACTATCCGTATTGTCCATATAACTAATGATATGGCCCACGGTGCCGGCTGGAACCAACGGTGCAACGTCGTCAGCGTAGTTATAGATCGTGTGCCAGTTGTAATCCCAGTTGGCGCAACTGATAAGCTCAGTCTTGGCAGTGGCTCCTTCCGACGGATAAATCAGCTCTAGGCACTGGTATGCACCCAGACCATGCATGTGCGGCTGGAATGCAGTAATAGTGGCGTTAGTGTGGAAGTAGACATAACCGTCCGTGCGAACGACCTCGCCGGCAGGGATATCGAGAAGGCTCTGGCGCTGTCCAAGCTGCTTAGACCAGCGGCGATATTCTGGTTCAAAACCCTCAGGGTAGAATACGATACCCAGTTCGATTTTGGCATTCGTCTCCACACCAATGGGATGCATGTGGTAGGACAAGCGTACTTCGCTGTCAGGTTGAAGCAGCACACCGGAGTTATCCGGGTAGATCTCTGCGCTTTTCCCCGACGCATATTCGACCAGGAACTGATCGTCGCCCTGATCAGTTCTGCTGTTGCCTGGCGAAGCATATGAAAGTGCATGATGCACCACCCGGCGTGAAGCATCGTCCACAGCGCGAGTTTGAATGGCTTTAATGTAACGGCCGTTCTGCATTTTGCCGACTAGGTCCGTGGTAAAGATATCGCCGTACAGGTCCGGCCCACTCGCAGGTACCGTGTATTCCCAGTTAACGATCACATCCGGCTCACCGATGCTCCAAGCGGTCGCATCGGTAAATTGCGTTGCCGGAGGCAAATCGGCGGGATTACCCTCAGGTGCGCCGGCATTAACCCATGCAGATATCATCTCGACTTGATCATCACTCAGCGAACGGTCGTTTTTAAATTTCTGAAGGCCAATAGTGCGGTCAATATGCCAGGGGGGCATCTGCCTATTGACAACTTTGAGCTGAATCAGTGGGGCCCAGAGCTTAGCATCTTCATAATTCATCAAGGGCATAGGGCCTATTCCCTCAGCACGATGACACTCTTGGCAGTTATCCTGCAGTATCGGCATGATATCCCGGGAAAAGGTTATATCTTCGTCAGGGCTTTGGGCTGATGCAAGTGTTGGTGGTAGTAAAATCACCATTCCCAGCACTGCCGACGAGATAATTCCACGCGCTTTACTTTTTCGGCTAGTGGTAACTTTCATGGCTATCTATACTCCTGAATTTTTGGTTTATTTAATTATCTGCTAAAAGGTTTGTTAGGTGCTTCACATGTGGCCTACAACCACTTAATCGCTCACTCATAGTTATTAACTATCTTATCTAACAAGCTATACCTATTTATCTCAACTGCTACTAGTTTTTCTACAACAATTTACCCGCTTCTGGGTTCCTCAAATATATAGGCAGAATAGAAACTATATCCATTCTAGACCATACGATCAATTTTATGAGACATCAATCAGGCATAGGGCCCACTCTTTACTAGCGCCCCAAAAGCTCATTCTGAATAGGCTTTTCCCATGCCTCCAGAGGACGCTGTTAATTGACCTCTCCGTCTGGCCAAGGTGCTCCAGTGCTGTGATCGCTTAGAGCACGCAAACCTTGGAAGACGAACTTCTGTATACGTTTGCCTTCATAAGTTTCCGTCGTATATATATTGCCTTTAGAGTCACTGACGATACTGTGAGTCCCGTAGAACAGACCTGGCTGACGCCCTCCATCGCCAAATTCCGCAAGCTTCTCAAGTGAATTTCGATCCAGGATGTGGACCTTGAAATTGCTGCCATCGGCCACGAAGATGAATTCTTGGTCAGCATCTCGCGAAAAGGCTATGTCCCAGACTGCCCCGGCGCCACGGGTATTGCGCGCAACCTGCGCTTCTTTTACGAAAGTACCGTCGGGGCGAAAAACCTGAATTCGGTCGGCACCACGGTCGCAGACATAGATCAAGCCATCATTAGAAGGCTCCGCGCAGTGCACAGGACCGACAAATTGCTGCGGCAATGGCTCATCTGGATCGTAGAAAATTCCGGTATCGTCCGGACGGTTTCCATAGGCTCCCCAGTAGCGCTTGAATGCTCCGGTGGCAACATCAAGAACAGCGACACGCTTATTGCCGTAACCGTCCGCAATGTAAGCCTCGCTCGCTACCGGGTCGATGGCAATTTCGGCAACCTTATTGAAGTGTGTGGTGCTGTTGCTATCGACAGGCTCTCCTGGCAGGCCAATCTCACGCACAAAGTCACCATTCGCGGAAAACACCAATATGTGCGAATCGGCACCGCCGTTGCCGCCGATCCAGATATTTCCATCCGGGGCTATTTCGAGGCCGTGATTCGAGTCCGGCCAAGTATAACCCTCACCTGGACCACCCCAGGCGTTGACTACATTGCCTGCTGGGTCAAATTCGATGATTGGCGGAGCAGCTGTACAACACTCTGCAACACCGTTGTCGAGTCCAATTTCCTGGGTGGCGAAATTGTCGTCCTGATTCCGATGGACGATATAGATGTGATCCCGAGAATCCACGGCGACGCCGATGGTGGCTCCCAGTATCCACTTGTTAGGCAGGGGTTGTGGCCAGAACGGATCAACCACCATTTGCGGTGCTAAGCGTTCATTGCTGGCCGCGGAAACCGGCTGAATGAAGTGCTTCTGGCCCTGTTGAAACAAAGTGAGAAGCACAGCGGCAGTGCTCAAAATTGCGCACATTCTTATTGATCTAGTCATAATGGGTTCCTTTCAAAGCGGCATTTAGGGGAAAAATCCCTATCAAGCACGGTGATGAATTCGATTGCGATCAGGTTTTTCCTTATGCATCAACCCGCAAAGAAAGACCTGAAGCTGTCCTTTATTGCTGACCTGGCTGCCCTAGTGCTTCTAAACGACGCCAGCCAGCCAAGATCCCTGCCATAGAATAGTTCCCTTCGTGGCAGGCATATTCATAGATAGGAAGCTCGGCACGGCGCATTGGGAACATTGCAGTCCACGGTGTTGTCCATGTGGCTGGATCAGAGACAGTGAACTCATATCCCAAGGAGTCAGCGTCGATCAACCAGAATTTCTCAATGAGATGCATGTTTGCGCTGGAGTTACCAAACGCGGTGTCACGTGCAAAGTGATCTGTTACTACGATTAAGGTGTCGCCTTCCCAATGTCCAACAGAGTCGCCTTCCCATTTACGTGGTGCCTCGCGATGCTCCGCTGTATACATCTTTACCGGCCGTATGTTGTGCACCATCTCGTTATGGATTAGCACATAGTCCTCTGTTTGAACTAATTGCACATTATTATTGTAGGCACTCGGAATCATTGGCGGTCCAGAGTTGAAGCCCATGATACAGCGCTCCGACAAGGGTCTTACTTCGACACCGGCAGCACCGCGAGCAAGCTCTCTTCTAACAGCGTTACGCTCCAGTGCCGCATCGGTTAATGCTGGAATACGACCAGTTGGTGGATCGGTGATGAGGGACGTACGGCCATCGTCGAGAATCTCCTGCCCACGGTCGTACCAGAACTCGTTATAATCACCGGTGGTGGTGGTGTCCGTGAAATTATCGCGATCGCGGCGCTCTAGCTCTTCTAATCGGAAGACCTCTTGCTCCTCCGCAGTTAACAATTCCTTCCCAACAAGTTCTGAAGGCCTTTGAAATGGGGTGATGGTGCGGAAATCCCAAGTGCCCTGAAGATCCGGTCTGCCGTTGGGCAGGCGGGGGATATCGGCATTCGTTGCCGACTGAGCTAGGATGACACAGGGTGTAGAAAGAACGCCTAGTAAGACTGCAAGTCCAGCTGCTTTCTTGTGAGTATTTTGAATCTTCATTCATACCTCTAATTTTTTAGAAAATTTAGGAAGTGAGAATAAGTAAACTTAATGAAAAGATGACAACTTAGAGCGCTATAACATATACAACGTTTATAACATTAGTGCTTTTTCGATCACTTGTCCAACAGCTCTTTCCTGAACCCGAACGATCGCTCTAGAAGATTTTTACAAGTTAACTGCCAGAGTCGAGAAAGACTGCAGAATTACGATTCTATATTGCCGCAGCCTTTTCTCACCAAGCAAAGAAATACAGCCAAAATAACCTCTAAGAATTTGCCGACACTAAATGACATCCAAAGTTGAACAAACCCCCAAAAGTCCTGTGCTCTTCCGTAAGTCTCTGAACTTCAAACTATTTTAGATTGCGATCCTTGCGCACCCGGTAGGATACATCTTGTTTGACACTCAGCTATTTCTAGGAGAAGGGAAAATCGTCTAGCAGACAAAGTTAATTAGGTTAGAGAACTAAACTGAGGAAACTCGAAACTAAAAATAGCATTACTCTTGAGTGTTGAATTTTTGATGAACGTTTAATACGAATGAAAAGCTGAAGCCAAGAAGGCAGATGAAACACCACCGCTACCGAGTAATGATCTCCTACAATGGGTGCAATTACTTTGACTGGCAAGATTTGGGTGATGATGAGGATAAGCCTACAGAGCTGGCCGTAGCAGACATTCTTTCCGTCGAGGGATGGGTTACCTAGGCTGTTCCTAGCACTGAACACCATCATAGCCAGAAGAATACAATCGTGGTTGGTTTTGCTGTTGGCTTCTCGTTCTGACGGTAGAAATGGGAGTTAAAGGGGACGGAGGGAGTTATTTTCCAACCCAAAGTATTTCTCACTCATACTCTAGGAAGTAGTCTTCTAGTGGTGCTTGCATGTTCATTTGCGTTAGCTTTGGCTCTCTGAGTGCCCGCAATCTATTTGAGCGCTGGAGGTTTGGCGTGAGGCCAAAAGTAGCATGCCTTACTACGACCCTAGGTTGCTATTTTTTTATAGGTGCCTCCCATTACAAAACTCTTAGTAAGTAATTCCAATCAAGTGAAGTCCTCGGGCTTTGGCCTTCGGACTGAACTTCTTTTCATTTCGATTGCATAGTGCTTGGCGAATATCTTCAGAATCCACGACGTGTCTTCCTACTTCAACAATCGCGCCAACAATATAACGGACCATGTGTTTCAAAAATCCATTGCCTTCAATCTCGAAGCAATAGACCTCTACATCCAACCCCAGTGCTTCTGTTCTCTTCATGTCGAGGTGACTGATCGTTCGAATTGTTGAACCAATATTTTGGTCTCTGCTAGCAAAGCTGTAAAAATCATGTTCCCCTACAAAAAGCTTGCAGGCTTGTCTCATGCTTTCCAGATCCAATTGAGCATTGCTTCGAGCACCTTCTAACTTGGACGGGACATGGGCAACAATTCCATTCAATATTGGCGAGCTAGTCTTGTCGATGGAAAAATAGTAGCGGTATTTCTTGCTGGTACTCTGCCTGTTAGGGTTGAAATCAGCCCGGCAATGAGCGCATTGCAAAATCCGAATGTCTTCTGACAATAGAGAGTTAAGGCCTAGCTGAAGTTTTCCCGGGCCAATTTTCAAAGGAATAGAGAGTTTGGCAACTTGACCTTGCGCATGAACACCTGCATCTGTTCGACTCGCCCCAGACACGATGCAGTCTGCATATTTGCAGATTTTTCTAAGCGCTTGAGTGATCGTTCCCTGAACCGTAGCTTTATTCTGTTCATCGCCTAAATCTTGCCAGCCGAAGTAATTGCACCCATTGTAGGAGATCGCTACGCGATAGTGGTGGTGTTCCATTTGTAGTTATTGCCGCTTCACTATTCATCCGCCATTTTGGCTTCAGCTTTTAGCCGTATTCTACTCTGCATCAGCAATCAAATCGCCAGAGTACAATAAGAACACGCTATTTTTGACCTAGCCAACCCGTTTTGAAAATTCACTTCGGAAGAATTTTGCTACATGTGTAACGGGCAGAGACTTTCCGAATAAACTGCCGGTAGCAGTAGTACACCCGGAGTCTTGAAGAAAGGTAAACGCTTCGGGTGTTTTTACTCCAACCGCACATGTCTGGATGCTCCGCTTTGCAGCCAGAGAGATCAGAGTACTGACATTAAACTCGGCTTCCATGTTCTTTCCTATTTGATTGACAAGAACTCTTTTTAGTCTGAGTTCACTGAAGGGAATATGCAGCAGTTCGTCGAGTTCCTCAATGTCAGCTCCCATAGAGTCCAGCGCAATACTAAACCCATTTATTCGAAGTCGCGTTAGCGCACTGAGTGCCAAGCCACTTCTATCCTTCATCGCATGTTGCTCGATGGCAAAAGTGATGCGGTTGTGAGGTACGGCCCATTTGTCAACAATATCGATCATACGGTCTGGCCAGTTTAGATCAATCAAGTTTGACTCGTTCATGCAGACGGTAATACCAAGATCCAAATCTGTTTCCAGCCAGTCACAATAGGATTCCAGCGCTTTATCCATCAAAAGATAATTGAACTCTGGCATTAGCTTGTTCTCAAGCATCGAGGGCAAAATTTGTGAGAGCCAAACTATAGAGCCCCGTTTCCCCTCCCAATGAGGCCGTACTTCAACGCCTATGATGGATGTGTTTCGATTTGCGGACACCACGATAATAGGGTGGTATTGAATTGCAAACTCGCCCGGTCCTATAGCCTCTCGGAAGCTGTCCGAACTAAAGCGTGATCGCCTATCCAACTCCAATGCTAGTCGTTCTTCGATGTCTGCGATTTCAATTGGCGTTTCCCAGAATCCGCCCACATCCAAGCCGAATTGCAGGCCTACCCGACAGGCCGATTCCAGAATTTTTTCATCCATGGCGCCGATTACATAAATTCGGGATTTGCAGTTTTTTCTCGCCAATAGTGCCAATATCTCAACACCATCGCGTCGCCCGAAATGCATATCCAGGAACAGGACATCAGGTTCGTGATGATCGATTGTTGATTCGACAGAATGATAGTCATTACATATCTTGACTTCGAAGCCCAATTTCTCTGTCGCCGAACGCAACTGACTGGAAACTTCATCATCATCAAGGACTAGTAATAAAGCGTGGAGCAGATCTGATGAAGCTTTCATAAGCTCTCTGGCTTTCCTAATACCACGATCCGCAGAAACACATTTGTACTACTACGTATGTGCCATCAAAACTTAGAATACCTAACAATAGGGATACAAATACCTATCGCAAAGATTCTCAATTATCTGGCACCCCATCATAGGTTGTCGTGACTTTTGGTCCTATGATTAGCAATAATTGGGGTTCAGAGTAATTTGATTTTTAGCTTCAGCTATCTGCAGCCTAGCACTCTGGCCGTAGTTATGTTGTCTGTTAGACGATAATCGATTTTTTCAGATAGAGCTACGTGGATAGTCACAACATCCATGGCCTACCGGCATATACGCGCGGGCAATGTGCGCATTCATCAGGATTGGATGATTCGAAGTTATGCGTTAACACTCGCCGCCGTTACTCTAAGAATCTATATTCCAATCGGTCAAATATCCGGCTACGACTTCGAAGAGTCCCATCAGGCAATAGCCTGGCTGTGTTGGGTTCCGCACCTCATTATCGCCGAATGGTTTATTCTTCCCTTATCCAACAAGAAACCGGTACTCAGCCAGACAATATCGCGGGGAAATCAGACTGCATAAATACCCTAACTCCGGTTATCCATTTCTTATCACTACAGCTTCTTAGTAAACTTCAGGGTCATTCGATCGCTCTCGCCAATTTCCTGCATACGGCCACGCAGTCGACGATTGATAAAGGAACCACGAAGCGTTGGCGGCAATGAATACACACCCTCGGGATGGTCTTTGCTATCTGCCGCGTTGGCGTTGATCTCCGCTTGTTCGACAAGCTCGAAACCTGCATTCTCCGCCAGCATAATGACATGGGACTGGTTCACATAGCCGCTCTCGCCTTCAGGGTCCTGAGGAACAGCCTCGTTTCCACGGTGATCCACGATGCCGAAGATACCCCCCGGCTTGAGTATTCCATACAGGGCATCAAAGTAGTCCTGAGCGGGGTGCTCATAGATCATGAATCCATGGGCACGGAACACCAGCACCCGATCGGCAGAGTTTGCCGCTACCTGTGGCACTGATTCAGGAAATTCGGGGCTCTCCCGCACAGGGATATAGTTACCACGCCCTTCTATATAGGGCTCCAGAATACTGCGATACCAGCCACCCTGCCCACCAGGCCAGATTTCAACCACAGTCAATTCAGGCGTTACTTCGAAAAAATCGAGAGTTGCTAGCGGATTACGGTACTGATTTCGCGCCTGTAATTCCTCGCCCCTCTCGGGTGACACAATCAGTGTCTGCAGTTGCTGACGCTCGGCTTCGCTCAATAGTTGAGCAGAGGCTGAGTGCGCAACGACCAAGCCAGCCAATAGAAACAACAATGTACACAAGTTTAGCGATCGGGGGTGCATGTGTTAACTCCTAAATGAAACGAACAGGTGATTAGGGACTAGACCCGCTGGACGGAAAATCCTTACAAATACAGGCCTATTCTGTCGGCCATGGTAGTGACTATAATGATGGCATTGTGGCACTTGCTGCAACTTAGGTACAAAGCCGAAGTGATGAGGTGGAAAGATGAAATTAAAAATATCGAAAGCGAGAACACAAGTGATCTTCTTGGTCATTTCCCTGTTATTTAGCTTACCCGCCTTGGCACAACCTGACCCCGACCCTCGCGCAGAAGTGTTCTCCGCCGAATTTGATTACACGTCGAAATATCTTACGATCAACGGGCATTCGCTGCACTATATCGATGAAGGCAATGAAGAAGGTGATACTTTCCTATTCCTGCACGGCAATCCTACTTCTTCTTATCTCTGGCGCAATGTGATGCACTATGTGAAGCCTCACCATCGCATCGTGGCCGTAGACAACATTGGCTTTGGCAAGTCAGATCAGCCTAGAGATCTAGACTATACATTCCAGACTCACTACAGCTATATCGAGGCATTCATTGAAGCCATGGACCTTGAAGACATCATCTTGGTCATTCACGACTGGGGCTCTGTACTCGGATTAAATTACGCGATGGAAAACCCGGGCAATGTGAAAGGGATAGCGATGATGGAGGCACTCATTCCTCCCACATTTCCGATGGAAGACGCTGGCTTCTTTGCGAACTTCCGAAATCCTGAAACCGGCCGCGAGTTGCTGATCACGCAGAATGTGTTTATTGAGAACATCCTGCTTACGGGAACGCAAACACGCACAATGAGTGATGCTGAGAAGGATGTATACCGCGAACCGTTCACGGATGTAGAGACACGCTTCCCTATCTATGTGTGGCCCAATGAACTGCCTATAGCCGGCGAGCCGGCGCGCAATGTTGAGGTGATAGAAAACATCGGAGATTGGCTGCGCACGTCACCGCATCCCAAGCTGGTGCAGTATGCCGCTCCCGGCTTTATACTAGTCCTGCTTCTCAGAATTCCACTATAAACTTAAGCTCTTTAGCGTCTTTTTATAAAGAAGTCTTTT